>CALXVN010000044.1 GCA_944392085.1 uncultured Clostridia bacterium | reverse complement strand
ATTCACTTGAATATTTACTCATAAAAAATGAACCCTCCTTGTTAAACTTTTTTGTCTAACAATTTGGGTTCACTTCAGAATTTCTATATGTTTTTTTGTTTTAGAATTCAAAAAGTAAACCTTATGTGACCAGAGAGATTGAATTATATGAAAATAATAATTATACTATAGAAAAAATTAATAGAGGATGGAGTTGTAAAATGAGAAAAATAAAGATATTAGTTGTTTACCCAAATAAGCCACCAGAAATTAAAGAAATAAGAAATAATATTGGAAGATTGTATGGTATTATATATTATCCATATAAAGAAATAGAATTAGAAAAAAATGTGTATCTATTATACTCAAAAGAAGCAGAAAGCAATGGATTACCGTTATGTAGAAAGTTTAGAAATTTAAATATATATAGTAATTTTGCTATAATAGGAAAAGAATCAGATGAACTTGTATCATTAACTAAATCACAAATAAGTAAATATATGGAACTATTTAGTATATAAAAAATATAAAATAAAAGTAGATTCTAATCTAGAAGAATTTATAATACAGGATAAGAAAAATATTATATAAAGAAAAGGAGAAGTTATAAATGAAAAAAAATATTAAAGAAAGAGTAGTATTGTATAATGTAAATGAAGAAGAAAAAAATTTAATAAAAAATATTTTTTTAGAATTAAATATTGATGTTAATTTAATAAAAGCAGAAGATGAAGAAGATGTTATTTCATCAAATTTAGTTTCATTTATAAAACTACCAAATAATGAGGAAAAAAGAAAAGAATTAGAAGATATATATATATCAGCTTTAAGGGGATGGAAATTATTTTATATAATAGATGATAATTTTTATAAAAATATAGAAGAAATAAAAAAGCAAATAAAAGAATATCATGATGATTATATGAGAAAAAATAAAAAAGATAGTCTTAATAATGTAAAAGATGGAATAATTGGCTTTGCAATAGGAGATGCATTAGGAGTTCCAGCAGAATTTAAAACACGAGAAGAACTAAAAAAATTTCCTATAACTGATATGATAGGGTATGGCACATATGGTGTACCACTAGGTACTTGGTCTGATGATACTTCAATGACCTTAGCTACCATGGATTCAATTATAGAAAAAAGAAAAATCGATACAGATGATATAGCCAATAAATTTTTACAATGGTTTAGAAATAGCAAATATACTGCAACAGAACAAGTATTTGACATAGGAAGAACAACATTGCAATCTCTTGCAAAATATGAAATAAACATGGACGAAGCAAAAAAGTGTGGGCAAACAGGAGAAATGGATAATGGAAATGGTTCACTAATGAGAATGCTACCTATAGCATATTACAGCTATTTTAAAAAATTTAGCGATTATCCTGAGAAAGATTATTATGAAAGCATATATAATTACATTAAGGATATATCATCAATTACACATGCTAATGAAATAAGCATATTAGGTTGTTATATATTTGTAATGTTCGCAATAGAGATAATACAAGGAAAATTAAAAGATTTGTCATATGAATATATTAAAAATTTAGACTATTCATTTTTTAGTAGAGAAGCAATAAAAAAATATGATAAAATTTTAAAAGGTAATATTAAAGAAGAATTAGTAGAAAATATAAGAACAACGGGTTATATAGTTGATACACTAGAAGCGGTATTTTGGTTGTTTTTAAATAGCAAAGATTACGATGAAACATTATTAAAAGCAGTTAACTTAGGTGGAGATACTGATACTATTGCTGCTATTACTGGTGGGTTGCTTGGAATGCATTATGGAATTGAAAAGATAAATGAAAACTGGAAAAAGAAATTAATAAAGTGTGAGTATATAGAAAAACTCAGTGATCAATTCTATAATACATTATACAATTAGAAATTAGAAGGAAAATATGAAAAATAATATACTACTTGAAAAGATGAAGAATTAGAAAGAAGAAATATATATAATAAAACAAAATAACAAGGAGAGTTTATAAAAAATGATGAATGATAATAGAGCTAACATAGAATTAATAACCACACAGATAAAAAATTCAAAGGAAATTATTAAAAAACTTTGTTATAATAAAGCTTATGAATTATATGGAAAAAAACTTTCGATAGAAGTAAAAAATAGATTAGATTTAGAATTAACTTCAATAGTAGATAATAATTTTGAAACAATTTATTTAATATATAGTGTAATAGTAAGATATTCTAATGAACTAGGATATAAAGTATCTTATAGAGGTAATGTAGGTAATTCTTTTGTAGCATATTTATTAGGAATTACAAATATAAATCCTCTTTATTATAATTTGTCTTTTGAGATTTTTGCAGGTAAAGATTATAATAAGGAACCAGATATAGAATTAAATGTTTCAAGTAGAATTCAAACAAAAATATTTAAATATTTGCAAGAAAAACTTGGAAAAGATAAAATAGTATGTGAAGAAGCAAATCTAAATAATATAGATAAAATAAATAACTTTCGCTCAATATGGAAATTCGAGTCTTATAAATTTATTATATGGGGTCAGAATAATCCTACTATGATATATGAATTAGAAAAAGAAACTAATACTAACTCAAATGATATTGATATGGAAGATATAGAAACTTTACAATTATTTTTACATGCGAATTATACAACAGGAATTATTGGATTTGATACAACTTTTGTAAAGAAAATGCTAAAAATTGTAAAACCAAGAAATTTTAATGATTTAGTTTGTACTTATGCACTTTCACATGGTACAAATACATGGACTGATAATGCATCTTCATTAATTGAAAATGAAGGTAAAAAAGTAGATGAAGTAATTTCAAATAGAGAAGATATGTATAATTATCTCTTAAACAATGGCATTGATAAAAATTTAACCTATGATATAGTCGAATTTGTAAGAATGGGAAAAATTTTTAAAGGAAAAAATTCTAGACAACTTGATAAAAACATCAATAAAGATTATAATGATAAATGGAATGAATATAAAAAAATAATGCAAGAACATAATATTCCTAAATGGTATATAAAATCTGCTGAAAAAATTAGATATATGTTTTCAAAATCTCATTCAATAAGCCATACTATGAATGCTTTTAAATTAGCATGGTATAAGGTTCATTATCCTGAAGCTTTTTACAAAATATATTTTAAAGTTAAATCTGATTTAAATATTAGAGACTATCATTGCAAAATACAAGTTCAAACTGAATTAGATGAGTTATATAATAAAAAAGATAAAGAAGATTTTGATTATGCGAGTGAGGATTATTATAAAATTGAAGATTTAGAATTAGTTTTAGAGATGTATGATAGGGGAATATTAAAATAATAGGAGATTAAGACCTAAAAATAATTAAAGGAATGAGAAATAAAGATGAAAATTATAATTTATAGAGGAACACATCAGATAGGTGGTTGTATTACTGAGATACAATCTAATAATGGTACAAGAATAGCAATAGATATTGGCGAAAATTTACCAACAATAAATAAAGAAAAAAATACAGAAATCAAAGTAGTGGGACTAAATACTGGTAATCCAAGTTTTGATGCTGTATTTATAACTCATTATCATGGGGATCATATTGGGTTATATAATAAAATACTTCCAGAAATTCCAATATATATTGGTGAGCATTCAAAACAAATTTTTAAGATATTGCAAGAAAGACTTAAAAAAGTGGAATTAACATCAAAAAAAGATTTAGAAAGAATAGATAGTTTTTTAACTTATAAAATTCCACAAAAAATTAAAGTAAATGATATATTAGTAACACCAATAGAAGTAGATCATTCCGCATTTAATGCCCATATGTTTTTAGTAGAATGTGATGGAAAAAGATTGCTACATACAGGTGATTTTAGACTGCACGGACAAAGAGGAAAATCAGTTATAAAAGCTCTAAAAAAATATGTTGGCAAAGTAGATATTTTGATTTGTGAAGGTACTACTCTGTCAAGAAATAATGAGGAAACTATTACTGAAAATGAATTACAAAAAAGGGCAGAGAAGATTTTTAAAGATAATAAATATAATTTTGTAATGTGTAGTAGTACTAATGTTGATAGAATTGCTGCAATACATAAAGCAGCTTTAAAAGAAAAAAGGTTATTTGTATGTGATAAATATCAAAAAGATATTTTAATGTATATAGATTTTATTGCAAGAAGTACATTATATAAATTTAAAGGAAAAGTTTTAAGTTATGATAATAACATACATCCACTTATGCAAGAAAAAGGTTTTGTAATGTTAGTTAGAGATAATTATATTTCTAAAAATGTTATTCAACAATTTCCAAATAGTACATTTATATATTCTCAATGGAATGGATATTTAAATGAAAAATTTACTGAGTATAAACATTTGCAGGAATTTGTACCCAAGAACCATATATATTTACACACAAGCGGACATGCAGACTTTAAAGCAATAAAAAAAGTATGTGAAACTGTAAAAACTAAAATGATTATACCAATACATAGTGAAAATCCAGAAGCATTTGAACAAATGCGGACTAGAAGATTGTATTATAAAATTAGCAAAAGATAATGAGATAATTGAAGTTTAAAACAAACTGCCTAGATATTAATAAATAATCTAGGCTTAATATATATTAAAAATTCTATTTTTATGTTATAATTATTTTAAGTTGAAAATAAAAGGTAAAGAAAATGGATAAAGAAAAGTTAAAAAAATTAGAAGAAAAAATAAGAGATGAAGAATTAATTGAAATATATAAAGATGTTATTAAAATTATTGCATGTAGCATAATTGGGGCTATTATTGGCTATTGCTTTTGCAAAGATAATCAATATGTTCCAATTAAGGGAATATTATTAGGAATAGCTTGTCCATGGGGGTATATTGTTATTGATAGAATTAGTAAATTTTTATATAGTTATTTAGAAGATTTATATCATTTAGTATGTCTTTGTACAGTAGGTATATATGTAGTAATTTGGTTTATAGTAAAAGTATATATTTCGGCTTATGTAGGATTAGTTGCAGGACCAATATTGGCAATATGCTATATAGTAAAAATTAAAAAAGTATGGAAAAAAGATTATAGTAAAGAAGCAGAAGGCAGGTATTATATAGAATATTCTAATAATATAAAAAGAAACAATACATTTAATAGGAATGATGTAGTAAAAAATATAGATATCCCTATTAAATACGAAGATGAAAAATATTACTGTGAAATGTGCTTTAAAGATATATCAGAAGAAGAATATGAACTATATGAGTGTATGTGTGAAGAATGTTATATGGATATACATACAGATGAGAAAGGAAATTTTAGAGAAGATTATTATAAGTATTAATGAATTGAATAAATATTTAAAATTTTTAAGGAGGAAAAATGGAAGAAGATAAATGGAAAAGGATAGATTGGTATAAATTTATTAATAAAGAAACAGGGACAGAATATGACCAAGAAGGGTTTAATATATTTGGAGTTAACAAAGATGGATATGATAAATATGGATTTAGTCATTTAAAAGAAAATTATGGAATTCATAAAGAAACAGGAACAAAAAGAGACTTAATGGGATTTGATATAAATGGATATGATGAAGAAGGCTATGATAGAAATGGCTTCAATAGAAACGGTTATGACAGAGAAGGTTACGATAGAGAGGGATATGATAAAAGAAGTTTTAATAGAAATGGAATAAATAAGTATACTGGTACGAGATACAATAAATTAGGAATTGATAAATATGGGTATGATAAATATGGATTTTGTCGTTTAAAAGAAAATTTTGGAATCCATAAAGAAACAGGAACTGAATATGACCCAGAAGGCTATGATATAAAAGGTTATGATAGAGATGGATTTGATAGAAAAGGGTTCAACATATTAAAAAAGCACAGAGAAACTGGTACAAGATTTAACCCAGAGGGATATGATATTTATGGCTATGATATAGACGGATTTGATAGAAAAGGGTTCATATTAAAAAAGCACAGAGAAACTGGTACAAGATTTAACCCTGAAGGATATGATATTTATGGCTATGATAGAGACGGGAGAGATAAAAAAGGTTTTGACAGATATGGTTTTAATGCAGAAGGAATACATAGAGCTACAGGTACAAAGTATAATACAGAAGGATATGATATAAATGGATTTGACCAAGATGGCTATAATAGAAAAGGGTTTAATGGGGAAGGTATACATAGAGATACAGGAACAAAGTTTAATAAAAAGGGATTAGACCAAGATGGTTATAATATGCAAGGATTTAAAGATGGATTTGATAGAGAGGGCTATGACGAAGAAGGTTATAATAAATTTGGTTATGGTAGAGACGGATTCCACAGAGATGGATATGACAGAGATGGATATGACAGAAATGGATATAACAAAAACGGCTATGATAGAGAAGGCTATGACAAAGAAGGCTATAACAAAAATGGCTTTAACAGAGCCGGTTTTAATATAAATGGATTTAATATGGAAGGGGTACATAAGGAAACTGGTACAAAATTCGACCCAGAAGGATTTAACATAGAAGGTTATGATAAAGATGGTTACAATAGAGAAGGTATAGATAAGAATGGAAAAAATAGAGAAGAAAGAGCAAAAATACAGCAGACACAAAGAAAAAACTGGCTTGGCTTAAGGGAAAAAGCAGAAAAATTAGCGAAAGGACAAATGACTATTGAAGAATACATAACGAAGTCAAGGACAAGTATAGAAGACCTAATAACTTTTGCTAAAAAAGAACACATGTCAGCTGATATTGTAAGAGTTTTATATAAATATATAAAACCATATAAAACATATACAAGACCATTTAACAAACAAGAATATTTGCGTTCAACCATTCTTATAATAGATGATAAGGAAGTCAAACCAACTGAACAAAATGTAGATATGTGTATAGAATATTTAAAGGCGATTGGCTCTTTAATATGTGACAAGAATGTTAGAGATACAATAAGAATGTATTTGAAAGGTGAAATCGACATAACACAAAGAGGCCAAGTAATAGAAGAAGACACTAGAACACAGTTAGAAACAT
Source organism: uncultured Clostridia bacterium (assembly GCA_944392085.1). GTDB lineage: Bacteria > Bacillota > Clostridia > TANB77 > CAG-508 > CALXVA01. Next base: position 4,376 of record CALXVN010000044.1, on the reverse strand, counting down.
TAGAAGAAGAACAAAAAGTTTTACAAGCACATTTGGAAAGAGTGAAACAATTAGAATATGAAGTAGTACAGGCAGAGAAAAAAGACCAATCTATAAAATAGGAGAATAGAATATGAGTAAAAATATAATTGAATATAAGGAGAGCTTTTTATCTAAAATAATAAATTTCTTTAGAAATTTATTTGCGAAAAAAGAAGTTAAGCAAGACAATATAGACAATAACATAACTCATTATATTGTAAGCAATAACTTCAAAGAGAACATAGAAATAAGGCAAGATGAGGAAACAAGAAAAATTATTAATTTACAAAAGGAATATAAGGCAGGAAATATTAAAGAAGAGGATATGACAGATGTTGAACACAAGAAGTTAATTGAACTCTATAAAAAACAAAATGATGAATTGATAGAAAAAATAAATGCTAGAAAATACAAAATAAGAAAAAAATTAGACGACTTAAGTAGTATATAATGATGATTTATAAAATAATTAAGGAGTGATAATATGGCTAGTTTATATATGCATTTATTTGTAGTACAAGAATATTTAAATAAAAATAGCAACAAAGAAAATGAAAATGAATTTATTGGTGTAGTATAGCACCAGATTTAGTTGATGATAAGCCTAAATCACATTATGGAACAAACACAGCAAAGCCAAATTTACGTGGTTTTTTAAAAAATAATAATGTTAATAATAGTTACTATAGAGGCTACTTCCTACATTTATTAACAGTTATTTATTCTACAACTATTTAATAGATATTGATAAAGTAGTTGAACAAATTGGAGTAGAGGAGTGGAAAAGAAAATTATATAAAGATTATAATGGAATAAGCTCTAAGATAGCTAATAGAATAAATATAGAAACTCCAGAACAAATAAAGAAGTATGTCATTTCTGAAGGCGAAGCAACAGAATTATTTCAAGAGCAAGATTTATTTAATTTTTTAATAAATATTGCTAGCATAAATATAGATGAAATGATAAAAAAATTGCAAGAAGAAAAAGATGTAGATATTATAACATTATTTAAAAGAGCAAGCAAAGAAGAACAAAAAAGATAATAATATGTTATATATAGGGGGCGAGATATGTTCAAATTACATTCAGATTATAAGCCAACAGGAGACCAACCCAAAGCAATAGAATACTTATCAAAAGGAATAGAAGAAGGCAAGAAATTCCAGACGCTTCTAGGTGTTACAGGTTCTCGGAAAAACTTTTACAATGGCAAATATAATTCAAAAAGTACAAAGACCAACACTTGTTTTAGCACATAATAAAACACTTGCAGGGCAACTTTATAGCGAATTCAAAGAGTTTTTCCCTCGGGAATAATGTAGAATACTTTGTTTCGTATTATGATTACTATCAACCAGAGGCATATATACCATCATCAGATACATACATAGAAAAAGATTCTTCTGTGAATGATGAAATAGATAAATTAAGACATTCAGCAACACTTTCATTATTTGAAGCAAGAGATGTAATAATAGTAGCATCTGTTTCTTGTATATATGGTTTGGGAGATCCAGAAGATTACCAAGAAATGATGTTATCATTAAGACCTGGAATGGCTAAAGGAAGAGATGAAGTATTAAGAAAACTAGTTACTATGCAATATTCTAGAAATGAGTTAGATTTCAAAAGAGGAACATTTAGAGCTAAAGGAGATATAGTTGAAATATATCCATCAGACCAATCAGAATCAGCAGTAAGAGTTGAGTTTTGGGGAGATGAAATAGAAAAAATATCAGAAATAAATCCTGTAACAGGAAAAACGATAGGGGTAAGGAAACATATATTAATTTCTCCTGCGTCTCATTATGTTACAACATCAGGAAAGATGGAAAGAGCAATAGGAACAATAGAGCAGGAATTAGAAGAAAGAGTAAAATATTTTAAAGAAAATAATAAACTAATAGAAGCACAAAGAATAGAAGAAAGAACTAATTTTGACATCGAGATGATGAAAGAAACAGGATTTTGTCAAGGAATTGAAAATTATTCTAGACATATAAGTGGACGAGCTCCAGGAAGTGCACCATATACATTGTTTGATTATTTTCCAAAGGATTTCTTATTATTAATAGATGAATCTCATGCAACAATTCCACAAGTAAGAGCAATGTATAACGGAGATAGAGCTAGAAAAGAATCTTTAGTAAAATACGGATTTAGGTTACCATCAGCATTTGATAATAGACCATTAAAATTTGAAGAATTTGAGCAAAGATTAAATCAAGTAATATTTGTAAGTGCTACACCAGCAGATTATGAAAAAGAACATTCAAAAGAAAATGTAGTAGAACAAATTATAAGGCCTACTGGACTATTAGATCCTAAGATAGAAGTAAAACCTGTTGAAAACCAAATAGATGATTTAATAGAGCAGATAAGAGAAAGAGTAGAAAAAAATGAAAGAGTTTTAGTTACAACACTTACTAAAAAAATGGCAGAAGATTTAACAGCATATTTAGCAGGAATAGATATTAAAGTAAGATATATGCATTCAGATATAAAGGCATTGGAAAGAATGGAAATAATTCGTTCTTTGCGTTTAGGAGAATTTGATGTACTAGTTGGAATAAATCTTTTAAGAGAAGGTTTAGATATACCAGAAGTATCATTAGTAGCCATACTTGATGCTGATAAAGAAGGATTTTTACGTTCAGAACGTTCTCTAATACAAACAATCGGACGTGCTGCTAGAAACACAGATGGAAAAGTTATAATGTATGCGGATGAACTTACAGAATCTATGGAAAAAGCAATTTCCGAGACTAACAGAAGAAGAAAAATCCAACAGGAATATAATGAGAAACATGGAATAACTCCTAAAACAATTCAAAAATCTATTAGAGATACTATAAAAGCAAGTATATTAGAAGAAGCAGAAGAAAAATACAATATTGGAAAAGAAGAAAGCATAGAAGATGTAATTAATAAATTAACTGATGAGATGCTTAAATATGCAGCTAATATGGAATTTGAAAAAGCAGCAGAGCTAAGAGATAAGATAAAAGAATTGGAAGGAAACTTAAATTAAAATAAATTAACATAAATATTGCAAATTGAGGCAAAATATAGTAAAATATATAAAGATATTGTAAGGAGGTAATTTTGATGGGAATATTTGATATGACTGATAATTTTATAAATAAACTAAACACAAATGAATTTGAAACAGAAAATCTAGACCAATATATTAATGGCGCAAAAGAACATAATCAACCATTAGTAACATTTGCAAATAATGGACAAAATGTAATTTATAGAGAAGAAGTATAAAAGCAAAAAACCATTCCCCTGAAGTTCAGAGGAATGGTTTTTAGTACTAAATGAATTCTTGAGCAGACTCCTGAGTAAGATTCCAAAGCCGAAGTGCAGCTCCAGTTGTGGTATTTTCCCAACGGACAAAACAAAAATATGAGCCTTTAAAACCAGTGTGAAATACCTTTATAACATAGAATCCCTGATTACGCAATCTTGTGATTTGTTTATCCCACAGATTTTTATAAGTGTGGGCTTCACCTTTTTTTGCGAACACTTCTAAGGATTGGATGAGCGTTAGCTTTGCCATTTTGCATACCTCCATAAAATGTAAGTATTTGTACTAATTACCAAATAATATAAAAATAATTATACCATAATATTTACATAAAATAAATGCGAACTATTGTTTTTTTATTTGAGTTATAGTATAATATTATTGTTGTAAATATGTAATGATTGACAGGGGGGCAAAATAGATGAATGATAAAATAGTTATAAAAGGTGCAAAAGAGCATAATCTTAAAGATATAAACTTAGAAATACCAAGGGATAAACTTGTTGTCATAACAGGTCTTTCAGGTTCTGGTAAATCTTCATTAGCTTTTGATACTCTATATGCAGAGGGACAAAGAAGATATGTTGAAAGTTTATCTGCTTATGCAAGACAATTCTTAGGCTTAATGGAAAAACCAGATGTAGAATCAATAGAAGGATTATCTCCTGCTATTTCAATAGATCAAAAAACTACATCAAGAAACCCTCGTTCTACAGTTGGAACTGTTACAGAAATATATGATTATATTCGTCTTCTATATGCTAGAATTGGTGTGCCATATTGTCCAAAATGTGGAAAGAAAATAGAAAAACAAACAATAGATCAGATAATAGATTCGATTTTACAATTAGAAGAAGGTACTAGAATACAAGTATTAGCACCAGTTGTAAGAGGAAGAAAAGGAGAATTTACAAAGCAGTTAGAAGAATTTCAAAGAGAAGGTTTTGTAAGAGCAAGAGTAGATGGAGAAACAGTTGAACTTTCTGATGATTTAGATATAGATAGAAAGAAAAAACACAACATAGAGCTTATAGTAGAT
>CALXVN010000043.1 GCA_944392085.1 uncultured Clostridia bacterium | reverse complement strand
TGCGAGTATGCTGGAACTGGCAGACAGGCACGTTTGAGGGGCGTGTGCTTTAAAAGCGTATGGGTTCAAGTCCCATTGCTCGCACCAACAATAGTTAAAAGTACTGACATGAAAGTCAGTATTTTTTAGAATAGGAGTATTAATGAAATTACAATATATAGTAAATGAAAAATGTAATTATAGAAATTTAAGAGAAGTATTAAAAGCGCATTTTAATATTTCTGATAGGTTATTACTAAAATTAAAAAAATCTAATAAAATATTTGTTAACAATAATTCAACTTATATAGACAAAATTTTAAAATTAAATGATGTCATAGAAATATACATTGATTTTGAAGAGGATAATTCAAACATAGTTCCTGTCAAAATGGATTTAAATATTATATATGAAGATGATGCATTACTTATAGTAAATAAATCTGCAGGAATACCTGTTCATCCTTCTATGGATCATTTTGAAGATAGCTTATCAAATGTAGTTCGATATTATTTTGATTCTATTGGATTAAAGAAGAAAATACGACCTGTTAATAGACTAGACAAAAACACTTCTGGTATAGTTATATTTGCAAAAAATGAATACATACAAGAATGTTTAATAAGACAAATGAAAAATGGCGAATTTTATAAAGAATACATTGCTATTTGTGAAGGCAATTTTGAAAATTTAAAAGGAGTTATAAATGCCCCTATTGCTCGAAAAGAAAATAGTATAATAGAAAGATGTGTAAATGAAAATGGAGATAAGGCTATTACTGAATATGAAGTATTAAGCTATAATAAAGATAAAAATTATTCTGTAGTTAAATGTGTATTAAAAACCGGCAGAACTCATCAAATTAGAGTACATTTAAGCTATATTGGTCATCCTATTTTAGGAGATACTTTGTATGGACATTCATCTAACTTAATCAGCAGGCAAGCTTTGCACGCTTATAAAGTAAGTTTTATTCACCCAATAGTTAACAAACTTGTTTCATTTGAAGCTCCTTGCTATTTGGATATAATAAACATAATGAATTTATATAATTTTGACATTTAGCCCTAAAAATGCTATAATTATGTTATGTAAATTCAGTGTCATAGCCTAAAATATAAATTATAGAAAGGTTGAAAAAAAATGACTAGGCAACAATTTCTTTCAGGAGATTACAACCATCCAATGGTTGTAGAAGAACTTGAGCGTAGCGTAAAAAATCAGATAAATAATGAAATCGTAACGGAAATGGCTTTCAAAATTGTAAGTATTAACTCCAATGATGGAGTGTATGTAATTGTTCTTGTTACTGACTTTAGTAAAGGCATAGACAAAGAAGGAAAACCCTTGCACTCACTTTATGGAATGCACTTTAAGATGAAGAAGGACTGGGAGCAATGGGAGGACAATATACTCACCAATGGTACTTATGTCGATGAAAATAGTGTAAGAGATACTTTAGATTTTAAAAAGTTCGTAATGGAAGATAAGCTCACTCCTGAAGAAGCAAGCAAAAAATGCTTTAAGAAGTTTCTATATGAAATTTGTAGATTTGACCAGGAAAGACTTGTTAGAACGTACTAGTCGTCAAAAAGCGGTGGATGCTATCCACCGCCTTTTGACTTTAATCTTAATATCCCATTTTCTTATATATCTTCTGTTTTATAGTAAGTACTATAGTACTAATTAAAGCAAATACAATAAATATTCCAAATTCTCTACTATTTATTGTTGCGACTTGCAATAATTTTCTAAACAAAATTACAGCCACAAAAAATCCTACAAATGTTGTACTAAATAAAAATGCACGTAATTTATTAAATGGTATACAAACTTCAAGTACAGCTAAAATACTTACAAATCCAATTAACAGATACATTATAGTTACAAGTTGTTCTTGAGCTATTTCAAGTACTGGTCCTAAATAGGTTAAAATAATTGTATTTAATGTTATCATTATTGCAAATGGTGCTGCATTTCGTAAAACTGTGTGTAAGAATGTTCCACGTACTGGCTTGCCATTTGGTTCAAATGAAATAAAGAATGATGTATATGCTTCTATTGCTAAATCTATTAATGTTATTTGTATTGGTATAAATGGAAAAGCTGTATTTGTCAATATGCAGAACAATGATACAAAAACTGAATATATAGTTTTAATAAAGAATATTCTAGCTACATTTGTAAGGTTGTTTACAACCCTTCTCCCTTCCATTAACACATCTTTTAATACACTAAAATCTTCATTTAAAAGAACAATTTGTGATACTTGTTTTGCTGCATCATTTGCTTCTGGTAAAGTGATACTTAAGTCTGCTTCTCTTAAGGCAATTACGTCATTCACCCCATCTCCTGTCATTGCAACTTGATGTCCTTTTGCTTGAAGTGCTTTTACTATTATGCTTTTTTGATGTGGTAATACTCTTGCAAATATACTATATTTATCAACTATATCTATTATTTCATCATCTGATTTTAATGTAGATAAATCTATATATGATTCATATTCTTCAAGTCCTGCTCTTTTGGCTATTGTAGATACTGTTACTGGATTATCGCCTGAAATTATTTTTATATCTACATCTTGTGTCTTAAAATATCCAAGCATTTCCTTTGCATTTTTTCTAAGTGGATCAGCAAGTACAATTGAAGCAACTATTGTTACATTTGGTAATTCATCTGGCTCAATATTTTCTTTTGTATATGCTATGCACAATACCCTTTTTCCATCTTTTTGTGCTTCTGAAACAATTTTAGGTAACTCTATTCCAGCTCTTTTAGTTAATCTTTCAGGCGCTCCAACTATAATTGTTCCTATATCTTTAAAAGTAACACTGCTCCATTTTCTTTCAGATGAAAATGATATATCACTTATTTTTTTATATCTTGCTTCACCTTTGAAATGATTTTTTAAAGCCATAAAAGTTGCATTACTATCATCAGTTACTTTAACATAAGAATTCATTATATTTTCTAAAGTATCTGGTAAAACTTTTTCATCATATTTTTCTATATCAATTACTTTCATTTTACCTTCTGTTATAGTTCCTGTTTTATCCAAACATAAAGTATCAACATGTGCTAATGTTTCTACACTATATAAATCTTGTACTAAAACTTGTTTTTTAGCAAGTTTAATTACACCTGATTCTAATGCAATACTTGTTAATAATACAAATCCTTTTGGTAGCATTCCTAGAAGAGCTGCAGCAGTTGCAACAACTGCTTGTTGTAACTCATTTTCTCTAAAGATATATGCTTGTACAAATAATATAACACCTACTGGAATTATTACAAAACTTGTAAAATTTGTAACTTTTTTCATTGAATTTAAAAGTTCAGAATTTACTTGCTTATGTTTTTTTGTTGCATTAATTATTTGATTTGCAAAATTGTCGTCCCCTACTTTTTCTATTTTTGCATAACATTTTCCACTTACAACAAAACTTCCAGAAAGAAGCTTTGCATCTTTTTCTTTTAAGATTGTATCAGATTCTCCTGTAAGTAAAGATTCATTAACCTCTATTTCTCCCTCTAGAACGTATGCATCTGAAGGTATTTGATCTCCCTGTGATAGTAAAACAACATCATCTAAAACAATTTCATTTATATTTATTTCTGTTTCTTTTCCATCTCTTATGACTTTTGCTTTAGCTGTTGTTAAAATTGATAATTTTTTCACTAAATTTTTTCCATGTATTTCCTGTATTATTCCTATTAAAACATTTACAATAATTATTAAAATAAATACCATATTTGTATATGCATGTACACATGCTAGTGCTACTGCAATTATTAAGTTAAATAGGTTAAATAAAGTACATACATTATCTCTTACAATTTCCCAATTAGATTTTAGATTATTTGTATTAGAATTATTTACTTTTCCTTCTTCTAATCTCTTTTCTACTTCTTTTTTAGTTAAACCCTTTATTTGTTCCATTATTTTTCTCCTACTCTTTATAGACTTTCTCTATTATACATTTTTGACTTTTTTTTGACAATACTTTAATAAAAATTTTTTCAAAATACTAGACTTTTTTTTATTTTTTGTGTATGATTATATAGTACTATTAGATAAAAACAATTTTTATTGTATGGAGGGAAATATATGTTAAAAATATCAAAATTTTTAGTTATTTTATTTATTATTTTACTTTTGTTAAATGTTACTGTTTTTGCAACAGATATAAATATGAATTTAACACAAGATGAAACGACTACTGAAGATACTGAAAACAATATAGAAAATATTCAAGATAATTTGAATAATGATTCTGTACCTGAAGAAGACAATATTGGTGGAAACGCTGCCCCATCTGGAGTAAGTAGCATTGCTCAAGAGAATATGAGTTTTTCAAATATTTTAAATATATTAATAATAACAGTTGGTGTTATTTTAATATTACTTGCAATCGCTATTTTAATTAGATTGAAAAATTAAATTTTTAAAAAATCTATTGTTTTAATATCACAATTTTTTTGTGATATTTTTTTATGTATATTTTATTTAAAAAAAGAAATAATATAAATAGAGAATTTCTTTTTAAATGCTCAATTTTTTCAAGGAGGTCATAAAAAATGAAAAGAAAACTTTTATTATCTTTTGTTTTAACTGTTTTATTTCTATCTATAGCAGTTTATTCATTTGCTATGGATAATATGGTTAATGGCGTTCGCAATGTTGTTGGTGGAACAGAAAATGCAATAGAAAATTTTGGTAATAATGTTTCAAATGGTGTAAAAAGTGGACTAAATACAGTTACACATGGAACAGAAAATGTTGTTACTGATGTAAAAGATGGAATGCAAAATACTAGTAATTCTATGATGGGAACAACAACTACAAATAATGGAAACAATGGCTATACTGCTCAAAGAACAGCTACAAATGCTGTAACTGTAGCTGGAATGACAACTAATACTTGGACTTGGATAATTGTAGGAGTTACAGGTGCTGCTATAGGTATACTTGTATGGTCTTATATAAAACAGAGAAATTCAAATGATATCTATATTGATTCAGATGAACTTTAAAAAAAGTGGCAAAGCCACTTTTTTTAAAGTTCATCTGAATATGTATTTTTTAATTTACTTAAATGTTCTATTTCATAGGATTTTATTTTAATATCGGTTTGCAAATTATTTAACTTTGATTTCTTTAATTCTATCTCTTTTAAAAGAAATTCTTTTATTATATCTAAATATTCAATTGGCACGTCTTGTACCAATATTTTATTAGATATTAATTTTTTGTAAATATCTAATGCAATATCTTTTTTGGGTTTTAATACTTCTTCTTTTTTTATTGTTTTGTTATCATTTCTTTTAAATAAATTAAATAAAAAAGTTTTTATTTTTATAAATATTGAATTTTCTTGTTTTATTAATTGATTTTCATTTTTTCTCATATTCTTATCCTCTATTCTTTATATCTTTCGTTTAACTTTCCTAAAATATTTTCAGTTTTATCGGCAAGTTCTTGAATTTCCTTTTTTAACGTAGTTCTTTCATTTTCCAATCTTAATAATTCTTTTTCCTTAGCAGAAATTTGTAAATTAATTTCACTAAGTTCTGCTAATAAGTCTTGTATCTCTTGCCTTCTACTATCTTCTATATCAGTTGATTTCTTTTGCTTTATTCGTGAATTTAAACTTGTTTTCATTGATTGATAATCTTTAAAGTTTCCTAAATTATCTTTTAAAAACTCAAATGTTGTTCCATAATTTTGCACTGAATCATCAATTGCTATTTTTAGATTAGGACTATCCTGTCTTTCACGTTTTAAAGTACTCATGGGTTTCAAAACTTTAATATGAATAAATAATTTTCCTAATTCAGCATCCAAATCTTCTTTTTGAATCCCTTTTGTTTTCAAAGCTTCAGTTGCATAAGGTGTTATTTTATTCATAAATTCTTGAAAAGAATAACTAGAGTTTAATAACATTTTCTCTAAAAAATAATTTGGAAATTCTAATCCTAAATCTTTACTTAGTTTTTCTAAAAATAGCCTATTTTCTCTTAAAATTTTAACTGAATCATCTTTCCCTTTTAATTTGCGACCTTTTCCAATAGTAGTAGGTTTGTTTGGAATATTCCTCCTGTCCAAATTATTAGAGAAAAACCATTTTAATCTTGCTATATGCGGTAAAGATTGATTAGTTCTATTATTATATACATTCTTCATTAAATATGATAATAACTCCTCTTTCTCCGGAGTTAATTTTAAAGGAAAAATAGCTCCTATTCCTTCTTGGTAAATATTATGATGAATTTCATCACTGCATAATTTTCTTTCTTCTTCTGATAGTTCATTTAATGGAAAATGTAACATAATTGGTTGCAAATAATGTAGTAATGATATAGAAATTATTTGGTGAAATCTATTTTCTTTAGTTGCTTTTAAATCATCAAAAATATTTAAGTCAACATCTGCTCCTAATTGTTTTTCCTCTATTATTCTATGAATACAAAAATATTTTATTCTCATTAAAGATTTTTGTAAATCTAATTGTTTTTTTGAAACAAATAACTCATTACTTTTTTGAATTGTTTCAAATATGTGTGCTAATTTATTTGCGAGCCAAGCAGTGTTAGCAAATGTTTCCACACGAGTTTGATTATTTGTATTGTATTGATATACATTATCTTTTGCAGTATAATTCATCTCCATTTGTCTACTAGAAATATCACTATTGTCTGCTAAGGAAATATCTGTTCTATATTTATCTAATAAATCATTTAATTCTGATTGATTATCAAAAATTTCAATATCACTTGCTAAATTAACTAATAAATCTAATAAATCTTTTTCTGAAATAGTGCTTACTAAGTCTTTATTTGCAATATCTTGTATAGAATAGTTAGTTTCCTTATTGTTACCATCATGTGGTTTATCTACTAAATTAGCTATACTTATTCCTTGTTCATTTGCTAATTTAATAATTTTTTCTATTTCTTTTTTCCTATCTTTTAAATCATTTATCATTAATGAAGATATAAATGCAATATTTAAAATTAATTCTTTATCTTCTTCAGTAACTTGTTTTAAATTTTCATTTACTATAGCATCTCTTTTTTTTCGCATTGGTTCTCTCATACTCGTTCTCCTATACTATTTTATATTTTCTTGTCTTTCTTTAGGCTTACCTTTTTTATCTGTGCTTTCTAAAGCTTTTTTTATACTTTCTTGTACTTTTTGAATTGCAATTTCTCCTTTAAGTTTCATCTTTCTTCTAAATTTTTCTCTATCGTCCATATAAATTTCCTTTCTAATACACATATTAATTCATTAAAATTATATCATAAATAATTATTTTTTCAATTGAAAAAATAATTATTTAGCTAGTTTTTTTCTAATAAAGATGTTATAATGTTTTAAATAATTTAATTGGAGATGATTAATTATGGCAAAAAAAATAGTTGCAAATAATCCAACTGCAAGACATAATTATACTATAGAAGATACATATGAAGCAGGAATTGTTTTAACTGGAACAGAAATAAAATCTATTCGAAATGGGAAAGTAAATTTAAAAGATAGTTATGCAAATATAAAAAATGGCGAAGTTTTTATTTATGGAATGCATATTAGTCCTTATGAACATGGTAATATATATAATAAAGATTCTTTAAGAACTAGAAAACTACTTTTAACTAGACGTGAAATAAATAAATTAACTGGCCTTATTAAACAAAAAGGATTAAGCTTAGTCCCTATTTCTTTATATTTTAATGGCAACTTTTTAAAAATAGAACTAGGGGTTGGAAAAGGCAAAAAATTATATGATAAAAGGCAAGATATTGCAAAAAGAGATGCAGAAATGAGAATGAAGAAAGCTATGAGCTTAAAATGAGCAATTGGGGACGTACACCTTTTGCGCAAATATTTGCGCAAAAGGTGTACGTCCCCAATTGCTCATTTTAAGCTTTATTACTAGAGCCAAATACATCTCTTATTTTATGTTCTACAGTTTCTTTTATTAATTCTCTTGCTGGTAGTAAATAATATCTAGGATCAAATTTAGAAGGTTCTTCTGCAAAAGCTTTTCTTATAGCTCCTGTCATTGCTAGTCTTAAATCAGTATCAACATTTATTTTAGAAACTCCTGATAAACTTGCCTCATGTAAAATTTCATCTGGTACACCTTTTGCTCCTGGAATATCTCCCCCATATTTGTTACACATTTCTACAAGTTCTGGTATTACTGTAGATGCACCATGAAGTACTATTGGAGTATTAGGTATTTTTTCTTTAACTTGTTTTAATATATCAAATCTTAACTTTGCTTCTCCTTTAAATTTGTATGCACCATGACTTGTTCCAATAGCTATTGCTAGTGAATCACATCCTGTCCTTTCTACAAACTCTCTTGCTTGTTCTGGGTCAGTATACATAGCATCTGATGCAGAAACGTTTACTTCATCTTCTATGCCTGCTAATTTTCCAAGTTCTGCTTCAACTACAACTCCTTTTGAATGTGCATATTCTACTACTTTCTTTGTTAGAGCCACATTTTCTTCAAAGTCATATTTTGATCCATCTATCATAACTGAAGAAAATCCATTATCAATACACATTTTGCAAGTTTCAAAATCTGGTCCATGATCTAAATGTAGTGCTATTGGTATATCATATTCATCTAATGCTGCTTCTACCATTTTTCTTAAATATCCAATTCTTGCATATTTTATTGCACTTGAAGATGCCTGTAATATTACTGGTGAATTCTGGCTAGCTGCCGCATCTACTATTGCTTGTATAATTTCCATGTTGTTTACATTGAATGCTCCTATTGCAAATTTTTCTTTTATTGATTTTTCAAACATATCTTTTGTCGTTACTAATGGCATAAAAAATTCCTCCTTTAAAAATGATATTGTAATTATATATTAATTTGTATTATTAATCAAGTATTTGAATTCTTAAAATTTTGTATAAAAACCCCCCATTTCTTATTTAGAAATGGGGGTATTTTTGAGATTTAGAGTTTATCTATAAGAAGTTGAAAACGATCTCACAAGCCCATACGGAGAAATTCTAAACAAATAGTCTCTTCCGAGAATTGCAACATCCTTTGGGTTTATCTCATCTGCAATCCTTGTAGAAAACGTTTGTTTCGAATTAAATTCTCCATGGTTTACAAGTACCAGTTTTAAGTTGTTAAACTTTCTGAGGAACTCTAATATTTCATCCGCTTTTGCATGAGCAGACATTTCGTTGGTATACTCCACATCAGCATACTTTCTCTTTACCAGTCCTCCTGAGGTTATGATTTCTCCCTTCGGTGTGTCTTTGAGTGCACGTCCCAGAGTACCTTCTGCTGTATATCCAGTAAACTGAATTAAACAGCCTTCTCTGCTTATATAGGAAGGAATATAAATCTGTGCAGGCCCATATGTTCCCATACCAGATGTTGTTACAATAACTTTGCAGTTGTTATCAGCAAGAAGGCTAGGACGAGATTCCTTATCCACATAAGTTAAATTGTCTGGTAAGAAATCTAACATATCTTCTTTGATACCAAGTTCTGCTTTACGATACAATTCTGTATAGCGCAATGCAAGTTTTCCGTCCAAGTAAATCGGTATGTCGCTATCAATCTTTCTTTCCTTTTGCATACACTTAAGCATATACAAAATTTCTTGACATCTCCCCAGAGAAAATACCATGCATAAAGCTGTTTTTCCTCTTTCAATGCAAGATGCAATATTATCCTGCATTACTGGTTTGATTTCAGTAGAATCCATATATCCATAAGTGGACTCCTGAACTAAAGTTAATGGCAAATCCAATACCCAATCCGGAAGATTTGGAACATCAAAGAAAGCATTCTTGTTATTGTAATCTCCCGTAAAAAGGATATTAATATCTGGATGTCCTGGATAGCTAATTTGAATCAAAATTAATGCAGCACCGATTAAGTGTCCATTCTTAAAGAAAGTAGCCTTAATGTTTTTATTTACATAGATTGGCTGTTCATAATCACAACCAACTACTTTTCTTAAAGTAGTTGCTACATTTTCCTCACTATAGAGGGGTTGCACATGATTCCTTTTAGCTGTATCTTTGAGTACCTTGTACGAATCATAAAGCGCTAGTGGTAAAAAAATTTCAGTTTGCTTTGAAGTATATATCTTACCTCCATATCCTTTTTTGTCAAGTAATGGTAACCGTCCTACATGGTCTACATGATTATGTGTAACAAGTACAAAATCAATGTTATCACTATCAAACGGGAACGAACGGTTGTAATCTTGATAATTTCGTTCTTGAAATAGTCCACAGTCAACTACGAACTTGGTACTTTCACCATTAGGATACTTGACAATTACGAGATTGCAAGAACCCGTTACTTCTGGTTGTAATGCCATTATATCGGCATAAAACCGTTCTTTTGATCCCATAGAAACACTCCCTACAATAAAATTATTTATTTATAGTCTCATACTATAAATATGTCTATATTATACAATAAAATTTGCTTACGCACAACCCTATCTTATCATTTATTATTATTTCTATAACTGCTGCACATAGATTCATCAGATTGTTTTGTATTACATCCTATAATAGGTGTAACAATTATCTGCTCTAATTTGCATTCTTGGCATCCTTCGTCATTATATTTACAGCTTGTTACTGTACAATTTATTTTTTGATTTTTTTCCATAATAAAAATAGCCTCCTTTATTTTTTCTTATAATAGTATGGCTATTTTTTTTATTTTTATTAATTTTTTGTCTATAATATTCTATTAGCAACCCAATTCTTTATTATCATTCTGATTTAATTTAGTGCAATTTTCTGGTTGTTTAAAGCTCAAATACCAATTCATTCCATTTCTATTCTGATTTATTTCATTAGCTCTAGTAAGTAGACCATCAAATGTTTGCGGAATTGGTACTATAATTGGTTCGCATGGCACCCAATTTACAGGTGTTGCAGCTTTGTTTGCATCTGCTACTTGCAATGCTTGCAAAGCTCTTAGTATTTCTGGTATACATCTTCCCACATTTAAAGGATAAACTAATATTAATCTTATTATTCCTTTATCATCTATTATATACACATTTCTTACTGTCTCTGTATTGCTCACATCGTTTGAAATCATTCCATACTTTCTAGCAATTTCACCATTTCTATCTGCTATTATTGGAAAAGGAATTTTTATTCCTGTTCTACAGTAAATATCGTATATCCATGCAAGATGTGATGCATTAGAATCAACACTTAATCCTATAAGACAAGCATTTAATTGTTCGAAATATGTATTGGCTCTTGCAAATGATATCATTTCAGTTGTGCATACGGGGGTAAAATCTCTAAATGTGGGGATAGTTATATTAATTTTTTGGTATCTACTTTTAAATCAAATTTTACGGTTTTATCACTATAAATCCATATAGTGTCAATTATATTTTCTAAAACATATCTGCTAGGGACTTCAGCAGATATAAT
>CALXVN010000042.1 GCA_944392085.1 uncultured Clostridia bacterium | reverse complement strand
TTAATAGAAAATCATGTAGATATGATTATGGAAAAAAGAATAAAAGAACTAGAAGATATTGGAGAGATAGAAAAAGCCAAAGAATATGAAACAAGCTTTGGATTAATTGTGGACATCTTAGATGAAATTGTTTTAGTTCTTGGAAATAAAAAAGTAAGTTTTGATAAGTATGCAGATATATTAAAGATAGGGCTTAGTAGTACCGGCCTAGGAAGAATACCAGGAACGCAAGACCAAGTCGTAGTAGGAGATGTAGATAGATCTAGAAGTCATAAAGTAAGAGCTGTTTTTGTAATAGGTTTAAATGATGGAATGTTTCCAAGTGTAAATAAAAATGAAGGTTTTTTCAATGATAATGATAGAAATCAAATGAAAGAAAGTGGAGTAGAACTTGCAAAAGGCACAATAGAAAAACTTTATGATGATAATTTTAATATATATAAAGCATTTTCAACTGCAGAGGAAAAAGTATATTTGTCATATGCTTCATCAGATTTAGAAGGAAAGTCTTTAAGACCATCAGTCTTGGTAAATAGAATTAAAAAAATATTTCCAAATTTAATAGAACAAAGTGATGTTATAGAAAAGCAAAGTGAGATTATAACAAAAATCAGCACATTTGAAGAACTATTAAATCAGCTTAGAGATTTTAGAGATGGAAAAGAAATAGACACAGTGTGGTTTGAATTATACAACTATTATTCAAATAGTCCTGAATGGAAAGAAAAATTAGAAAATAGTTTAAGAGCATTAAATTTTAGTATCGAAACAGATAAAATAGATAAAGAAGTAGTAGAGAAGCTATATGGAGATACTTTAAAAACAAGTGTATCAAAATTAGAGCAGTATCAATCTTGCCCTTTTTCATATTATTTAAAATATGGACTAAATTTATCTGAAAGAGAAGAATTTAAAATTCAAGCATTAGATACTGGAAGTTTCATGCATGATGTAATAGATAGTTTTTTCGATAAATTAGAAGAAAGAAATATTAAAGTAAAAGAGTTAGAAAAAGAAGGACAAGATGAGATAGTTGATGAAATTATAGAAGAAAAATTAAATTTAAAACAAAACTATATATTTACAAGTATACCTAAATATAAAGTGCTTGCTAATAGATTAAGGAAAGTCATAAAAAAGTCTATTGAATATATAGTAGATAGTTTGAAATGTAGTGATTTTGAAGTAATGGGACATGAAATGGAATTTAAAGATGGAAAAGAATTCCCAGCAATTAAAATGAAGCTAGAAAATGGCAAAGAGGTTGAAATAACAGGAAAGATAGATAGAATAGATATTGCAAAAACACCAGATGGAAGCTATATTAGAATAATAGACTATAAATCATCTACTAAGGATATTAATTTAAATGAAGTTGTGGCAGGACTTCAGTTACAACTACTTACATATCTAGATGCTGTGTGCGAAATAGAAGATGTAATGCCAGCAGGAGTGCTATATTTTAATTTGATAGATCCTAGCATAAAATCGGCAAACAAGATAGATGAAGAAAAATTGCAAGACGAAATGCGAAAGCAATTTAAAATGAAGGGCCTAATTTTAGCAGATATAGATGTTGTTAAAAAAATGGACAAAAAGCTAGAAAAGGGAAATTCCAATGTGATTCCAGCATATATAGATAAAGACGGGAATTTGGCTAATAAATCTAGTACAATAACAAGAAGTCAATTTGAAAACTTGCAAAAATACACAAATAAAATAATAAAGCAAATATCTAATGCCATTTTATCTGGTAATATTGATGTAAAACCATATTACAAAATAAAACAAGGAAAAACACCTTGTGAATACTGCAAATATAGGTCAATTTGCAATTTTAATACAGGCATTTGTAAAAAGGAATACAACTACATTGGAAATGCAGAGAAGGAGTATATATTAGAACAGATAAAGGAAAATTAAGCCAATGGGGACGCACACCTTTGGCTCAAAAAGTTGTAAATATGGAAATTATAATTCAAAAGAGGTAAATATTATGAATAAGAGAACTGAAACAAGAAAAATTATGGTAAAAAATGTCCAAATAGGAGGGCAAAATAGAGTAAGTATTCAGTCGATGTGCAATACTAAAACTAAAGATGTAACTGCAACTGTAAATCAAATATTAGAACTTGAAAAGGCAGGTTGTGAGATAATAAGAGTAGCGTGCTTAGATATTGAAGATGCAAAAGCTATAAAAGAAATAAAAGAAAAAATACATATTCCTATTGTGGCTGATATACATTTTGATTATAAAATTGCATTAGAAGCAATAAAGTCAGGTGTAGACAAGGTTAGAATTAATCCAGGAAATATTGGAAGTAAAGATAAAGTGAAAGCAGTAGTAGAGGCTTGCAAAGAGAAACATATTCCTATTAGAATAGGTGTAAATGCAGGTTCGCTTGAAAAAGATTTATTAGAAAAATATGGTGGCAAACCAACTGCTAAAGCTATGGTAGAAAGTGCAAAAAGGCATATTGATATTTTAGAAGAATTAGATTTTTATGATATATGTTTATCATTAAAAGCGTCTGACTTGGATTTATGCATAGAAGCCTATGAAGAAGCTTCTAGAACTTTTAACTATCCACTTCATATAGGCATAACAGAAGCGGGAACAGAATTTAGTGGAACAATTAAATCTAGTATAGGACTTGGGGTATTATTAAGAGAAGGAATAGGTGATACATTAAGAGTATCTTTATGTGATGATCCAGTAAAAGAAGTAAAAGTAGCAAAGGAGATATTAAAAGATTGTAATTTATATAAAAAATCTCCAAAGTTAGTGTCTTGCCCAACTTGTGGAAGAACACAAATTGACTTAATTCCAATTGCAAAAGAAATAGAAAGCTTTTTACAAGGAATAGAAGCAGACATCACTGTAGCGGTTATGGGATGTGTAGTTAATGGACCAGGAGAGGCAAGAAATGCAGATATAGGAATAGCTGGAGGAATAAAAGAAGGAGTATTATTCAAAAAAGGCGAAGTTATTAAAAAAATACCACAAGACGAAATAGTTGAAGTGCTAGAAAAAGAAATACTTAACATCATAAATTAAGCCAATGGGAACGCACACCTTTGGCTGAAAGTTTTAAATTGTATTAAAATTATATATGATATTAGTAAAAATTAAGCCAAATGTGTGCGTCCCCATTGGCTTAATTTTGAAGAAGGAGTGAGAATTATAGAGTTAACTAATGACATAATTATTCATGAAAATATAAATGGAACAGAATTTATACAATTCAGAAAATTACTAGAGTTTCCAAATGTTAGACATTGTTATACATTGCGAAAAAATGAAATCAATGTTCAAATAAAAGACGGAGATAAAACAGATTTAATAAGCAGTTACAAAAAAGTTGCAGATGTACTTGGAGTCAACTGGCAACATATTGTAAAACCACATCAAACTCATACAGACAGAATAGAAAACGTAAAAAGTTGTGATGATCAGTTTGAAGAAGTGGATGGAGTAATTACAAACAAAAAAGATATAATATTATGTACTACATCGGCAGATTGTACATCATTACTATTTTATGATGACAACAAAAAGGTGGTTGCAGATGTTCATTCAGGTTGGAAAGGAACGTTACAGGAGATTGGAAAAAAAGCAGTAGAAAAAATGATCGCAGAATATAGTTGTAATCCAAAAGATATTATTTGCTGTATAGGTCCGCATATACGAAAATGCCATTTTGAAGTTGAAGAAGATGTAATGCAAATGTTCAAAAATGAATTTGAATATATAGATAGAATTGATGAGATTATTGAAACAGGAATAAAAGTAGATAGAATAAAAAAATATAATGTGGATACAACATTGATTAATAAGATTATTTTGAAAGAAGTTGGATTAAAAGATGAAAACATCATAGATAGTAATATCTGTACAGTATGCAATAATGATTTATTTCATTCATATAGAGTTGATAAAGAAAAGTCAGGCAGAAATGGTGCATTTATTGGAATGGTTTAGAATAAAGGCCAATATGAAAAGTAGGAGATTTCAATAATTTATGAATATTTCACCAATATGTTCTTGACATTTAGCCTATATAAATATGTTTATTAGCAATTAGGGGCAAGCATATAGGCATAATGTGATAGGATAACATATTTATTTTCTATATTAATAAATCGCTTCACTCATATAGGGTGAAATAATAATAAATTAACTACACAATAATGCAAAAACAATTTACATTATGTAAATTATATGATATAATAATTAAGATTATGGGATAAACCATAAATAAAACCATAAGGAGAGAAAGAAAAATGAATGTCTGCGAGATTTTGAGTCAACTAGCTGTAGCAGAGAAAGAAAGGAATACAGCTCTGGATAACTTGACCAAGATAGAACAACAATTCAATTCCGGTACAATAGAAGGAGAGTTTTGGAAAAAATTAAAAGAGGGCAGATTATTTGATCAAGAAGTTTATGATAATGAAAAGTTATGCTGGGTCAACATGGATACTTTTATGCAAGAAGTAAGAAAAGGCTCTTTAAGCAAAAAGAAAATCCAGATATTCCGTGAGTCTTGGAATTCTGCTATTAAAGTGTTTATTGACAAAAAAACTAGTGAAATAGAAAGACTCAAGCAACAATTAGAAGAGGATTATGAAAAATTTACTTCAGACAATTCAGAAATTGTTGTATCAAGAGAAACGTTCATTGAAAGCTTGTTACAATTTATAATGAGCTGAAATCTCCAAATTGCTTTACAATAAAAGCAAAATCAAAAAATCCAGTTCAAAAGAGCTGGATTTTTTGATAAAAGAAAATATATAACTTGATAGTAGGCTAAAATAATGATAATATATAAAGTAGATAGAGAGGAGATAGATATGTTTAAAAGATTAAAAAAAGGCGATACAATAGGAGTAATTGCTCCATCATCAAGAATAGATGAAGATGATTTAGAAACTATAAATAATTCTGTGTTATTGATGGAAAGCACGGGGTTAAAAGTGAAATTTGCTAAAAATGCTTTTAGCAAAACATTAGGATATAGTGCTACACCTGAGGAAAAAGCAGAAGATATTAAAGAAATGTTCCTAGACAATGAAGTTAAAATGATATTTGCAGTAAGTGGTGGATTTAATTCCAATTCATTATTTGAATATTTAGACTATGATGTTATAAAAAATAATCCAAAACCATTATGTGGATTTAGTGATACCACTTCATTAACAAATATTATTTATGAAAAAACAGATGTTATTACATTTAATGGACCAACTTTTAAAGCACTGACATCTTGGGCAACACCATATGCTTATGAAGAAGTAGTAAAAAGATTTATAAATGGAAATATGCAATTAGGTCAAGATGATGATGAATATATAACTATAAGAGAAGGACAAGCAGAAGGAGTATTGGTTGGAGGAAACTTAAGTTTAGTAAGTGAAATGGTAGCAGGAAATTATAGTATTAATTTTAAAGATAAGATACTATTTATAGAAGAATTTTGCTTAGAAACTCCACCAGAAGGTGTAAGTAACTATTTATACCATATGAAGCAAAACGGTGTGTTTGATAAGATAAAAGGAATATGGGTAGGAAATTATGATGGAAGTGTAGCATTAGAAAAGATATTACTAGATGTAATTGACGATAAATATAAATTTCCAATAATTAAATCAAATAATTTCGGGCACACAGAAAAGAAAACTGTAATACCAGTAGGTGGAAAAGCAAGAATTGATACAAGTAAAAAAATAAAAATAGAAATAACAGAAAATCTTATGGATTGAGCAATTGGGGACGTACACCTTTGGCTCAATTGATTAGGATATACTATATAAATATTTAACATAGAAAATGCGCAAAAGGTGTACGTCCCCAATTGCGCAGAAAGGGTAAAATAAATGTATGATAATTGGGAAGAACTAGAAGGATCAATAGAAAATTGTAATAAGTGTAAGCTATGTAAAACAAGGATGAATATTGTATTTGGAACAGGAAATAAAAATGCGGATATTATGCTTATTGGCGAAGGACCAGGAGGGGACGAGGATAAGCAAGGAATTCCTTTTGTAGGAAAAGCAGGTAAGTTAATGAATAGGGCTTTTGAAGGATTAGGAATAGAAAGAGAAAACTTATATATAGCTAATATTGTAAAATGTAGGCCACCTGCAAATAGAGTGCCAGAAGATGATGAAGCAGTGGCTTGTCTAAATTATCTAAGAAATCAAGTTGTTTTAGTAAAACCAAAAATAATTGTTTTATTAGGAAGTACTGCTTTAAAAAATATTTGTGGTAAGGATTATTCTATAACATCTGCAAGAGGAAAATGGTTTGAGAAGAAAGGAATACTATATATGCCAACTTGGCATCCAGCAGCACTTTTAAGAGATGAAAATAAAAAAATTGAATTTTGGAAAGATTTAAAAGAAGTAATGAGAAAGTATAATGAACTTGAAGTATAGTTAATTATAATAATTTATAGAAGAACTACTGGAATATTATATAAAGCTAAATAGAATGGAGGATATTGATTTATGAAAAATAAATGTTACGAAAAAATGGATTATGAATTATTAGATAAAAAAACGGTATATAAGGGAAAAAGAATAGTAGTAGAAGAATTACATTATAAAAATCCTCGAACAGATGAAATATTATATAGAGAGCATGTTCTAGCAGGACATGCAGCTATAATTATTCCAGAAACAAATGATGGTAATTTTATAATGATTAGAGAACCACGTACACCAGTTGGATTAAAAGTTTTAGCTTTTCCAGCAGGAATGATAGAAAAAGGAGAAACAGAAGAAGATGGAGCAATAAGGGAACTAGAAGAGGAAACTGGTTATAGAGCAAAAAAAATGAAAAAATTAAGAGAAGTATATCCAGCTATAGGATATTCAAATGAAAAGACAATAATATTTCTTGCTAAAAATTTGATAAAAACCAAGAGACATTTAGATGCGACAGAAGATATAGAAGTAATAGAATTGCCAAAAGATGAAGTAAAGCAAATGTTAGATAAGGGAGAAATAAAAACATCTAGTGAAGCAATTGGTTTACTTCATTATTTTATGTATGAAGATAGATAAGAACAAATGGTCAAAATCTTGACAATTACATATTTAAAATATTATTATAGATGTATAAAATAACTTGTCTGAAAGGAACTAAACGATGAACGAAGATATAAAAAAATATACTGAATATTGCTTGAATTGTCTAGTAAAACCATGTAGTAATAAAGGATGCCCGCTAAATAATGATATACCAACTTTTATAAAATTAGTAAAAGAAGAAAATGTAGAAGAAGCATACAAGGTTCTTTCAAAAACTACTGTTTTAGGAAGTATTTGTGGAAGAATATGTCCTCATATGAAACAATGTGAAGGTAGTTGTGTAAGGGGAATAAAAGGAGAGCCAGTACAAATAGGAGAAATAGAAGCATTTGTTTTTGATGAGGCATTAAAAAATAAGTGGTATAAAAATATAGAAAAAACATCAGAAATGCAAGGAATGAAAGTGGCAGTGGTAGGAAGCGGACCTGCTGGACTGACTTGTGCTAGTTTTTTATCAAGAAGTGGAGCAGAAGTTACAATATATGAAAAATATGACAAATTAGGTGGAATTTTAAGACATGGAATACCAGATTTTAGACTAGAAAAAGATATATTAGATAAAACAATAGAATCAATATTAGATATTGGTATAAAAGTTGAATATAATAAGGAATTGGGAATAAACATAAATTTAGAAGACTTAGAAAAAGAATATGATGCAATATTTTTAGGATTTGGGGCAAACATACCTTCTAAGATGAATATAGAAGGAGAAGAATTAGAAGGTGTTTATGGAGGAAATAGTTTGCTTGAAACAGGAAATCATCCATCATATAATGGAAAGAAAATAGCTGTAATAGGTGGTGGAAATGTTGCAATGGACTGCGCAAGAACTATAAAAAGATTAGGAGCAGAAAAAGTATATGTAATATATAGAAGAGCAGAAAAGCAAATGCCAGCAGAGAGAAAAGAAATTGAAGAAGCGAAAAACGAAGGAATAGAGTTTTTATTTCAAAACAATATTGTAAAAATACTTGGCAATAAGAGAGTAGAGAGAATAGAATGTATAAGAACTCAGCTTGTAAAAAAAGAAGGAGAAACAAGAGAAGTACCTATTAATATAGACGGAAGCAACTATGAAATGAATATTGATTATGTAATAATGGCAGTAGGATCAAATCCAGAAAAAGAATTAGTAGAAAAACAAGGATTAAAGTTAAACAAGTGGGGCAATATAGAGGTAAATGAAAACAAACAAACATCTAAAGAAAAAATTTATGCAGGAGGAGATTTGGTAGGAGATAAAGGAACTGTTGCATGGGCAGCAAGAGCTGGCAGAGATGCAGCAGAGGCAATGTTGCGCAATTGGGGACGTACACCTTTTGCACAAAATAAATAGTATAAAATTATAAGAATAATTTAATTGATGTATGATAATTTATTATGCATCTTCGGGGGTAAAATTTCATATAGAAAGGTTGTGATTTTATGGCTCGTAGATTGCGTGAAAGTTTGAATACATCTTTTTTTCATGTTATTGTTCAAGGACTAAATAAAGAGTAAAATGCAATAAATAAAATGCGCAAAAGGTGTACATACCCAATTGCGCATTTTTCTATTTTTTTAGTTCAACTGAAGCAGATAAAATTGCTTTTAATCTTATGAAGAAATTAGCTATTTTAGAGTTATTTACAACAGCAATAGCTGTATTATTCATTATACTTTCATATTTTTCATCTAAATCCATCATTTTATTGATATAAAACTCATTAAAGTCTGAATAGTTTTCTGAAATTCCTATGAAATTTTTATAATTGTAAAGTTTTAATCTAAAATCATCAATATCAGCTGTAGTAGATATTTTATTAAACTGCATATTAAAATATGATGAATATATAAGATTCTGAGTTTCAAAAAATAATTTCTTTATTTTTGACTTATAATCTTCTACCTTCTTAGCAATTTTTTGAGCTTTCATTCCTTGACATTTATCGCTCATAAGTTTATTATTTAGACTAATTGCTTTTTCTTCAGTTTCCATTATTTTATCTAAGTTATTTTGTATTTTTAAGAAATTATTTAGACCGCATAAATTTGAAAACTTTTCTTTAAAAGTACTAGAACCATAGAAAGTGCTATCAAATAAAGCATCTTCTCCAGTAATATATGCCATTTGCTTAACAAGATTGCATAACACAGGATAATATGAAGGACTAGTTGTAGGAAGTGAGATACCATAATATTTTACAATTTCTTCTTCACATCTATTTGCTTTTGAAGCCATAAGTTGTACAGCTCCTTCATTTAAGCCCATTCCACAAACTCTGATATCTTCAAAATCGCATAATCCTAATCTTAGTAGATGACCTTTTTTATCTTTTATTTCCTGCAAATAATGTATAAATTCATGAATAGCAAATTTTTCTAATTCATCTAGGTTAAGACCTTGCTTAAAATAAATGGATGAATTTTTATAAAAATATGTAGCTTCTGCAAAACCATCTGGTATATCTGCAATATACATAGGAATTCTAGATAATGCTATAAATAAATTCTGAAATATAAAATTTTGATCAGGAAATGTCTTGCAAAGTTTTTCAGCAATATTCCTAGATATAGTATTTATGCTAAGTGTATCTAGTGGTCTAATAACCTTAATTCCATCTTTTCTTAAATCTGATTCAATACTCATATGTATTTCTCCTTAGTAATTCATATATCAACATTATACTACAAAAAGCACAAAAGTAGTATTACAGAAATATTACTTTTGTGTTACAGAAATATTACAAGCAAAAATGAGCCATTGGGGACGTACTTATTTGGCTCATTTTAAAATTTATATTTAATTATTTATATAAAGCGAGAAATGAGCCAAATAAGTACGTCCCCAATGGCTCATTTTTTGTTATTTTACAACTATGTTATAAATTTTATTTTTTATATATATTTCTTTTACTATTGTTTTTCCTTGAATATGTGCTAATACATTTTCAGCTTGATGTGCAATTTCTTTAATTTGTTCTTCTGTTGCATCTACAGGAACTTTTATTGTAGCTCTAACTTTTCCATTTACTTGAACTGGAAGATTTATTTCCTCATCTACCAACTTACTTTCATCATATGTAGGCCATGCTTCATAAGTAATTGTATCCGAATGACCTAGTCTATTCCACAATTCTTCTGAAATATGTGGAGCAACAGGGCTTAGTAGTTTAATAAATCCTTCTGCATATTCTTTTGGAATGATTTCCTCTTTAGTAGCAGAATTTACAAATATCATCATTTGAGAAATTGCAGTATTAAAGTACATATTCTCATAATCATTTGTAACTTTTTTTACTGTAAAGTTATATACTTTTTCTAAATTTACATTTGGTTTATCTTGAACTTTGCCAGATTCAACAAATAATCTCCAAACTCTATCTAAGAATTTTTTAGAACCATCTATTCCGTTTGGGTCCCATGGTTTAGCTGCATCTATTGGTCCCATAAACATTTCATAAACTCTTAATGCGTCTGCACCATATTCTTTTACCATATCATCAGGATTTATAACATTTCCTTTAGATTTGCTCATCTTTTCACCATTTGAACCTAATATCATTCCTTGATGACGAAGTTTTGCAAATGGTTCTTTAGTAGAAACAATTCCTTTGTTATATAGATAGTTATTCCAAAATCTTGAATATAATAAATGTCCTACTGCATGTTCTGGTCCTCCAACATAAAGGTCAACAGGCATCCAATGTTTTAAAAGTTTTGGGTCAGCTATTTCATTTTCATTGTTAGGGTCAATATATCTTAAGAAATACCAGCTAGAACCTGCACTTCCCGGCATTGTACTTGTTTCCCTTCTAGCTTTTCTTCCTTCAAAAGTTGTATTTACCCAATCAGTTGCTTTATCTAAAGGAGAAGCTCCAGATTTAGATGGGGCGTAATCTTCAAGTTCTGGTAGAACTAAAGGAAGCTCACTATCTGCAATAACATGAATTTCGTCTCCTTCTGTAAATACTACAGGAATTGGTTCACCCCAATAACGTTGTCTTGCAAAAATCCATTCACGTAATTTATAATTTACCTTTTTAGTTCCTATACCTTTTTCTTCTAGCCAATTAATCATTTTATCAATTGCTTCTTGTTTTCCTAGACCATTTAAAAAGTCTGAATTAATATGAATGCCATCTCCAGTAAATGCTTCTTTTAAAACATCTCCACCTTCTAATACAGGTATAATTTCAATTCCAAACTTTTTAGCAAATTCATAATCTCTTTCATCATGTGCAGGAACAGCCATAATAGCTCCTGTACCATAAGTAGAAAGTACATAATCTGAAATCCAAATTGGAATTTCTTTTCCATTTACAGGATTTATTGCATAAGCTCCTGTAAAGCATCCTGTTTTTTCTTTATTTAATTCAGTTCTTTCCAAATCTGATTTTGAGGCAGCTAAAGCTTTATATTCTGTTATCAAATCTTTTTGCTCAGGAGTTGTAATTTCACCAACTAATTCATGTTCTGGTGAAAGTACGCAATAGGTTGCACCAAATAAAGTATCTGCTCTTGTTGTAAATACTGTAAATGTTTTATCTGCACCAGCAACTTTAAACTTAACTTCTGCACCAACAGATTTACCTATCCAGTTACGCTGAATTTCTTTTGTAGATTCTGGCCAATCAAGCTCATCTAATCCATCAAGCAAAGTTTCTGCATATTTAGGTATATCCATAACCCATTGTTTCATGTTCTTACGAACAACAGGAAAGCCTCCTCTTTCACTTTTTCCATTTATAACTTCATCATTTGAAAGAACACAACCTAAGCCTTCACACCAGTTAACAGGCATTTCTACAAGTTTAGCTAGTCCATCTTCATATAGTTTTTTAAATATCCATTGTGTCCATTTATAATAACTTGGGTCGCAAGTAGAAATTTCTTTACTCCAGTCAAAAGAGAAACCAAGCATTTTAAGTTGTCTTTTAAAAGTTTCAATATTCTTTTTGGTAAAACCAGCTGGATGATTTCCTGTCTTTATAGCGTATTGTTCTGCAGGAAGTCCAAAAGCATCCCAACCCATTGGATGAAGAACGTTGTATCCTTGCATCCTTCTCATCCTAGACATTATATCTGTTGCAGTATATCCTTCTGGATGTCCAACATGAAGACCTTGTCCAGAAGGATAAGGAAACATATCTAATGCATAATATTTAGGTTTAGAAAAATCCCA
>CALXVN010000041.1 GCA_944392085.1 uncultured Clostridia bacterium | reverse complement strand
TTTTTGTATACTTTTTTAGGAGGTATACAAAGAATGGAAAAATTAATTACACAATTAAGGATATTGAAAGAAATGAATTTAAAACCAAATTATTCGGCCTTAGCTAGAGAATATGGTTGTGATAGGAGAACTGTAAAAAATATAATGAAGGATATTCTGGAGGTGGTAGAGTTAGAAATAAAAAATCTAAATTAGACAAATACCTTGAAATAATAGATGAAAAACTTCAATATAAAGGTATTCACATTAAAAGTGTTTATGAATTTTTAATTGATAAATTTGGTCTTGAAAATGTTGGTACGTATTCGAATTTTCATGCTTATGTTGTAAAACATAAATTTTTAGTTAATAAAAATAATTCTAAAACTGTAAGATTTGAAATTTTACCTGGCAAACAGGCTCAAGTTGACTGGAAAGAGGATATAACTATGATAAGCAAATATGGAGAAGTATTTAATTTTAATGTATTAAGCTTTAAATTAGGTAATTCCAGATATGTGTATTATGAGTATAGAAAAGAAAAAACTAGAGAAGATGTTTTTGAATGTTTAATAAATGCTTTTAAATTTATTGGTGGTGTACCAGAAGAAATACTTTTTGATAATATGGCATCTGTTGTTGATGTTAATACTGGAAAAATAAATTCTAAGTTTCTAGCTTTTGCTAAAGATATGGGTTTTAAGGTGAAACGTTGTAAACCTAGAAATCCTAAAACTAAAGGGAAAGTCGAAACATGTAATAAGTTCATAGAATGGTTGATTCCATATAATAATGAATTTGAAGATGAAAAAGAATTAATAGATTTAATATATATGATTAATTCTAAAGTAAATTCTTCTGTTAATCAAACTACAAGAGTTACTCCTAACTTTCTTTTTCAAAAGGAAAAAGAATATCTCTTACCTATACCAAAAGAAAATATATTAGAGCAATATACTAAAAAGACTAAGAAATATTTAGTATACCCAGATTCTCTAATTAATTTTAATAATAAGAAATATTCTGTTCCTAGTAAATATATTGGTCAATATGTCTATGCACAACAAATTGACTCATATTTATATATATTTTTTAACACATTTTTGATTTCAAAACATAAAATTGATGAAAAAATTTTCAATTATGAAAAAGAACATTACAAAGAACTTTTAAGTCTTACTGTTAAAGATGAAGAAAAGTTAGAAAAATATACAAAACAAAATTTAGAAATATATGATAATTTTTTACAGGAGGTAGAAAAATAAAATGAGTAATAATAACTATATAAAATTATTGAATAATTTACAAAATTTAAAATTAGAACAAATAAAAGATAATTTAGACAAATATTTAGATTTAATTAATGAAAAAAAGAAAAATATAATAGATGCTCTTTATGAATTGACTACATTAGAAATCGATTTAAAACAAGAAAAAGCTATTAATGCTTGTGTAAGAGTTGCAAACTTTCCATTTTTAAAAACTCTTGATGAATTTGACTTTAGTTTTCAACCATCTTTAAATAAAGATAAAATATTAGATTTTAGAAATTTACGATTTATAGAAAATAATGAAAACATACTTTTTGTTGGTAGCCCAGGAGTTGGTAAAACACATCTGGCTACAGGTATAGGAATAGAAACAGCTAAATCAAGATATTCAACATATTTCATTAGTTGCCATGATTTAATATTAAACTTGAAAAAAGCACATTTAGAAAACAGATTAGAAAGTAGATTAAAACACTATGCAAAATATAAAATATTAATAATTGATGAAGTTGGATATTTGCCACTTGATATAGAAAGTGCAAATATGTTGTTTCAGCTAATATCAAAAAGATATGAAAAAAGTTGCACGATAATTACAACTAATAAGCCATTTTCAAAGTGGAATGAAATATTTGGAGACATAACAGTTGCAAATGCAATATTAGACAGACTTTTACATCATTCACATGTTATTAATATTACAGGCAGATTCTATCGAATAAAAGATACAATAAAAGAAGTAGAAAACAAATCTACTCAGGTTACATAACTATCAATTTTGTACATTCTTATTTTTGATTTTTTGTTCATTCATATATTGAAATTTATAGTTATTGGAATGAGAAGTATTATAGGAATGGTTTTTGTGATGGTGTTCAACTGATTGGTGGATGCATATAGAAACAGTTATATTAATATTGGATGTTTAAAATATGGAAATAAATAAAGAATTTGTAGAAAATTCAATAAAACAATGGATTAACTTTAGAGATAATGAATTTGATAGATTTAAAAATATGAAATGCAGCAAAAAATTAGATTTTGATTCATTCAAGGAGCAGAATTTAGATTATGTTTATGCACAACACTACAATTCTGTTTCTAATGAATGTGAAAAGTTTTATAAACAGTTTTTGGATTTCTCATCTTTTTATAATGAAAAATATTATCAAGCTGAATTTGCGGATTGTTTGAATTTAGTAATTATGAGTCTTGGTGGAACCAGAATACAGATTTAATAGGTTAATTCTATAAAAGTAAATGTGGGAAAAATTTGCCCACATTTACTTTTTACTTGCTAATTTTGTATGCTGTGGTATAATTTTCAAGCAATTTTCTACCAGACAACAGATGATTATTTAACAATTTTTCTATATTATTCCTATCTTTATAATTTTGTGGTTTACTAAGCTCTTTAATAAATTTATTAATATTGTCTTTTAAGCTATTTAACTCCACTTCAGTAATAATTCTTGTCTTTTTATTAGGTGTGCATTCTCTATTATAAATATTTGATGGATGTATCATAATTGGTATTCCTTCAATGCCCGTCTTTTCATACTCACGTTTATACCACTCATAGCTACCATTTAATTGATTACAATCATGTTTACATATGTTCTTATATTCTTTGACCTCATTCTTGCATTCTATTATCATTGCATATTCTTTATCTATCCAATATAAATCATCTGGCCCAACACCAGTTTCTTCTTCTGGTCTCTCGCTCTCTATTCCTATAAATTCTCCCACATCTTTTATTGCTTTTTCGAATGATTTAGATGTACCTTCGACAAAGACAAGATTGCTCAATATCGCATTAAGTTTTATTATAATATTATTAAAATCTTCTTTATTCTTATGTATAAAATATATTATATTTTCCACTTGTCTATTAATTTTCTTTGTATCTTTTTTAAAGTTTATACCTGAGATAGGTTTTATAACTTTGTTATTTAAATTATATGCTGATTTCAATATTTCTTGTGATTCTGCTCTGTCAATGAAATTATAATACTCTGCTAATTGCATTTTTAAATATCCTTTTATCTCATTATCTTCTTGACAATTTATAAATTCTTCTAATAATTTAGTACATTCATTATATTGTTCATGCTTTGCCAATTCAAAACACTCTGTTAAGGTATTTTCTATACTTGATTCCTCAATTTCATCTTTATATTCTGTTTGAGATAATATACTTTTACTTGTTGCAATCCAATCTTGATCTCTTTTAAGGCAATATTCGAGACTATCAAACATCTCATCTATTGGCTTATTGGCTAGTTGTTTTGCAATTTGATCTGACAACTTGATTTGATTTTTAGTAATATTACTCATTTTTTCCATGTATCCATCAGCATATAATGTGCTAACTAATCCTCGCCCCATTAATACTACTGCACAATAATCTCCACTTGACCTTACTCCTCTTCCCATTCCTTGTTCTATTAATTGAATCTTTTTATTTAATATTTTATCACTATTCCCTATCATTTGTTGCTCTATTTCATCATATTTTCTTTTAGAATTCGGTATACCATCAATAACAAGAATCTCACAAGCTTTATTAGGCAAATCTATTCCTTCATATTTATTGCTCATGACAATTAATCCTAAATGACCACTTTTTAAATTTTCTACAACTTCTTCCAAGTTATATTTATCTACACTTATGTCTGCAACATCTTCCCAATATGACCTTCTTATGTCTGATGGAGTTATAACTACAACATTATACTGTTCAGACATTTTCTTTAGTTTATATTTGATTTCATCATCTGTAATTTCTTTATTAATAATCTGCGGAAATATTATAAACCTCTCTCCCATATCATCAGAATATTGTGGTTTTATAACATTGTTTGGATAATTTTTTATTCCGCATTTTGAGATTAATGAATCTATCGCTACAATAGTTGCACTCATATAAATTCTTCTTTCTGCTCTTTTGAATCCTTCTATTTCATTTATATTTATGCTTTTAGGGCTTATTTCGATTTTTTCACTAGATATTACGCAATTACATAAATGAAAATAGTCTCTAAATAAAGGAAGTTTCATTTGAACATCTGTATTTTCATTATCTTCTGTTATTATTTTATAAATTTCAGTAGATTTATCTTGCCAAGCCCAATATGGGACTAATATATTTACTCCTGGAACTCCATTATTTATGTCGATTACTCTATTTGGATATTGTTTTTTTATATCTTCTTCAAAAATTTTATAAATTCTATTATATGTACTTTCGCAATTTTCTATTTCTATCGTATATTGGGATTCAATATCATTTATACAAGCATGTACATCATCAATTAATATACTTCCAATTTTTAAATTATTGCCATTACTCCTTTTACCAAATACTGTTTTACCATTTACAAGTTTATATATATTGGTAATTAATATTTTTTCTCCTGTTATAAAGCTTACATCATCACTATTTTCTGTAACTGGAATTCCTAAAGACTCTGCTTCTTTTATTACTTGTTTCATTAAAAATTTATTAGGTACAACATACATTGCTGGTTTCTTATCTTCTCTAATACAACTTAATAATATTATTAATCCAACTATCGTCTTTCCACTACCTGTGTTCATTTTTATAATTATATCTTTTTCTTCTCTTTTTTCAATCCATTGCTTCCATACCTCTGTTTGTACATCTCTAGGATAGTCATATTTTCTATTGGGTAAAGACATAAAAATTTCTCTTGGATTTATTATATTATTTATTTTATTATCATTTATTATCTTTTTAAAATCTAGCATATTATCTCCTTTTCCTTTAAATATAATGTTCTATCTCTTTTAATTTATCTCTTGATAATGTTCTTATACTTCGTTTAAAAATAATTTCATTTTCATCAATCTTTTTTATATACTTTTTTAACCACTCTATTGTTTCAAATGAAAAGCCATATTTTATTAGCATTATTTCTATTTCGTCAATTGTTCCATATTTAAAATATAATGCCATATTTTTTGCTCTTATATCACTTGTCTTGTTGAAATATTTTTGAAATGTTGCATAATATACATCTTTTAATTTAAACCCTATAATCTTATCTATATAATCATATGTATCAAATACTATTCTGTCGTATTTAATTTCACTTACTTTTTTATCTTTAAACATATTGAATGATACTAACTCTTTATTAGGAATATCCGAGCATTCCATAGTAAATTTTGCTTCAATATCATTAATACCTTCTTTATTTTGTATAAGCATTTTTTTTCTTTCTTTTAATCTTGTTATGTAAGAATATCTGTACCAAACAATCTGTTTAAAAGTTTTTCCATTTATTTGCCAAACTAAAATTCTTAATGCTGTAGAAAGTACCGCTTTCTCTCCAGAAGAAAGCTCATTTCTATTTAAATAAAATAAATAAATTATTTCAAAGGCTTCTTTAATTTTCTTTATTATATTATCATCATATTTATTGAAGTCCTCAACATTTATAAATTTGTCATTTTTTACGAGCTTATCTAATAAATATATTATACTGTCTTCTAATGAATCTTTCTCTAGTCTTTCTAATTGTGAAGGAGTTAAATTATATTCATCCGATAAACTTCCACTTTTAACTGATTGCTTAAAGTCTTTAATGTTATCATCTTCTTGATCATTATCTATATCTAATAAAGATATCTCTTTTATTGGTAAATCGTTTTTCATAATATTTCTGAGTCTACTTTTATTCTTGTCATTTACTACCACAATTCCATAGTCGAACTTTTTGTCAGTCGTAGCTCTTCCAGCTCTTCCAATTAGATTTAGAATATTGAGTCTCTGACTACTTTCAAATCTATTTATCCATACCAAGTCAAATGGCATATTAATTCCTTGTACTAAAGTAGATGTAGAAAAACAAATTCTGCAAAAATTCATTTGTGTGAATTCTTCTAAAATCATTCTTGCTTTTAATGGTAATGAACCATGATGTGTAATAATCCCTCTTTTTAATAAATATATCATCTCAGAATATCGTTCGCTTTTCTTTTTTTGGGCTGCACCTATTAGTTTGGTTAATTTTTTGATTAATTTTAATGCCTTTTTGTCCTTTATTTCATTGCATAATTTTATATACCTACCAAATTTTTCAAGTATCTTACCATCATATATACTTTTTTTAGTTGTATATATAAGTATTGATCCATTGTTCCTTATAATTTTTTCTATAGGATCATCATCCATTTTTATGATTTTATGTCCTAAAACATCCTTTTCTATTCCAAAATTATAAAATTTACCATTATTATATGAAATGAACATTTGCCCTACATTTTTTTCAAGATATTTTTTATAATCTCCATTTTCTATACTATTCTTTTTTAATTGAGCTTCTGGATTAGATATAAAAGGATGCGCAAATAGCAATTTTGTATTTGGAAAATTATTATTAATTCTTCTTACTATACTATCAAATATTATGCCTCTTGTATTATCTTCATCTCCTAATTGTGCTTCATCAAACAATACCATATTTAAATTTAGTTCTTCCTTATGTTTAAAAAGTTCTTTTGCTCTCTCTGGAGTTAATATAAAAATACTTCTTCTAGCTACTTTTTTGTTAATTATTTCTACAGATGTTAAAATATTAGTAGTTTTGTTTTTCATAATTTCTCTAATTCTTATATAATACTCATTTATTAAAGCCCTTGATGGAACTATTATTGCGATATCATTCATGTTTGGATTTTCAATTATTTCTCTAAAAACATATGACTTTCCTGTACTCGTTGGTGCGGAGAAACTAAAATTTTTATTCAATAAAATATTATTTACTAGATTAGTTTGAACGGGCGTATAATATTTATTATATTTTTCATAAATTACATCTTTATAGTTAGACATTATTAACCCTTCTAAACTACTAATTTCATTTTCTTTATAAAATATTCCCATTCTTTGCAATATATCACCTTCATATTGAGCGAAGAATTCTTTTTGATAATATTTTAAATATGATAGGATTTCCATGTCCAAAGTACTTATTGGTCCGTTTATGTAGATATCCTTTCCTACAAATTCAATAATTTCTTGTAAGTTTTCTCCATTTTTTATCTTTTCAATTAAATTATCCATTAACATCTACAGCCACAATAATTATTTCTTCATATTTAGTTAATTCATTGAAATATTGACTTTTTTTTATATTATTTATTAAATCTTCACTTTTTGTGTTATATGAAGAAAAACCTATTGCATAGCCCTTCCTTTCTATATTTGCATTTTTTATTGCCTCATCACTAACAAAATCTCTTAACTCTGATAATTCTTTAATATCTTTCCTATCTTTAATAAATTCTACAATTTGTTTTAATGCTTTCCCATATGCGTTTTGCTTAGCAACATATTTTGCTTCTCCAAAAATAATTACAGCATCTTTGTTTTCACTGTGATAATCAAATCCTGGATTTCCAGAAACTTTTTCTTTCCTTAATTCTGCTAATGGAATATCTTTATATTTTAGTTCATTTACAATAGTTTCTCTTGATAACTCTGAAACAAAATACTCCCCCGTCTTTGATGTTATTACTCCATCATTATTTTCATTTAATTGTTTTTCTAAAAATTTTACCGTAGGCTCTACTTTTGCTTCCATTGATGCCTTAAGCTCTGGAGGCATTGTCCTCTTTATCCAAGACATGTCACTTAATTGTTCTAAAATCTTTCTAATTGTTTCCTTTTTATCCTCTGGATCAATTCTTAAAAATGTGATTTTGCAGTTTTCTATATCTTTAATTGATTTTTTATCTATAATTTTCATATTTCCCCTTTTTAGTATATCATTCATTATTTAAAAATTTTATCGAAATTTGTATTTAATTATCCTAAAAGCAAAATAATTCTGTAATTATAATCACATTATTATTTTGCTTTCTTTAGTTTCTTTAAATCTGTTTTGATAATCTTATTAAATCTTTGTACCAATAAATGAATATTTTTTCTCCATCTATGTATTATCATTCACTTTTTCAAGTTATTGATTTTTTTACTTAATTACATTTCCATTTATTAAACTTTTAATTTATGTCTTATTTCATCAAGTCTTTCACCTTTATAAGTAAAATATCTAGGCCCACATATTCCAATTCTTTTACCAAGTAATATTTTTGCAAGTCCAGTTAGATACATTTCTTTATTATTGTACTGTACCTTTCTATCACTAACTACTGTGCATGTTATATTTGGATTATTAATATACTCTAAAATTGCTCCTATTGGAATTTGGCATTTTATAAAAGAAAAATTTTCTGCTTTGTCTTGAATTTCAGTTTCGATTTCATCTGCAGTTTTCTCATCTTCTTTTTCCTCTTTAGATAGCTTCATCTTCTTAAGTTTATCTACACGACCATTTATTTCAGCAATAGCTTTCAAAATCTCATAAGCATCTTCTGCACTCATTGCATAAAACTCTCTTACCCTTTTTTTGCCTCCATAAGTATCAACTGATCTAAGTTCTGGGCTTAATTTATCAATAATTTCATGTACTCTTTTATCTGATAAACGTGATTCAACTTCGTATGTAGCATATACTCTAAAAGCAAACGGTGTACATTCACTTTTATTTAATCTTATTAATCTTTTTTCCATATCTTCTGTATATCCAATTTTTACATATTCAGGAAAAGATGGATTTGTTAAAATATAAATTACACCTTTACTATCTTCCTTCATTTTTCACCTCTTATAATATATCTTTTAGATTCATCCAGTTATCATTATTCATATCTTCTGTGTATTCTGTATTACAAATATATAAATTATCATTTTTATCATAATCTCTAACAAATCCCCATTTAAGATTATGCTTATTTGCATATTCTTTTAACACCGCAAATTTGTTTTCTACTTTAATATCTATGTTCTTAGACACACCATCTGCACTTTCTCCACCTTTAGTTTCTATTATCCAAGTATATCCTTGTTCATCTTGCAAAATATAATCTGGATAAAAAGCCCATTTTTTACCTACTGCATCTACATAAATTATTGAAAAGTACTGTATACTATGTTCTCCATTCTTATAAAACCATTTAATATTATTACTCTCATTACAATACTTTTCAAACATTCTCTCACTTTTAGATTTTTTGGTACTATTGGGGTAATCTTTATAAACATTTTTATCATATATAATTGTATCTTTCATTTTTGGGTCATACTTAATAATATCCATCTCTGGTATTCTAAATTCTATTTCTTTTATTGACTCAGATTTTATAAAAATCTGTCTTGCCTCTTGCGAAACAGCTTCTAAAAAATCATACTTTAATTTATCTTCGTTATTTATTACAAAGGCATAAAACTCCACCAATGAAAGATTTATAAACTTCTTCGTAAACAATTTTCTTTTTAAAAACATTCTTTCAAGTACAACTCTAGTCTTATCATACTTCATTCCTATTTTACTACTGATTACTCCTATTGAATGTCTTAAATCAATACCATTTTTACTTGTATTTACAATGGATTTAACCTGTATCTTGTTAGCATTAGCTATTTCATTAGAATCTATCTTTACTATTTTATCTTGCACTATTGAATTTGTTATTGTTTCATCAAATACATAACCATTTGATTCTAGAATAGTTTTATTATTATTCTTGTTGTTAGTTAAATTATATTTCCTTATCATATAATTTTGTATTATTTTAAAAGTTTCTCTATCATCAAATCCATCAAAATCACTATTTTTTATCTGTTTTGTTAATCTAAAAGCTTTGTATTCATCTTTTAAGAATACCATCTTAACATCTTGTGCATTATTTCCTAATTCTTGCTTAATAGTTTCCTCATATTTTTCATCAAATGTGTATAAATAACAATTATCCAATAATAAGTTATCATAATGATGTGCTTGTGGCATTCTTCTTATTCTACCAATTGTTTGTGTTTCAAAGTCTTCACTCATATTGTCCCTTAACTTAACCAATATCTTGGCTCTTGGGCAGTCCCAACCTGTTGATATTGCTTGTTTCATTATAAGTATTATAGGCTCTGCATTGTTATTTGATATATCCTCTATATTCTCTTTTCTATCTGCTAACCATATTGCAACGGTTTTATTCTTGTATGAATAACCTTTATTTTCTAATATTTTTTCTATCTGATCTATCATATCATTTGAATTGTTAGGCATTTGAATTATGATTAGTGGATTTATTTCTATGTTGTTTTCTCTATACTCTTCTCTAATTACCTTTTGTTTTTCTATTGCTAAGTCTAGTAAATATTCATGTTCATTCTCCAATTTTATATCGCCGCTTACATTTTCATTTATATATAATGCTCTAGTAATTAGTCCTTCATTTATTACATCTAGTTCATCTATTTGTATAAATTCTGCCTCTTTATTCTTTTTTGTTGTTGCTGAAACTCTAACTATATAACTTGGTTTTAAATAATCTATTATGGCCTCTGCCTTAACTGTCTTGTTCAAATGTTCCTCATCTACTATTACAATAAAGTTATATCCTCTATTATATGCCTCGTCTATTCTTTCAAATAAGTTCTTTCTTTCCTGTTCCTTTAATGCAGTATTTCCCTTTTTAGTTATAGTTTCCCAATTTATAAATGCAGTATCTCCTGCCTCAAAACCACTTAACAAAACTTCTGCAATATTCTTGGAATTTAGACTTGGTAAATATTTAGTCATTTTATCTCTACTTTGTTCTTCCAAATCTCCTTTACCTGGGGTCAACCATACAAATATAGTATTGTTGTTTTCATCTATGTATTCCTTGATATATTCTAATAAGATAATAGTTTTTCCACTTCCTGTTGGTGCTTGTACTAATACTTCTCTTTTATCTCCAACTGTTGTTGCATTTAATAGGTCATTTACACAATTTACTTGAAACTCTTTTAGTTCTATTCCTTGCATTGTACTATTGCACCTCCTTTATCTCATTTTCAAAGTAATACTCTGGTATAACATACACCTCTACATTATTATCTTTGAATGTTTTAACTTGTTTGGCAGTAAGTAATATATCCGTTGAAATATATAGTTTGTTACATTTCTTTACTTCTTCTAAATTCACACTAAATGTATCTACTTCTTCCTCATCTAGTATTACTCTTATCTTTTCATTATCAACACTTATTCCATTTTCAAGTTGAATTAAGTTCTTGATATTTACCAATAAATTCTCTTGTATATTTTCCTCATCTGTATTTAGTTTTGGTATATATGTTGTTTTATAGTACTTTAATTTATTAACCCCTGAATTTACTAGCCTTGTATATGTTAATTCCTCGCAAATCTTATTCTCATTATTTGTACACAATATAAAAGTCCTATTTCCATCATCTTCAGCATTCAATTCTATTATAGCTTGGCCAGTAGTTCCTGTTCCTGCAAAAAAATCAAGGATAATTGCATCTTTATTTTTATGTCTATCTATTAAAAATTTCATTAATTTAACTGGTTTTGGAAAATTAAAAACCATTTCACCATTAAATTTATCTTTTAAATCTTTAGTTCCATCTTGTCCACTTCCAACATCTTCATATTTTAACCATGTCTGAGGTACAACTCCATTAGGCATTTCGCTCAAAAATCTTTTTACTCTTGGTACTCCATTACCATCTTTCCCTAACCATATTCTATTATCATTCATTAACTCTTGAAACTTTAACTTTGAATACCTCCAACATCTTCCTGCTGGTGGCAAATGTTTTTTCCCGTTTGGTGTTATTAATTCGTATACACCACTTTCTGAAAATGATGTTGCTAAACAAGTTCCTGATGTCCACACTCCTCTTGGATCGTTATCTGGATTAGAATAACCTGAATTGTTCTTTTCACTCCTTGGTAGTAACTTTCTATCATATTTGTTAATATTTTTTGCATACATCAAAATATATTCATGACTTATTGATATATATTTATTATCATTTTTAGGAGCAAAATTCTTCTGCCAAACAAAATTACATACAAAATTATTTTCACCAAATATTTCATCACATAATATTTTTAATGGTGCATATTCATTGTCATCAATAGAAATTACAATATAACCATCTTCTTTTAATAATTCTTTTGCTATAGTTAATCTTTTGGAAATGAAAGATAACCATTTACTATGCTTGTATCCATCGTTTGAATCAATAAAACTATCATTATACTTCCATTCATTCTTTTTACCTGTATTATATGGAGGATCTATATATATAACATCAATTTTACATTTATGAGTTCTCTCCAATAAATATAAACTATGTAAATTATCTCCCTCTAGTAAGAAATTAAATTTATTATCTCTATTCGAAACTATCTCTTTATCTTTTATTTCTTCAAATGTTGGTATTTTGGTTTTTAATTCTTCATCAACTTTCTCCTCGTGTTCTTCCCACACTAAACCATATTTCTTTTTAGTAAGTTCATATTCTATTAAAGATAAATTTTTCAACATTTCTTCATCATTTACATTCTCTTTTATCTTTGAAATTGTATCTAGCATCTTATCTCTCTTTATTTTAGATAAATTTGTACCCATTATTTTCCCCCATAACAAATTATAAAAATCTATTTTATTTTATATCATAAAATGACAAATTTCTCAACAGATACTTCTAAATATTTACAATTCCTTAAATATAAAAGTAAATTCCATTGGTGGCTCAACAAGAATTTAGTTTTGGAATTTCCCATGATATAATTTAATTAATACTTTATTTTGGTACAAGGAGGTATTATTATGGAAAATCCAAATTAAAAACATT
>CALXVN010000040.1 GCA_944392085.1 uncultured Clostridia bacterium | reverse complement strand
GATAGACTATTTATAGCAAAAGTAAAAAATGTACTTTTGAGAAATAGCCTGTCCTTTTTGTGCGTTTTGGAGGTGATGAATACAAAAGATAAGTATGCATGAAAAAATGTAGAAACATAAAACATAGAAACATAAAATAAGGAGGAAAAAATGGTGAAAGGAAAAGTACAAAATTTATTAAATAAACAAAATGGTATAACACTTGTGGCATTAGTGGTTACAATAGTAATATTAATCATATTAGCAGTAGTAAGCATAAATGCAATCTTTGGAGATAACGGCCTTATAAAAAGTGCTCAAAAAGGTAAACTAGAACAAGAAAAAGCAGAAGCAAGAGAAAGATTATCATTAGTATTAGCAGATGCATATGCAGAAAAACATATAAATGAAAAATATAATCAAGATGAATTTTTAGATGAATTTATATATGCCCAAGAACCAGATGCAGAGGTGGATGAAGTAGAAATAAGTTTAAATGGACATACTTTTGAATTAGATAGAAGTGTACCACAGTTAGGAGACTATATAGGAGAGGCAGGAAATTTACCACCAGTAATAAGAAGAATAGATGTAACCAATAAAACATTATCAGAAATAAGTGTAAAAGTTACATCGGCAAGAGCAGAAGGAGCAACATATAAATATTCAATAAAGAAATTAGAAGAAGATGAAGGAGCATATGTAGAAAAAGAAGGAAATGGTGGAGTAACATATACTTTCATAGGATTAACATCACCAGAAAAATACACAATAAAAGTAGATTTAGTAATAGACGGAGAAATAAAAAATAGTAAAACAGCTGATGTAGTATTAGGAGAACTAGAAGAAGGAACAATAAAATTTGGACCAGTAACATGGCCAGGAGTGGGGACAGCAAGTACAACAATAACAACAAGTACAAGTTATCAGTTGCAATACCAAATAGTAAGTGAAGAAAATAAACCAACAGATGGAGGATGGCAAAATATATTAAATGCTGGAACAATACAAAATATACCCAATAAATCAAGTGTATACGGAAGATTAGTAGAAGGAACGAATACAAGTGATTATGCTGTGTTAGTTGTAAAAGATGAAATAAAACCAACAATAAATAGCTTTGAAGCAATAGAAACAACATCAAATAGTATAAAAGTACAAGTAAGTGCGACAGATAATGAAAGTGGACTGTCAAGTAGAAACACATATAAATTTTATTTAGATGATGAAGAAACAGAAAAAGGAACAAGTACAGACGGAACATTTACTTATGAAAACTTAAGTGGACTAACAGGCTATAAATTAAGAGTAGAAGTATATGATAATGCAGGAAATGCAGAAGAAAGCACAATAAATGTAACAACAAAAGAAGTAACAATAGAAGATGCATTAGATATATCAGATAATCAAAAAGTATATGTAGAAATACCAAATAAAAAAGACCCAGAAAATACGATTTTATGCAATGTGCTATATAATGATGAAACAAATGGACTACAAATAATATCAGTAAGTACTATAGAAACGGTATATTTATCAGGAATAGACCAATATAATGATGTAATAAATATATTAAATGCAAAAGCAGAGGAATATAACTACTTTGGAAGTAAATATGTAGAAGCAAGATGCGTGGGGTGTAGACCAGTAAAAGATGAATATTTAGGATATGAATCTGGAACAGGAGAAACAAATTGGTGGGGACATACAATGAAAAATACAGATGAAAATTATAGCTCAGATTATAACAAAATGACAGCATTAGGAATAGCGAGCACAAATAATAATTACTGGTTGGCGAGTCGTATTGTGGGCTCTGGCTCTGGCTACTCGAATTTCATTGTGCGTTATGTGAACGTGGCTGGGGCCCTCATAACCGCCGCTAACGTGGGCAGAGTGTATAATAACAGTAACACGAGTGGAGGTGGCTACCCGTATGGCCTCCGCCCAGTGTTCACTCTGAAATCTGGAATCAAGATAACAGGTGGAGATGGTTCGTATTATTCACCGTACTCTTTAGGAGTATAAATTAACAATAGAGCAAAAAAGGCTTACGAGAGACTTAGGTCCTCGCAAAGTTGTACGGATTTAGTCGGCCATAACGGACAAAAGCGAAAAAATATGAAAAAATTAAAAAGATAAATGAGTGTAGAAAATATGGTAAATACTATAAAGAAAATTCATCCAAATTATGTTTCAATAATCAAGATAGGAGCATTTTACTATATATGCTAATGAACTAAAATTTTATCAAAAAACTACTTGCAAAATAATATTTTGTATAATATCATATAATAGAAAAAATATATTATACAAAGGAGGAACAATATGGAAAATATTAAAGTGGATTTTAAAAATGCAAGATTATTTGAAAAAAATGTAATGAAATATGCAAAACAAGTAGCAGAAATTCATAAAAAATTGCATGAAAAGGCAAAAAATGAAAAAGAATTTTGTGGATGGTTAAACTTACCTACAAATTACGATAAAAAAGAATTTGAAAAAATAAAAAAAATAGCAAAAAAAATACAATCAAATTCAGATATATTATTAGTAATAGGTATTGGTGGTTCATATTTAGGAGCAAGAGCAGTAATAGAATCTCTTACAAATACATTTTACAATTTGCAAGAAAAATCTATAAGAAAAACTCCTCAAATATTATATGTGGGAAATAACTTAAGTCCTAATTATATAAGAGATTTGATAGATTATATAGGAGATAAAGATATATCAGTAAATGTTATATCAAAATCAGGAACAACAACTGAACCTGCAATAGCTTTTAGAATTTTTAGAGAAATAATGGAAAATAAGTATAGTTTAAAAGAAGCAAGAGATAGAATATATGTCACAACAGATAAAGAAAAAGGAGCTCTAGTAGAACTTGCCAAAAAAGAAAAATATACTACCTTTGTTATACCAAATGATATAGGAGGAAGATATTCTGTATTAACAGCTGTAGGTTTACTTCCAATTGCTACTGCAGGAATAGATATA
Organism: uncultured Clostridia bacterium; assembly: GCA_944392085.1. GTDB lineage: Bacteria > Bacillota > Clostridia > TANB77 > CAG-508 > CALXVA01. The sequence continues at coordinate 10,186 of CALXVN010000040.1, read as the reverse complement.
GACAAGTTAATGGAAGGTGCTAGAATAGCACAAGACAGATATAATGACGAGAATCTAAAATATAATGAATGTTATAAATATGCAGTTATTAGAAATATTTTATATGAAAAGGAAAAAAATATAGAATTATTAGTAACATATGAACCAAAAATGCACTATTTCATAGAATGGTGGAAGCAATTGTTTGGAGAAAGCGAAGGCAAAGAGCAAAAAGGTATATATCCATCAGGAGCAGAGTTTACTACAGATTTACATTCACTTGGTCAATATATACAAGAAGGAAGAAGAAATTTATTTGAAACAGTTATAAATATAGAAAATTCAGAAAATGATATTGTCATGAAAGCAGAAGAAGATAATTTAGACCAATTAAACTACTTAGAAGGAAAAAATTTAAGCTATATAAATAATCAAGCAATGGAAGGAACAAAGGTAGCTCATGTAGATGGAGATGTGCCAAATATTATAATAAATATAAAAAAGCTCAATGCTAAAAATATAGGACAATTAATTTATTTTTTTGAACTGGCATGTGCTGTTTCTGGATTAATATTAGGAGTAAACCCATTTAATCAGCCAGGAGTCGAAAAATATAAAAATAATATGTTTAAATTATTAAAAAAGCCGGGATATTAAAAAATGTTTAAAATGTATTGACATAAAAAAATAAAGAGTATATAATAGAAAAAGATTAAATCAAAAACATAAATGAGACAAAGTAAAATAAAGGTTATTTCAAGAGAAAAATAGCCATAGGCTGAAAGCTATTTTAAATAAACGTATTTGAAAAACTACCTCATTGTTTCTAGCAAAAAGAAAAAAGAATTATAAAACTTTTTTAAATAAACTAGACGTAAACTTGCGTTAAAAGTAAATTCAAGTAAAACAAAGGGTGGAACCGTGTTATATAAGCACCCCTCTGGCAGTAAATGCTAGAGGAGGTGTTTTTTTAATTTTATGGATGTTCCTTAAAATTAAAAGAAAAAATGAATATTTTAGCATTCCATTTATTTGAAAAAATTTAAAAAATGAACTTTAAGGAACGTCCATAAAGTTTAAAAGAAAGGATGATTTTATGAAAATTACATTAAAAGATGGATCTATAAAAGAGATTCAAAAAGGAATTACTGTATTAGAATTAGCTAAAGAAATAAGTGAAGGATTAGCAAGAAATGCAACAGCTGGAAAAGTAAATGGAGAAGTAAAAGACTTAAGATATAAAATAGAAGAAGATTCAGAAGTAGAAATATTAACTTTTGAAAATAGTGAAGATGGAAAAAAAGCTTATTGGCATACAACTTCTCATATTATGGCACAAGCTATAAAAAGAATTTATGGAGATAGTTTAAAATTAACAATAGGCCCATCAATAGATAAGGGATTTTATTATGACTTTGATGTAAAAGAGAATATATCTTCAGATGATTTTGAAAAAATAGAAGAAGAAATGAAAAAAATAATTAAGGAAGATTTACCAATAGAAAGATATACTCTTCCAAAAGAAGTAGCAATTAAATTTATGAAAGATAGAGGAGAAGACTACAAAGTTGAGTTAATAGAAGAACTACCAGAAGGAGAAGAAATATCTTTTTATAAACAAGGAGATTTTACAGATTTATGCGCAGGCCCACACTTAATGAGTACTGGAAAAGTAAAAGCAGTTAAGATTTTATCTTCATCAGGAGCTTATTGGAGAGGGGACGAACACAATAAAATGCTTCAAAGATTTTATGGAATATCTTTCCCTAAAACAAGTCAGCTTGAAGAATATTTAAATATGTTAGAAGAAGCAAAGAAGCGTGATCATAAAAAATTAGGTAAAGAACTAGAACTATTTATGATAGCACCAGAAGGACCAGGTTTCCCATTCTTCTTACCAAAAGGAATGGTATTAAGAAATGTTCTTGAAGATTTTTGGAGAAATATTCATAGAAAAAATGGTTATGTAGAAATTAAAACACCAATGATACTAAATGAAGAATTATGGCATAGATCTGGACATTGGGACCATTACAAAGAAAATATGTATACAACAAAAATAGATGATGTAGATTTTGGAATAAAACCAATGAACTGTCCAGGAGGAATGATTGTTTACAAAAGTAAAATGCATTCATACAAAGATTTACCAATAAGAGCAGGGGAACTAGGATTAGTTCATAGACATGAAAAATCAGGAGAACTTAATGGATTATTTAGAGTAAGATGCTTTACTCAAGATGATGCACATATATTCTGTTTACCATCACAAATAGAATCAGAAATTTCAGGAATTATGAAATTAGTAGACAAAGTATACAAAATATTTGGATTTGAATATACAGTAGAATTATCTACAAGGCCAGAAGATTCTATGGGATCAGATGAACAATGGGAGATGGCAGAAGGAGCATTAAAAAAAGTGTTAAAAGATTTAAATGTACCGTATGAACTAAATGAAGGAGATGGAGCTTTCTATGGGCCAAAGATAGACTTTCATATTAAAGACTCTATTGGACGTGAATGGCAATGTGGAACAATACAATTAGATTTCCAAATGCCAGAAAGATTTGATTTAACATATGTTGGTGAAGATGGAGAAAAACATAGACCAGTTATGCTTCATAGAGTTATATTTGGAAGTATCGAAAGATTTATAGGAGTTTTAATAGAAAATTATGCAGGAGCATTCCCAACATGGCTTGCACCAGTCCAAGTAAAAATACTTCCAATTGCTGATAATCATAAAGAATATGCTCTAAAAGTAAAAGAACAGTTAGAAAATGTAGGAATAAGAGTAGAGCTAGATGATAGAAATGAAAAAATAGGATATAAAATAAGAGAAGCTCAACTTCAAAAGATTCCATATATGGTAATTTTAGGAGATAAGGAAAAAGAAGCAAACTCAGTTGGCGTACGTTCAAGAAAAGATGGAGACATAGGAGAAATGAAAGTAGATGATTTTATAGCAAAAGTAGTAGAAGAAATAGATACATTTGCTAAATAAATAAGATTTGATATATTTTATTATAATATTGTATTTTAAAGCTAATTTTAAAATTATGTTGTGAAAGCTAGAAATAGTAATGAAAAATTATGAAAATATAAAAAAAATTGTTCATTACTATTTTCTGGCTTTTATATAAAATATAATGATTTAAGCCGTGAATCGTAACATCATATTTTATTAAGATTTTTTTAATTTTTTTTTAGTAGTTGCAAAATTTGTAAGAAAATAGTATAATAGATAATGTACGAGAATATTAGTACAAGAGTAATACAAATAATTTAAGTGCATAATATTATATATAAACGAAAAGGAGAATTTTAATGGAATATTTATATATGGTTCAACAAGCACTTGTATGGATTTTAACTATATTTTGGGTATATCAATTAATAATAAGTGTATGCTCACTTGTTAAATTAAAAGACAAACCAATATTAGAAGAAAAAACAAATAAATTTATGGCAATTATACCTGCACATAATGAAGAAAATGTTATTCAAGCTTTAATAGAAAGCTTAAATAAACAAGACTATCCGAAAGAATATTATGATATTTATGTTATTGCAGATAATTGTACAGATAGAACAGCAGAAATAGCAAAAGAATACGGAGCAACCGTAGTAGAAAGATTTGACAATCAACATAAAACTAAAGGATATGCATTGCAATGGTTTTTAAAACAAAAAATAGATGAAGATGCCCCTTATGATGCTTTTTGTATATTCGATGCAGACAATATAGTAGACAAAAATTTTTTAAAAGCAATGAATAAAAAATTATGCCAAGGAGAAGAAGTTGTTCAAGGATATAGAGATATTAAAAATCCTACAGATAGTTGGGTTTCAGCCGGATATGCATTATTTTATTGGACTATGAACAGATTTTATCATTTAGCCAGATATAATTTAGGCTTGTCACCTCTTATAAATGGAACAGGATTTATGGTAAAATTTGATGTGATAAAACCTGAAGGCTGGAATACAAAAACTTTAACAGAAGATATAGAATTTTCTTTAAAAAGAATTATACAAGGAAGAAAATTAGGTTGGGCAACTGATGCAATAGTTTATGATGAACAACCAGTAGGATTTAAGCAATCATGGAAGCAAAGAACAAGATGGACTGTAGGTCATATACAATGTATGAGCGAATATACAAAGCCACTCGCAGTTGCAGTTAAAGAAAATAAAACACTTATGAACTTTGATGGGCTTTTATATATTTTAGGAAGTATACCTATGTTTATTTTAACTTTGATACTTTTATTGTTAAACTTTGTAATATATATAGGAAACGGTATGACAACAGTAGACTTAATTATAAACTGTTTAAGATATTTAATACCAACATTTTTACTTCCAATATTTACAGCTTTATTAATTATGATATTAGATAAAAAACCAATTAAACCAATGATAAAGGGCTTACTATGTTATCCACTATTTTTAGGATCTTGGTTATTAATAAACTTTAAATGTCTATTCAAAAGAGATACAAGCTGGGATAAAATAGAGCATGTTAGAAATGTTAAAATAAATGAAGTATAAAATATGTATTATTTAAATAATAAAAGTTCTCCAGGTTAGAGGAGAACTTTTATTAAAGTTTGTATATGTCAACACATACTTTATCATCTTTTATATATGCTTTTAATTTTAAATCGAAATCATTATTGTTTTCAAATTTTAAATCTAAATAATCATATGCAACTGTTGCATCTTTTCCCATTTCAATATATCCAACTGGCTTATCATGCTCGTGTCTTTCTGTGATTTCTACTCCATCTATTTTTTTGGCTGCATTATAGATTGTAGTACTTACCTGACAATTTCCTCCTCCAATGGCATTTGTAAGTTTTCCGTCCACAAATGCATGGGCTTCTTTATATCCATCTTCACTACTTGGCTGACCTACAACTTCACAAAAAGAAAATTCTTCATTAGATTTTACTATAGTTCCACTAATTCTTGAACATGTAATCTTTATGTTATTAATTCTATTTTCGTGCTCATCTACTATAGGAGTAGAAAAACTGCTTATTTTAGTTTCTTGAACAGTTGTAGTTTGCTTGTTTATTGTATTGTTTGCAGGATTCAATGTATTTGAATTATTAACAGTAGTATTAGTTGAAATTTGACTAGGTGTATAATTACTTTGAGGGGAAGTATTTTTATTTCCAAAAAAAGCATATAATAATAAAGCGCCAAGAATAATAAGAAAAACAATTCCTATTATCCATTTTTTACTATCCATATAAAACTCCTTTCTATAGAAATGAATTAAAAATTTAAATCTATTTATTTGCATTTTTTGCAATTTTAAAATTGATTTTATTATTATTTTTTGCAATTTTTTTAAAAATATAAAAGAAAAAAATGTATAAATATAGATAAAAACAAAATAATATGTTAAGATAAATAAAAAATATTTAGAAGAAAAAATTACCAAATAATAAAGGAAATGACAAAAATGTTAATTTTATTTTTAATATTTATACTTATATTGCTTGCTGTTTTTTATTATGAATTAAGATTTGCAACCTCAAAACTTTCAAAAAATGCTTTTAATGATTATGATTTTTTAAAAATAAAATATATATCACGAGATATTTTTGTAATATCTCCTAAAAATGAAATTTTAGATAATAAAGAGCAAAAAAGCGATATATTTAAATTGAATAAATCAAATAAAGTTATACTATATCTTCATGGCGGTTCATATATTGGGGAATTAGAAAAATATCATTGGAACTTTTTTAAAGATGTAATAGATGAAACACAAAGTACAATAATAATTCCAGATTATCCATTAGCACCAGAGCATACTTATGCGGAAGTATTTAAAATAATGGAACCATTATATAAAGAGATAATAGAAAAGGTAGAAGATAAGGAATTTATACTTATGGGAGATTCTGCAGGAGCAGGTTTAGCACTTGCTTTGTATCAAAGAAATGGAAAATTAAATCACAGATTACCAGACAAAACAATTCTAATATCACCATGGCTTGATGTAAGAATGGAAAATCCTAAAATAAATGAAATAGATGATCCAGTTTTAAATAAAGCATTATTAAAATTGTCTGGTAGAAAATATGCTGGAAAGAACGGAATGAAAAGCTATTTAGTAAATCCTGTTTTAGGACCAATAGACAAATTAAAGAACATATACATATTATCAGGAACAAGAGATATATTAAATCCAGATGCAAAAGAATTTGCTTTAAAAAATAAAGAAAAAATTAGTTTTATAGAATATCCAGATGCTATACATAATTTCGTTTTAATGAAGCATAAAACGGAAACTTTACATGCAAAAGAAGGATATGATAAGGTAATAGAGATAATTATGAGTTAAGGTGAATAAATTTGCGCAATTGGGGACGCACACCTTTTGCGCATTTTCATAAATTTATACTCATATAATAAAATTTTTAAAATTCTAAAATGCGCAAAAGGTGTGCGTCCCCAATTGCGCAAAAGGAGAAAAAAGTGCAAAATTCGAATAATTGGAGAAGGTTAGATAACTCAGCAAAAATATTTCCCATAGCATCAAGTAAGAAATATAGTAGTGTGTTTAGATTATCAGCAGTGCTTAAGGAAGAAATAAATGCTAGCGTTTTAAAAGAAGCTGTTAATTTAGTGTTAAAACATCTTCCATCTTTTAAAGTGAAATTAAAAAAAGGTGCTTTTTGGTACTATTTTGAAGATAATTCAAAAGAAATAATTATTGAAGAAGAAAAAGATTATCCTTGTAAATACATTGATCCAAACACAAATAATGATTATTTATTTAAGGTAACCTATTGGAATAATAAAATAAATTTAGATATATTTCATTCATTAACTGATGGAAATAGTGGGGTAATTTTTTTAAGAGAAATTGTTTATACATATATTGAGCTTGCGCACAAAGACAGGTTTACGAAAGCTTTGAGGACCAAAAGAAAACTCTCAAATAATACGGAAGATGACTACTTAAAAAATTATGATAAAAAATCTAAAGGCACAAGAGGTAGTAAAAAAGCGTATATATTAAAAGGAAAAAAGCTTCCCTTAGCAGCAATTGGTGTTATACATATTAATATAAATTTAGAAGAATTAAAAAATAAAGCTAAAGAAAAAGGTGTCACAATTACACAATATCTAACAGCAGCTTTAATATATTCAATATATAATTCAAAATATAAAAACAAGAATGGTGGAAGGCCTATTAAAGTATGTATACCAGTAGATTTAAGAAAATATTTTAAGTCTGAAACAGTAAGCAATTTTTTCAGTTATATAACGGTTGCAGCAGATATGAAACTTAAAATGTTACAAAATTTTGAAGGTATTTTAAAATTTGTTAAATCAGAATTCGAAAGATTATTAACTAAAGAAGAAATAAGTAAAACTATGTCTGCAAATGTAAAACTAGGAAATAATCCATTTATAAAAATAATTCCTTTATTTTTAAAATTGCCAATAGTGAAATTAAGTTATCTTGAAATAAGAAAATATACAACAACTACTTTTTCAAATATAGGAAGAATAGGTATTATTGGTGAGTATCAAAAATATATTGATAAGTTTTTAATACTTATTGCTCCGGAAACAGTTGAAAAGATTAAATGTTCAAGCTGTTCTTTTGAAAATGATTTAGTATTTACATTTACTTCAGTATTGCAAGATACAGAAGTTGAAGAAGAATTTTGTAAAAGACTTAAAGAAGAAGGCATAAATATAAATATAGAAGGGAATGGTGTACATGACTTTATATCCGAAGGTTAGAAATATAGAGAAAAGTCATTTAACAATAAAGCTAATGATTTTTATATCTCTTTTAACTATGATAATTTGTAGTATTGTTAATATATGTACATCTACAAAATATTTATGGTGCTTAATTGTTGGAGCTGGTATAATTTATTCGTGGATTACAGTAATATATTCACTAAAAAGAAATATTAACATTGGCTCAAATGTAATGCTTCAACTAGTTGCAACATCTATATTGGTAATATGTATAGATTTTATTATAGGATATACTGGTTGGGCAATTAATTATGCAATACCAATAATAATTGTAATTGCAAATATTACGATATTGGTGCTAACTATAGTAAGTATTAATAAATATTATAAATACGCTATATATCACTTAATAATATTTATATTAAGTATGGTTCCAATGGTAATATATATAGCTTCAAATGAAATAATTATAAAACCAATTTTTACAATTATATCAAGTATAGTAGCATTGTTTACGTTTATTTTATCCTTAATATTATGTGGAAAAAGTATAATAGAAGAACTAGACAGGAGATTACATATGTAGTATTGACATTGCCTCAAAAAATAGGTATAATTATATGTGTATAAGAAATGAGGTTAAAATATGATAGCTAAAATATGGAAAAAAGTATTATTTGTAATTTTAATAGTTGCATGTTTATTTAATATAGTAAACAAATTAGTTCATAAAGCATCACTTGAGCAAGAACTTCAAAGTTCAGCAGAATATATACAGGAAAAGAAATTAGAAAATGGATTACAAAAATAATAATGAAATAAAGGTTATATATACTTGAAAAAGTTTTGTAAATGTGTTATCATATAAAATAGTGTTTTAAATTGGTAAAGGAGAGGTGAAAGCAAAATGAAAGAAGGATTACATCCAAATTATACAGAAACAACAATAACATGTGCATGCGGAAATGTTATGAAAACAAATTCAACAAAATCTGATATAAAGGTTGATGTTTGTTCAAAATGTCATCCATTCTGGACAGGTAATTTAAAAAGAGAAACAACTGGTGGTAGAGCAGATAGATTTAAGAAAAAATATGGAATTCAATAAAATAATTAAGATATCTAATTAAACTAAATTTCAATAGTTTAAGATAGAGTCTTAAAATAAAAAATCCAGCTTAAAATAAGAGATGGATTTTTTTATTGTATAGGAAAAATCGACTTTTTACTTAGTATTACAGTACTTTTAACGATTTTTGCTATACAACAAGGTTAAGTTTCCTTGGGCTGTGCATATTTGCGAAGCAAAATGCACATGTGGCGAAGCCACTTTTCTTATTTTTAATACAAAAAACTAAAATGAATTTTGATTTAATATTTAAAAATTATAATAAAGTGGAAGATAGTACTTAAAACATTATGAATCTTAAAAATAAACTATGTAAACTATTGCAAAATATAAAAAATGTGGTATAATAAATAAGCTTATTATAATAAATCATGAAAGGATGAATAATATGAACGTAAAAGTAGAAAATACAGAAAACAAAAATGAAGTAAAATTAACATTTAATGTTGAAGCTGAAAAATTTGAAGAAGCAATGAAAAAGGTATATGCAAAAACTGCAAAATATTTCAATATACCTGGATTTAGAAAAGGAAAAGCACCAATGCAATTAGTAGAAAGACAATATGGTTCAGCTATATTTTATGAAGATGCTTTTAATGAAATAGTACCAGAAATATATGATGAAGCAATAAAAGAAAATAAAATAGAAGCAGTTAGTAAGCCAAATATAGACATAGTTCAAATGGAAAAAGGAAAAGAATTAATATTTACAGCAACAGTGGAAACAAAACCAGAAGTTGAACTTGGAAAATATAAAGGTATAGAAATTAAAAAAATTGAATATACTACATCTGATAAAGATATAGAACATGAGTTAGGACATATGGCAGAGAGAAATGCAAGATTAGTTACAATAGAAGATAGAGCAGTAGAAAAAGGTGATATTGTAACAATAGATTTTGAAGGTTCTGTAGATGGTGTCAAATTTGAAGGTGGAAAAGCGGAAAATCATGAATTAGAAATAGGAAGCAATACTTTTATACCAGGGTTTGAAGACCAAATTATTGGAATGAAAATAGATGAAGAAAAAGATATAAAAGTAAAATTCCCAGATGAATATTTTTCAAAAGATTTAGCAGGAAAAGATGCTGTATTTGCAGTTAAATTACACGAAATAAAGAAAAAAGAATTACCAAAAATGGATGATGAATTTGCTAAAGATGTTAGTGAATTTGACACTATTTCTGAATTAAAGAATAGTATAAAAGAGAAATTAGATACAGAAAATTCTAATAAAGCAAAATACGAAACAGAAGAAGAAGCTATAAAAGCAGTTTGCGATAATACAAAAATAGATATACCTAATGGAATGATTGAAATGGAAATAGACAA
>CALXVN010000039.1 GCA_944392085.1 uncultured Clostridia bacterium | reverse complement strand
CATAATGATACAGTATATGCAAGATTAACAGATGGAACAAACTATGGAGATTATGCAAGTGTAAGCATAAAAGATACAATAAATCCAAGTGTAACAGTAACAAAAGGAGAAGTAACAACCAAAAGCATAGCAGTAAGTGTAAAGGCAACAGATGCAGAATGGGGAATGCCAGCAAGTATAAGTTATAGTTATTATATAAAACAAAGTAATGGAACATATCCAACATCAGCTTTATATACAGGAACCAATACGAGTTATATATTCAATAATTTATTACAAAACACAAGCTATGATATAAAAGTAACCACAACAGATAAAGCAAATAATATAGGAATAAAAGAATTAAAAGGAGTAACAACAGAAGAAATAGGAGGAGCAACAGGAGGGTTAATAACAGGAAATATAGTAGCAAGTAATCCAACATGGAGTGGAGGAAAGGCAAGCATAACATTAAGCACAAGTACAGGCTTAACAATACAATATCAAGTAAATGGAATAACAGAAGGAAGTTGGAAAACAGGAACAAGTGTAACAGGATTAAATCATAATGATACAGTATATGCAAGATTAACAGATGGAACAAACTATGGAGATTATGCAAGCGTAAGTATAAAAGATACAATAAATCCAAGTGCACCAACAATAAGCTTAAGCGGAACAGCAGGAAATAATAGTTACTATAAATCAAATGTAACAGCAACAATAACAGCAGGAAGTGATGCACAAAGTGGAGCAAATAAAGTAAGATATAAAGTAACTGGAGCGCAAATAGTAGCACAAGCAGATACAGCAGCAGGAACGACATCAAAAAGCATAACAATAAGTACAGATGGAACAAGTACTATAACAGCATATACAATAGATAAAGCAGGAAATGTGTCATCAGCAAAAACACAGGTGGTATATAAAGATAGCACAGCACCAAGTACAGCAAGCTTAACAGTAGGAACAGTAGGAACAACGAGTATAGCAGTAACAGCAAGTGGAGCCGATAGCACATCAGGAGTATATAGTTACCAGTTCCAAAGAAGTACAACAAGTAGTACGAGTGGATTTACAACAGTAGCAACACAAACAAGTTCATCAACAAGTTACTCATACACATATACAGGATTAACAGCAGAAACAACATATTATTTAAGAGTAATAGTAACAGATAAAGCAGGAAATACAAAAACAGGAACAGCAGTCACACAAGCAACACAAATAGCAACAATATCAGAAAGCACATCATATGTAGGATATTATGCAGATGTAGATGGAGATGGAATGGTAGATGGAGTAATATATGCAGATTTAGCAATAGGAGGAAGTGGACAATGGGGAACTAATGGTAACGGAAGCTATACAATACCAAAAGGAAGTAATTTCAAAAAATATAAAATAAGCAAAAAAAATTATACAGACGATTTTGGAACAAAAGATGTAATACAAGTAACAAATTCAAGTGGAAATGAAAGGTTTTATGTGATGGCACTAGAAAATGTTTCGAGTTCTTTTTATTGTTGGTATGAGGATGCGACGGGAAAGATGAATGATTATGCAAGTACTACATCAACATCCTTTGGAAGTGGAAAACAAAATACAAAAAATATGATATCAAAGTGGAATTCAAGTAGCTATGGAACACAAAATAATGGCTATTACACAGACATATGGGGATTAAGTACAGTGCAAAGCCAAATAAATGCAAATCCAGCTTGGTATATACCATCAAGAGAGGAATGGTCAGCATTCGGAGGAGAGTTAGGTATTACGAAATCAAATTACACAAGTAAAGGTCTAAGTGCAAATTATTTATCGTCTTCCCAGATGGGTGAAAGTGATATATTTGCCGTGTTCTTCATGAGTCAGCGGAGTAAGTGGTCATTCAGTTTTCCAGGTTGCCAGTGGTCGCTTGAGCACGACTTTCTAATATTGAAAGAATTAAAAACAAATAATAAACATTATACAAAACAACACTCAAAAGACAAAAAAGCACTTGAAAAAAGTGCTTTTTTTATGTTAAAATGTAATAGTTAAAATGTGAAAAATAAAGAGGTAATAAATAAATGATAAAGATAGATATAAATAACGAACTAAAATATATAGAAAAAGTAAGAAAAATTAATGAGGGCAAGAATATAAAATATTATATACTTACAATGGGATGTCAGTTAAACGAAAATGACTCTGAAAAAATATGTGGAATGCTAGAAAATATGGGATATGCTAAAACAGACGATATCAACAATGCAGATTTAGTTATATATAATACTTGTTGTGTAAGGGAAAATGCAGAAGAAAAGTTATTTGGAAAATTAGGAGAAGTAAAAAAATTAAAAGAAGCAAAAGGTACAATTATTGCAATTGGTGGATGCATGATGCAGGAAAAGCATATTGTAGATAAAATAAAAAAAAGTTATAAATATGATGTTATATTTGGTACACATACATTACATAAATTTCCACAAGATTTATATAATGCAATTATTGAAAATAAGAAAGTAACGGATATATTAGATATTGATGGAGAGATAATAGAAGGTTTGCCAATAAAAAGAGAAGATAATATTAGAGCATCTGTTACAATTATGAATGGATGCAATAATTTTTGTACTTACTGTATAGTTCCTTATGTAAGAGGTAGAGAAAGAAGTAGAGCTCCAGAAGATATACTAAATGAAATAAAAGAATTAGCTAAGAAAGGATATAAAGAAGTAACTCTTCTTGGACAGAATGTTAATTCATATATGAGAGTTGAAAGAGAAAGAGGAGAAGCAATATCTGAAATTAATTCATTTTCAAAACTTTTAAAATCAGTAAATGAAATAGAAGGAATTGAAAAGATAAGATTTATATCACCTCATCCAAAGGATTTTACTGATGGTGTAATTGAATCAATAAGAGAGTGTAAAAAGGTAAGTAAGTTTATACATTTACCTTTACAATCTGGAAGTAGCAAAGTATTAAAAGTAATGAATAGAGTATATACAAAAGAGCAATACTTAAGTCTAATAGAAAAAATGAAAAAGACTATTCCAGATGTAAGATTTTCAACTGACATAATAGTAGGATTTCCAGGAGAAACAGAAGAAGATTTTGAAGATACATTAGATGTTGTAAGAAAAGTAAAATTTGAGCAAATATTTATGTTTATATATTCGAGAAGAAAAGGAACACCAGCAGACAAAATGGAAGAGCAAGTTCCAGAAGAAATTAAACATAAAAGATTTGATAGATTAAAAGCTTTATATGAAGAAATAATAGCAGAAAATAACAAAGAATATATTGGAACTGTTCAAGATATTTTAGTAGAAGGATATAGTAAGACAAATGATAGTTTTCTTACTGGAAGAACTGATTCAAATAAAGTGGTTATTTTTGAAGGAGATAGCGATTTGATAGGAAAAATTACTAAAGTTAAAATTATATCAGAACATATGTGGTATTTAAGAGGAGAAGTTATAAAAGAACTAAGGTTGGAAAAGAACTAAATTTTGGCTAGGAAAATGAGTTTGAAATTTATGAGGCGTACTTATTGTACGTTAATTAAATTTCAAAGGGGTTGACAACGCCAAAATTGTAATTATTTTTCAACTAGATAGAAAGAAGGAATAAACATGGCAAACTATTCACCAATGATGCAACATTATTTAGATACAAAAAATCAATATAAAGATTGTATATTATTTTATAGATTAGGGGATTTTTATGAAATGTTCTTTGATGATGCTATAAAAGTATCAAGAGAATTAGAGCTTACATTAACAGGCAAAGACTGTGGACAAGAGGAAAGAGCTCCAATGTGTGGTATTCCTTATCATGCAGCAGAAAGTTATATCTCACGTCTTATTGGGAAAGGATATAAAGTTGCTATTTGTGAGCAATTAGAAGATCCAAAACAAGCAAAGGGTATTGTAAAAAGAGATGTTATAAGGGTTGTAACTCCAGGAACTGTCATGGAAGCGAATTTATTAGATGATAGAAAAAACAATTATATAATGTGTGTATATAAAAACGGCATTTACTTTGGAGTAACTGTATGTGATATTACAACAGGTGATTTTAGAACAACTGAAATTAAAGAAACAAATAATTTTGCAAGCTTATTAGATGAAATATCAAAATATTCTCCAGCAGAACTTGTTGTAAATTCAATGCTTTATGAATGTCAAGAAGAAGTACAAAAAATAAGAGAAAGATTTGAAATTTATATAACAAAATTAGAAGAAGGAAAGTTTACAGATAATTATGAAGAATTAAGTGTAAAATATAATGTTGTAGATGATGAAAATAGAAAAATAGAGAATTTAGAAGAATATATGTTATCTGTCGCAGCAACAAATGCTCTTCTTACATATTTGTTAGATACTCAAAAAAATAGTTTAGACCATATAAATAAACTTACAATATATAGTACTACAAAATATATGTCATTAGATATAAATGCAAGAAGAAATTTAGAGATAACAGAAAAACTAAGGGATAAATCAAAAAAAGGAACACTTTTATGGGTATTAGATAAATCAGCAACGTCAATGGGAGGAAGACTTTTAAGAAGATGGTTAAATAATCCATTAATAGATTATATAAAAATAAATAAAAGGCTTGATGCAGTCCAAGAATTAAAAGATAATATTATCTTAAGAGGAGAAATGACTGATAGCTTAAAAAAGGTTTATGATATAGAAAGACTAGCAGGAAAAATATCTTATGGAAGTGCTAATGCAAGAGATTTAATATCACTAAAAAATTCTGCAAAGCAGCTGCCAGAAATAAAAAAAGTACTTTCTGAAGCAAAGTCTTGTTTACTTAAGGAAATGTATGAAAACTTAGATGTATTAGAAGATGTGTATGACCTAATTGATAAAACTATAGTGGATGAGCCACCAATTAGTGTAAAAGAAGGTGGACTAATAAAACTAGGTTTTGATGAAGAAATAGATAAATTAAAAACTGCTACAACCGACGGAAAGAATTGGATTGTGCAGTTAGAAGCGGAAGAAAGAGAAAAGACAGGAATTAAAGGATTAAAAGTAGGATTTAACAAGGTATTTGGATATTATATAGAAGTTACAAAATCGAATGTATCATTAGTGCCGGATAGATATATAAGAAAACAAACCTTAACAAATGGAGAAAGATACATTACAGAAGAACTAAAAAATTTAGAAAATCAAATACTTGGAGCAGAAGAGAAAGTAGTAAATTTAGAATATAATATTTTTGCTATGGTAAGGGATAAAATAGAATCACAAGTAGAGAGATTACAAAAATCAGCAGGAATAGTAGCTATGATAGACGCTCTTTGTTCGTTTGCAACTGTAGCAGAAGATATGAATTATGTAAGACCAGAGGTAGATAATAGCGGAATAATAGATATAAAAGATGGGCGTCATCCTGTAATAGAAAAAATCTTGCCAAGTGGAAGTTTTGTACAAAATGATACATATTTGGATGAAAACGAGAATAGACTTTCTATTATAACAGGTCCAAATATGGCAGGAAAATCTACATATATGAGGCAAGTTGCTTTAATTACATTAATGGCTCAAGTAGGAAGTTTTGTACCAGCTTCTTATGCAAAAATAGGAGTTGTAGACAAAATCTTTACAAGAGTTGGAGCATCAGATGACTTAAGTATGGGGCAAAGTACATTTATGGTAGAAATGATGGAAGTAGCACAAATATTAAAAGAGGCAACAAAAAACAGCTTAGTAATATTAGACGAAATAGGAAGAGGAACATCAACTTATGATGGATTGTCAATAGCATGGGCAGTTGCAGAATATATATCAGACAAAGAAAAATGCGGAGCAAAAACATTATTTGCAACACATTATCATGAATTAACAGACTTAGAAAACAAATTAGAAGGAGTAAAAAACTATTCTATAGCAGTAAGAGAAAAAGGAGAAGATATAATCTTCCTAAGAAAAATAGTAAAAGGTGGGACAGATGAAAGTTATGGTGTGCATGTTGCAAAACTTGCAGGAGTTCCACAAGTAGTTACAAAAAGGGCAAATGAAATACTAAAATCAATAGAAAGAAAAAATGTACTAAACAATAAAAAACTAGAAAAGCAAGATAAGAATCAAGCAGAAGGACAATTAACAATGTATAACTATAGATTAGCAGAACTAGCACACGAACTAGACAAAGTAGATGTAAATGAACTAACACCAATAGAAGCACTAAACACACTTGTCAAAATAAAAGAAAAATTGTCGTTTTAGGGACAGGCCTTTTCGCGACAAAATATTGGGTTATATTTGAAATAAAAATGTCGCGAAAAGGCCTGTCCCTATCGCGACAAAGAGGAGGAAAGTTAGATGAGAGCAATAGAAAAATTTAAGGAAGATACTGAGAAAAAGATTTTAGCATGTAAATATAAAAATGAAGTTAAACCATTAGACTATGAAGTAGAAAATTTAGATGAAGTAGTGCCAATAGATATTACCACAAGAGATGGCAGAAGGGTTTATCAAAGAGGGATATTGTATGTTATGGCAATGGCTTTTAACAGAGTATACCCTAAAGCACTTCTTACTGTTAATTGTCAATTATCAAATTCTATATATTGTAGTGTAGAAAATATGAAAGTTACTAATGAAATGATTAATAATATTAGAAAAGAAATGAAAGATATAATTGATAGCAATTTACCAATAAAAAAAATAGAAATGTCAAAAGAAGAAGCCGAGAAGTTTTATCAAAAAGAAAAAACTTTAAGAGGTAGACTTCAATTAGATAATAAATATAAAGATGAGGTTTCATTATACTTTTGTGAGAATTATTATAATTATTTTTATGGTGTTATGCCAATTAGTACAGGATATATTAGATTATTTGATGTTATAAAATATCATGATGGCTTTTTACTAAGATATCCAGATAAAAAAACACCTGATAAAATTGATAAATATATAGAAACAAAAAAATTATTGCATACCCTAGAAGAATATGCAGATATACATGATGTACTAGATATAAATACCATATATAAATTAAATAAAAAGATTGAACAAGGTGGGGAAAAGGAATTAATTCTTCTTGCTGAAGCCTTACATGAAAAGAAAATATCAGATATTGCTGATAAAATAGTAAAAAGAAAAGGTATAAAGATGATTTTAATTGCAGGACCTTCTTCATCTGGTAAAACAACATTTGCACAAAGATTAGGAATACAGTTAAAATTAAATGGTATTAAGCCACTTACTATTTCTGTGGATAATTATTTTGTTGAAAGAAAAGATACTCCAAGGGATGAAAATGGAAATTATGATTTCGAAAGGCTAGAAGCAATTGATTTAGAATTGTTTAATGAACATTTGAAAAAGTTATTAAATGGAGAAGAAGTAGAGCTTCCAACTTTTAATTTTAAAACAGGAACTAAAGTTTACAATGGCAATAAAATGAAAATGAAAAGTAATGAAGTACTTGTAATAGAAGGTATACATTGCTTAAACGATAAGCTAACAGAGGCAATACCTAAAGAGCAAAAATATAAAATATATATTAGTGCATTAACTGTACTTAACATAGATTACTACAATAGAATTTCTACAACTGATACAAGATTAATCCGTAGACTAGTAAGGGATTATAATTTTAGAGGCTATGAAGCATTACATACTTTGCAAAATTGGGATATGGTAAATAGAGGAGAAGAAAATTATATATTTCCATTCCAAGAAGATGCTGATAGCATGTTTAATACATCATTAATATATGAAATAAGTGTACTTAAAAAATATGCTATGCCACTTTTAAAAGCAATTGATAATACTCATCCAGAATATTCTGAAGCTAAAAGTTTGTATGAATTACTAAAATATTTTGATGATATTAATGATGAATATATACCAAGAAACTCACTTTTAAGAGAGTTTATAGGTGGAAGCATATTTAATGTATAAAGAAAGGAAAAAAATGGGACGAAAATTTACTGAAATTGATGAAGAATTTATATGTGAAAATTGTGGTGAAAAAGTAAAGCCACTTGGATATTCATGTAGAAACCATTGCCCTAAATGTTTACATTCGAAGCATGTTGATAAAAATCCTGGTGATAGAGAAGAAGAATGCCATGGAGATTTAGAACCAATTGGAGCAGAGATAGATAGCAAGAAGGGATATGTTATTATTTTTAGATGTAAAAAATGTGGAGCGATTAGAAGAAACAAAGCAGCAAAAGATGACAACATGAATCTTATAATTGCTCTTACTGCAAGGCCTTGAAAATAGAGATGTTTTACACATCTCTATTTATATTCCCATAAGTATATTGATTACCTTCTAACTTAGTTCCTTCAAAAACAGATTTAGCAATAGCATTTATTTCATCAATACTTTCATCTAAAAAGTCCATTCTAACAGAATTTATTTTTGTATCTATATGTTGGATACTTGTAATTTTGCTATTAAAAACAGTAGTAACAGTTTGAATATTATCTGGTAATATTCTAAAGTTAAAGCCTAGCCTATCGCGTAGATAATATTTATTTGAAGTTTGGCATCTTGCCTTGCATTCAGGATAACATTTATTAGTAACACCTAAAACACAATAATTCATTTTCATTACAGGAGTATTTCCATATACTATTAATTCTAAAGGTATGTGACATTTTTCAGTTTCACAAATATTTTGGATATCATTTAAGTTTAATTCAGGAGAAAGTGTAATTTTACTTATTCCCATACGTTGTAGAGTATTTATACTAAATGTATTAAAAGTATTTAAAGTAAAATTGCCTATAAAATCGAAATCCTTTCTATATTTTTCAAGTAAAACAAAATCACCTAAGCTAGATACTATAAATCCTGAAACATTATGAATTTCAAATAAATCTTCTAAACCATGTTTTATGATATTTTTGTAATTTGATTTTATTATAGCAGGCATATAAATATATGTTTTAAATCTAGAAGTAATAGTTTTTAAGGCTTCAGTGCAATTCTTTCTCATAAAATATCTAAGAGGTATGTAAACACAAGAAATATGCTCTTTAGATAATTTACTATAATCAAAATCTGGATTAATTACATTAAAATATGCTGCAATAGACTTTTTATCAGTTGATATATTGGTATTTAATTTATTATTAAAAATATTTTTACAAATTTTATCTAATTCGTCGTTAACAAAAATTTCATTTCTTTTATTTTTAGAAATAATCATATTTTCTAATTTTGCTAAAGCCATTCTTCTAAGTTCGTTTAACTCCTTTATGCTTGGAATAAATACATCATTTTCTAAATCTATATTTATTTCATTAAATTCAAAAGGCGTGTCAGTTGTTTTCTTTATTTGAGCTATAATACGGTCTTTAGTAATAGGAGAATTTATAGCTTTTTCAGGTAATAAAGTAGATTGAACTTTAACAAAAATATGTTTATATAAATTAAAATTTATGTTTTGCAAAAATACTTCCATTTCAATAGGCTTGTTTTTCTTTATAGAAATATTACAAGTAAGAGGAAGCTTTTTATTTTCTATGCTATAAGACCTATGCGATTCATCTAATTGCGATTTGCTAGATAACTTATATATTTTATCTCCTATATGAATATTTCCCTTCATTCTTCCAACTATAACTGTACTGCCGACTTTAGCAGAAGGTATATTTGAATTATTTCTCATAAGTTCTGATATTGTATATTTAGTATCTTCTTTTTCAAAATTAATTGTATCACCCAAAGCTAAAGGCTCATTTAATAATATTTTTATATGTCCTTTTTGTCTATTATAGCCCGCAACATTTCCTAAATATAACCCCATATTATTAGGTTTTTCTTTAAAAACTAAATCATGGTTAGATTTATTAGATAAATGTCCAGAAGAAAATCCTCCTCTATTAAAAATTTGTTTTAGACTAATTACATCATTTTCATCTATTATATATTCCTCATTATTTAAGACTTTATCAATATATTTTCTGTAAACTCTAGTTACAGTTGCAACGTATTCAGGAGTTTTTAATCTTCCTTCTATTTTAAAACATTTAACACCAGCATTTATTAACTTTGGAAGATATTCTAAAGAACATAAGTCTCTAGGACTAATTAAATATCCTTTATCAATAATTTCTTGTTTTTTGGTATCTTGTTTTTCTTCTATTAATTCATAAGGAAGTCTACAAGGTTGAGCACATCTTCCACGGTTTCCGTGAGCGACCACCAACCATACTAGAAAAGAAGCATTGACCGGAGTAAGAAATACAAAGAGCACCATGGATAAATGTTTCAATTTCTATATTAGAATTGTTACAAATATATTCTATTTCACTAATTGACAATTCTCTTGAAAGTACTGCTCTGGAATAACCTAGTTTTTCTAATTCTTTTACACCTTCTAAATTATGTATAGTCATTTGAGTACTTGCATGTATAGGAAGGTCTGGAAAAAGCTTCATTAAAACTTTTGCAAGCCCAAAATCTTGAACAATCAAAGCATCTATGCCAAGTTCATAAGCTCTTTTAGCCATTAGAATAGCATCTTTAAATTCTGAATTTTTTATAAGAATGTTTAAAGTTAAATGCGTACGTACATTTCTTAAAGCACAGTAATTTATAACTTTTTCTAGTTCTTCATCATTAAAATTTGTAGCAGAAGCTCTAGCATTAAATAAACTTCCACCAAAATAAACACTATCAGCACCATTTTGAACGGCTGCTTTTAAACATTCAAAATCTCCAACAGGAGCTAAAAGTTCAATATTCTTTTTCATGATACCTCCATTTTTTTATAAATATTATATATTAAATATACAACTGTAATAATTATATTATATGGAAAATAAAAAATCAAATAAACAGAGTAAATATTTTTCATAAATAATATAATGTGACTGAATATTACAAAAATATTACAATTATATTACTATATTACATTTTTTCAAATGTATTGAAAAAACAAAAATGTTAGTGTAAAATAAAATATATAATAATAATCAAAGGAGGAAAATAAAAAATGTATGAAAATAAAATACAAAGTTTAAGGAAAGAAAAAGGTATAACATTAATAGCACTAATAATAACAATAGTAATATTAATTATATTAGCAGTAGTATCAATAAATGCAATCTTTGGAGATAACGGCCTTATAAAAAGTGCGGAAAAAGGAAAGTTAGAACATGAAATAGCAGCAACAAGAGAAAGACTAGAATTAGTTTTAGCAGATGCATATACAGAAAAGCATGTAAATGAGAAATATAATCAAGATGAATTTTTAGATGAATTTATATATGCACAGGAACCAGATGCAGAGGTAGATGAAGTAGAGATAAGCTTAAATGGACATACATTTGAATTAGATAGAAGTGTACCTGAGTTAGGAGACTATATAGGAGAAGCAGGAAATTTACCACCAACAATAAGAAAGATAGAAGTAATAGCAAAAACAGACACAAGTGCGACAATAGAAGTAACAGCAGCAAGAACAGAAGGGGTAAAGTATAAATATTCAATAAAAAAACAAAATGAAGGAGATGAAAACTACACTCAAGAAACAACAAAAAACGAAAACACAAATGAATTTACAGGATTAGAAAATACAGGAACATATACAATATATACAGCAAAAGTAGAATTAATAAAAGATGAAAAAACAGTAGATGAAGATACAATAGAAATACTAATGGGAAAACTAGAAAAGGGAGTAGTAAGATTTGAAGATGGAAAATGGGATAATGGCAAAGCAAGTGTACAAATACTAACAGATAAAGAAGGATATAGATTACAATACCAAATAGATGGAATAGAAGATGAAAAATGGATAGATATAGAAAGTGGAAATAGAATAACAGGATTAACAG
Organism: uncultured Clostridia bacterium; assembly: GCA_944392085.1. Taxonomy (GTDB): domain Bacteria; phylum Bacillota; class Clostridia; order TANB77; family CAG-508; genus CALXVA01. The sequence continues at coordinate 1,680 of CALXVN010000039.1, read as the reverse complement.
CAGGCCAAACAGTATATGGAAGACTATGGAATGGAATAGATGAAAGTGATCCAGCAAGTTTTGAAGTAAAAGATACAGTAAATCCAACAATAAGTGAAATAAAAGAGGTAGAAAAGACAGAAACTACAATAAAAATACAAGTAGTAGCAGAAGATAAGGAAAGTGGAATAGCAAAAATAGAATATAGCAGTAATGATGGAGAAGAATATACAATAGGGGAAACAGCAACAGCAACAGAATATACATTTACAGGATTAACAGAATTAACAGAATATACAATAAAAGTAAGAGTAACAGATGGAGCAGGAAATACAGCAGAATTAAACAAAAAAATAGAAACAGATGAAATACAAAAGTGGGATGGACAAAGTAATGATAAAGTAGAAGCGGTAGTTTCAGATGATGAAGTAACAGTACCAGTACCACATGGATTTGTAGCATCAAAAGTAACCGGTGAAAAAACAGTAAGTGGAGGATTTGTCATATATGAAGGAGATACAGAGGTAAATGATTTAAATGTAGATAATGAAATAACAAGTAGAAATCAATTTGTTTGGATACCAGTAGGAGATTATACTACAATGTATACGGAGGCGACAGCAACATTAGCCGGGGGGACAGGAGTAACAACAAATGTGTATAGTAAATTAAGAATGAGAAGTGGAAATAACTATACAATAACAATACCTGGAGATACATCAGGAATAAGAGAACCAGATATAATTTCAAGTGATTCGGCAAATTATAGTATATTAGGATATATTAGCGAACAAGATATGGCAAATAAAATGATAGAAGAATATATGGCAACATATAAAAGTATAAAAAAATATGAAGGATTTTATATAGGAAGATATGAATTAACAGGAACAGTAAAAAATCCAACAGTACAAAAGGGAACAGTATTAGGAGGAAATTGGTATGATTTAAAGAAGGCTTGTACAAATATAGTAAATACATCTTATGCACAAACAACAATGATATATGGAAACCAATGGGATGAGGTTATGAGTTGGTTGTTGACAACAGGAGAAAAAAATGATTTTGAAGTAAATATTGATTCTAATAGTTGGGGAAATTATAATAGTATAACAAGAACAACAGGATATAGTGAAAGTTGGAAAGCAAATAATATTTATGATTTAGCAGGAAATTATGATGAATGGACACAAGAGGCACTAGAAAGTGGTTATCGAATTAGGAGAGGAGGTTGTGCTCCATATTCTGGAGCTTCTTATCCAGCTTCAGATCGAACATATACTGGTGCTACTAGTAATATGGGATATTTTTCTAGTAGACCAACTTTATATATAAAATGAAATTTATGATAACTAAAAAATAATATTTATAATATAGTACGAATATAAAACTTTTTTATCAATGATTTTTGAAAATGTCGGGTGTATAGGAAAGTTTGTATGCAAAAATAAAATTTTCTAAAATGTAGAAAAAATAGATATAATGAAAGGTTAATATAATTTTAAAACATATAAAAATTAACAGTAAAATGTTGAAGCTAATATTACAAAAATATTACAATTACATTACATTTTAACTAAAAGTATTGAAAAAATAAAACTAATAGTGTAAAATAAAAATATACTATTAGTTTTTGTTAATTTTAATTAATAAAAGAAAAATACAGAATAAAAAATATGAACAAGAGCAGATAATATAAAG
>CALXVN010000038.1 GCA_944392085.1 uncultured Clostridia bacterium | reverse complement strand
ATTATTTCTTTTTCATCTGTTATTTTACTATGAATTTCATTTATTTTTTTTATTATTTTTTCTATAAATTCTTTTCTGTAAATATATATTTTTTCTCCATATTCTGCTAATTTTTCATCCCAAATTTCTAGCATTTCTTCTGGTTTATTTTCTTCTTTTATTTGCCTTAAATAATTATTCCTTTGCTCAATGGTTTTTAAATACATATTTAAATTATACACATAATTTGGTCTTAATTGGCCAATCATCATATCTAAGAAGCGTCTTCTTTTTTCTGGTCCATCTTTTAAAATGTTTATATCATCTGGGGTAAAAATAACAATATTTATATTTCCCAATAATTCACTTAATTTTTTTATTTTTATCCCATTTATACTAATTTGCTTTTTATTCCCTATTTCAATTTTTATTTTTCCATCTCTATCTTTTTTTTGATAAAATATTTCAACCAACAATTTATCATTATTAAATTTTATCATTTCTTTTTCTTTTTTTGTTCTAAAAGATTTTCCTAAACTACTTAGAAAAATTGCCTCTAAAATATTTGTTTTTCCTTGTGCATTATCTCCATAAATAATATTTATATTTTTATTTAAATCAATTTCTAAATTTTCATAATTTCTAAAATTATTTAATTTAATTTTTTCTATGTACATTTTTTTGTCCTTTTTATTTATATTTTTGCACATATTTGCTATTTTTACCACAGTTTATTCACATTTTTGTGGATAACTTGTTGGTATTTTCAGTAAAGCTGTGAATAATTTTTTTATATATTCCTTCCGTTTGAAAAAGAATTGATTTTTGGCTAGGCACACTTCGTTAGAAATTTATGAGGCGTACTTTTTGTACGTTGATTAAATTTCTAACGAAGTGTAACAACGCCAAAAACAATTATCTTTCAAACTAATTTATTCTTTCATTCTAATTGGCAACACCATATAAATATAATCTCCACCCTCTTCTACTGGTCTAATTATACATGGTGAAATGCTTGTACCAAAATCAATAAATACTTCTTGATCATCAATAGCTCTTAAAGCATCTAAGAAATATTTTGGATTAAATCCTGCTTCTAGATTTTTTCCTTCTGTTGTAACATACATTTCTTCTTTAGCATCACCTGTTTGGTTTGTACAAGAAATTGTTACTTTTCCTATATCTATATTTACTTTAACAGGATATTTCTTCTCTTTTTCAATACTTGATGATGAAATCAAACTGATTCTTTCAAAACAATTTTGAATTGAACTTTTATCCACACGTATTCTTGTCTCCCAATTTTCTGGAATAACACTTGAATAATTTAAAAATTCACCATCTAATAATCTTGTAACAACTTTACAATTTTCCATTTCGAAAAGTGCTTGATTTTTTGCAACACCTATTTTTATTAAATCATAAGAATCTAATATAATTTTATTAATTTCATTTAAAGTTCTTCCAGGAATTACTGCTGTAAAATCATTTATTTTATTTTGTAAGAACTTGCTTTTCCATGCTAATCTAAATCCATCAACTGCAACAACATTTAATTTATTATTCTTTATTTCAAATAAGCATCCTGTAAAAATAGGTCTATTTTCTTCAGTACTTACTGCAAAAATTGTTTTTCTTATCATTTCTTTTAAAGAATTTTGTTCTATTTCTATTGAATTTTCTATACTAATTTGTGGAAGTTCTGGAAATTCATCTGGGTTCATTGTTGCTAATTTATATAAAGAACCTTCACATTCTATAACTAATAAATTTTTTTCATCTAAAGTTATTTTTATTTCAGAATCTGGTAATCTTCTTATAATTTCACTAAACATTATAGCATTAACTACAGTTGCTCCTTGTTCTTGTACTTCACAATTAATAATATATTCAATACCAATTTCTAAATCATATGTTGTAAATTTTACTTCATTATCATTTGTTTGAATTAATATACCTTCTAATATAGGCATTGTTGTTTTAGTAGCTACCGCTTTTGTTACGGAATTAAGTGCTTTAAGGATATTATCCTTCTCACAAACAAGTTTCATTTTCGCGTCTCTCCTTTATAATATAATATAAATATTTTTAGTAGTAGTAGTAGTAGGTTATGTGGATAATGTGGATAACTATGTGGAAACCTTGCCTCCCTAAAGTTTTAGATGTGAATAACTTCGTGGAAAATTATAAAAGTTATCTACAAAAATTTTTTTCCTTTGTGTATAACTTTGTTATTCACAGTTTATTAACACACTATTCACATATATATGTGGATATTCTTTCTGGCTATTCCGTAAGTAAAGATTGAATGTGTTCTAACCAAACATTTTTTTAACAAACGAATTTTTTATAAAAAATATCCAAAAACTTTAACTACAATTATTTGTCATTAAGTAATATGTTTTTCACACTTTCCACAATTCTTTTTGTGCTTAAGTTATTTTGAACTTCTTTTTCTATTTTTGTGCATGCATGTATTACAGTTGTGTGATCTCTTTTTCCAAAACCTTCTCCTATCTTAGTTAGAGGAAGTTGTGCAACATTTCTACATAAATACATTGCAATTTGTCTTGGAAAAGTTACATCATTTGATCTTTTTACACCTTTTAATTCTTCTACTGTAATATTAAAATATTTTGAAATTGTTTCTTGTATTAATTCTAGAGATAATACTTTATCTTTTTTTGTTACTACATCATTTATTGCTTTTTCAGCCATTTCTATTGTAATTTGTCCATTTGTTAATGATGCATTAGCAATTAGTTTATTAAGAACTCCTTCTAGTTCTCTTATGTTTGAATCTATTTTTGTTGCTATATCACTTAGAATTTCGTCATCAATTATAATATTTTCTAATTGTGCTTTCTTTCTAAGTATTGCTAAACGTGTTTCATAATCTGGATTTGAAATATCTGCAATTAATCCCCATTCAAACCTAGATTTCAATCTATCTTGTAAAAGCTTAATGTCTTTTGGCGGTTTATCACTTGAAATAATAACTTGTTTTCTATTTTCATGTAAAGTATTAAAAGTATGGAAGAATTCCTCTTGAATCATTTCTTTCCCAGCAATAAATTGTATATCATCTATTAAAAGAACATCTATATTTCTATATTTGTTTCTAAACATTTGGTTTTTTCCATCTTTAATTGCATTTATTAATTGATTAGTAAAATTTTCAGATGTTACATATAAAATTTTTGCATTTCTGTTATTAACCAATATTTCATTTGCTATAGCTTGCATTAAATGAGTTTTTCCTAAACCAACTCCACCATATATAAATAGCGGATTATATGCAGTTGCTGGAGCTTCTGCTACAGCTAGTGCTGCTGCATGTGCAAATCTATTACTATTTCCAACAACAAAGCTATCAAATGTATACTTAGGATTTAAAGTTGAGTTTGGATAACTATTTTGATTGTTAGTTAATTGTTTTGATGCTTGTAATTCTTCTTCAGTAATATCATCTTTTAAAATCACAGTTATTTCACAATTTCTATTAGTAATATAATTAAAAGTATTTTTAAATAAATCATGATATCTTGATAATATTGATTCTTTTTGAAAAGCGTTACTTGCAACTAATACAACATTATTATTATCTGCACTTTCAATATCTAAATCTCTTATCCATGTTTCATAAGCGATTTTGGTAACTTCATTTTTTAGAAGTTCTTTTGCTTTTGTTAATAGTTCATTTAATTCTTCTTTTTGCATTATTTTCAATCCTTCCAAAGTATAGTAGTAGAACTTAAAATGCTTGAAATATAGGCATTTGTTCTAAAAAAAAAATATAAAGTGTATATAGTTATCCACAATATTTTTATATGATATCAAATTATCCACAGCATAGTCAATATAAAAAAATATTTATTTAAAAAATCTTTTTTTTGTATTGACTTATCCACAATTATAAGATATAATAATAAGGCTTACTATTAAGAAAAGTAAAAAATCCGGAAACGGTTAGATAGATTTGTAGGAGGTGCAAAACAAAATGAAAAGAACATATCAACCTAAAAAAAGACAAGAACAAAAAGAACATGGTTTTATGAAAAGAATGAAAACTAGAGCTGGAAGAAATGTATTAAAAGCAAGACGTGCAAAAGGAAGAAAAAAACTAAGTGCGTAAAATTTAAGGTCACTTAAAAAGTGGCCTTTTTTGAAATATGAGTGATTTTAATGAGAAAATTAAATACTTTGAAAAAGAATTATGAATTTAAAAATGTATTATCAAAAGGAAAATTTTATATAGGAAAACAAATATCAATATATGTTTTAAAAAATAACAAAAAAATAAATGTAATAGGCATAGCCGTAAGCACTAGAAAGTATGGAGCTGTACAAAGAAATAGAATAAAAAGACTAATTAGAGAAAATTACAGATTAATAAAAAATAGTTTAAAGCAAGGATATGATATTGTTTTTTTATGGAATAAAAAAAATGAGGCAAAAGATGCTAACTACTTTGTTATAAATGAAGATATGATAAAAATCTTTAAAAAAGCAGAATTATTTGGTGATATATGAAAAAAGTTTTACTGTATATTTTAAAAATTTATAAAAAATTTATTTCGCCAATGTTTAAAGCAGTAGGCATAGAATGTAAGTATTATCCTACTTGTTCAGAATATATGAGGCAAGCTATTGAAAAATATGGAGCTTTAAAGGGCACATATTTAGGATTAAAAAGATTTTTTAGATGTAATCCTTTTTCAAAAGGTGGATATGATCCATTAAAATAATACGGAGGAAGTATGGGAGCGATTTCAAGTTTATTTGGATATTTATTAAATGCACTTTATTCTGTATTTAATAATTACGGTATTGCTATAATTGTATTTTCAATAATTTTAAGAATTATTTTGATACCAATTACAATAAAACAACAAAAATCATTAAAAAAGTCTGCACAGCTTCAAGAAGAAATGAAGGAAATTCAAAGAAAATATAAAAATAATCCAGAAAAATTAAATCAAGAAACAATAGATTTATATAAAAGAGAAAAGATGAGTCCTTTTGCAGGTTGTTTTAGTTCAATTATACAACTTGTAATAATTCTTTCAGTGTTTTGGCTTGTAAGTCAACCATTAACATATATGAAAAGAATTGATCCAAATGTAATTAGTGAATATAAAACACAATTACAACAAGAAGGTAGTTTATCTGGATATGCAGAAATTGAAATAATAAATAGATTTGGAGCTCAAGATGAAAGAGTTAATTTAAATATGGATTTCTTAGGATTAGATTTAAGTAAAGTTCCAAGTAATAATTTAAATGATTGGAAAGTTTATATAATTCCATTATTATATGTAGTTTCTTCAGTAATTTCTATTAAAATTACAAATAATTTTAATAAGAAAAAGAAAGAAGAACAAAAAGTTATTACAGATGGAACAAATCCTAAAGAAGAACCAAATGAATTAGAAGCAATGGAAGCTATGAACAAAAATATGATGTATATGATGCCTTTAATGTCTGTATTTATTGCTTTTATTGCACCTTTAGGTTTGGCTTTATATTGGTTTATAAGCAATATATTAATTATTATAGAAAAAGTAATTATAGATACAGTTATTAAGCATAAGGAGGAAAAAGAAAATGCCTAAGAGTGTAATTTCAGAAGGAAAAACAACAACAGAAGCTATCTCTAATGGACTTAAAGAATTAAATGTTTCAAAAGATATGGTTGATGTTAAAATATTAGAAGAACATGAAAAAAGAAGTTTTTTTAGTATTTTAGCACCAAGAGTAGTGAAAGTAGAATTAACTTTAAAAGAAAATTTACAAAAAGATGTTGCACGTGAAACGAGACATATAGAAAAAGTAAAATCTATAAAAACAAGTAAAGAAGCACTTGAAAATGGAAATGAAAGAGTAAAGCAATTTCTAGATAATTTTGTTAGTAAATGCGAAGGTATAGAATACAAAATAGAAGAAGATTATGATGAAAGTTTTATTAAAGTGGATATAAATGGCAAAGATGCAAAGACTTTAATAGGGTATAGGGGAGATGTTTTAAACGCATTTCAAGTTATTTTAAATTCTATTGCAAATAAGAATTCAAACGAAAAAATTAGAGTGATATTAAATGTTAGCAATTATAGAGAAAAAAGAGAAAAAGCTCTAGAAGAACTTGCTGACAAAGTTTCAAAAACTGTACTTAGAACAGGAAAAAGCATCACATTAGAGCCAATGATGGCTTATGAAAGAAAAATAATACATAGCAGATTGCAAAACAATAAAAAAGTTAAAACTTTTAGTGTTGGCGAAGAACCAAACAGAAAAATTGTAATATCAAAAATTTAAAAAATCGGAAGTCAAAGTGAAGATTTTAGTTAAATTTTATTCAAATTTAAACTATAATTTTGCTTTGGCTTTTTAATATGTAAAGGAAGGTAATAAAATGAGTACAATAGCAGCAATATCTACAGCCACAGGAGTAGGAGGAATAGGAATTATACGTATGAGCGGTGATAAATGTTTTGAAGTATTAAAGAAAATATTTGTGCCAGCTGATAAAAATACTAATTTAGATGAAGTAAAAGGTTATACAATTAAATATGGATATATTATTGATTCAGAAACAAATAAAAAAATAGATGAGGTATTGGTATCTTTTTTTAGAGCTCCAAAAAGCTATACAACAGAGAATATGTGCGAAATTAATTCACATGGAGGAATTATAGTAGAAAGAAAAATATTAGAACAATGCTTAAAAAATGGTGCTGAACTTGCTGAGGCAGGAGAATTTACTAAAAGGGCATTTTTAAATGGAAGGATAGATTTATCACAAGCTGAATCTGTAATAGATATAATAAATGCTAAGAGCGAAAAAGAAGAAGTAGCGTCATTTAACCAATTACAAGGAAATTTATCAAAGGAAATTAATAGTATAAGAGATAGTTTATTAGATTTAATGTCTGATATAGAAGCATCTATAGACTATCCGGAATATGACATAGAAGAAACTACAAATGAAAAAGCTTTAAAAGTATTAGAAAATGTAAAAACAAGGCTTATAAAACTTGAAAATAGTTTTGAAAATGGCAAAATACTAAAAGAAGGTATAAAGACTGTAATTGTAGGAAAACCAAATGCAGGCAAATCTTCTTTGCTTAATAATATGCTAAATGAGGAAAGAGCTATTGTTAGCGATTATGCAGGTACTACAAGGGATACTATTGAAGAATTTATTAATATAGATGGAATACCCCTAAAAATTATAGACACAGCAGGAATTAGAGATACAGAAGATTACGTTGAAAAAATAGGAGTTAAAAAAGCAATATCTTTAATTAAAGATGCAGATCTTGTAATTGCTATATTTGACAACTCGAAAAAGCTAGATGAAGAAGATTATAAGATACTAGAAATGATAAAAAATAAGAAATGTATCATATTGTTAAATAAATGCGATTTAAAGGAAAATAATGAAGAAACAATATCATATATATCTAAACTAAATAAAAAGGCTCTAAAAGCATCTATGACGACCAAAAAAGGAATAGATGAATTATATAACGAGATTTCTAAAATGTTTAAACAAAATGAAATAGATTATAATGATGAAATTATTGTAACAAATATCAGGCATAAAAATTTAATTCATAAAGCTATAGAAAATGTAAACCGGAACTACTAGCCGTATAAAACAAAATATACCTATAGACATGATAGCAATATACATAAAAGAAGTACTAGAAAATCTAGCAGAGATTACAGGGGACAGTGTTTCAGAAGATATAATAAATAAAATATTTTCTAAATTTTGTTTAGGAAAATAAGTAAAAAAACACTACAAAAAGACAATAACGAAATAAAAAACGATAAAATACGAAATGAGTATATATTAACTATACAGTTATACCAATACTTACAGGCATTCGACAAAATTCGACAGATATAGGCTAAAAGTCAAAAAGACAAAAATCGAACACAAAAACATATAATAATATAAATATAAATAAAAATTATAAAAACAATAAAAGAACCAAAAATTATATGTTTGACCAAAAATGGACTCGTTTCATAAATAAAATTTTATATGAAGTAGGATTAATAACAATATAATAGTAATTATTTTAAGTGCATAGAAGGGAATGATAGAAAAAATGGAATATAATGCTGGAAAATTTAATGTAGCAGTTATTGGAGCAGGACATGCAGGATGTGAAGCAGGGCTTGCTACAGCAAGATTAGGACTAAAAACATTAGTATTTTCAATATCTTTAGAAGCAGTAGCAAATATGCCATGTAACCCACATATAGGGGGAAGTTCTAAAGGACATTTAGTAAAAGAATTAGATGCATTAGGTGGAGAAATGGGAAAAAATATAGATAAGACATTTACTCAACTAAGAATGCTTAATACTTCAAAAGGACCTGCTGTATACTCATTAAGGGCACAAGCAGACAGAAAAAGATACCAAGAAGAGATGAAACATACTTTAGAAAAACAAGAAAATTTATACCTAAAGCAAGCCGAAATAGTAGAAATAGGAGTAGAAGAAAATAAAGTAAAATTTGTTAAAACAAATATAGGTGCAATTTACTATGTCGATAATGTTATACTAGCAACAGGAACATATTTAAAAGGAAAGATATTTATAGGAGAAACATCTTTCGAAAGTGGCCCAGATGGCGTATTCCCCGCAAATAAATTATCAGATATTTTAAAAAAACTAGGTATTAATTTAATAAGATTTAAAACTGGTACACCAGCAAGAGTCAATAAAAATAGTATAGATTTTTCAAAAATGGAAATACAAGAAGGGGACAGTAATCCAGAAGCTTTTTCATTTGAGGATAAAATTTCAACTGATGTAGAGCAAATGCCTTGTTATTTAACATATACTAATCAAAAAACACACGATATAATAAGAGCAAATTTGCATAGATCTCCGCTATATGCAGGAAAAATAGAAGGAACAGGGCCAAGATATTGCCCTTCTATAGAAGATAAAGTAGTAAGATTTGCAGATAAAGAAAGACATCAAATATTTGTAGAACCTGTAGGGAGAAATACGGACGAAATGTATATTCAAGGAATGAGCTCATCACTTCCAGAAGATGTGCAAATAGCAATGTATAGGACTATTCCTGGATTAGAAAATGCTGAATTTACAAGGCCTGCGTACGCTATTGAATATGATTGTATAGATCCATCAGAACTAAAACTATCTTTAGAATACAAAAAAATAGATGGAATGTTTTTTGCAGGACAGATAAATGGAACATCAGGATATGAGGAAGCTGCTGTACAGGGATTAATTGCTGGAATAAATGTGTCAAGGAAGGTTCAAAAAAAATCACCAATTATATTAGATAGGTCAGAGGCTTATATTGGTGTATTAATTGATGATATTGTTACAAAAGGAACAAATGAACCATATAGAATGATGACTTCAAGAGCTGAATACAGGCTACTTCTAAGACAAGACAATGCAGATTTAAGATTAACAAAACTAGGGCACGATATTGGCTTAATATCAGATGAAAGATATGAAAAGTTTTTACAAAAGAAAAATAGTATAGAAAAAGAAATAGAAAGAATGAAAAGCACAACTATAAAGCCAACTGAAAAAGTAAATGAATTTTTAGCAAAATATAATACTTCTACTATATCAAATGGCGTAAAATTAGCAGATTTACTAAAAAGAAGTGAACTTAGTTATGAAAATTTAAAAGAAATTGATAAGGATAGGGTAGATTTACCAAAAGAAATACAAGAAGAAGTGGAAATACAGATAAAATATGAAGGTTATATAAAAATGCAAGAAGAACAAGTAGAAAAATTTAAAAAATTAGAACAAAAATTATTACCTGAAGAAATAGATTATAGTAAAATAAAAGGTTTAAGGCTTGAAGCAAGGCAAAAATTAAACAAAATAAAACCTAGCTCAGTAGGCCAAGCATCAAGAATATCAGGGGTTTCACCAGCTGATATATCTGTATTATTAATTTATTTAGAACAGCTAAAAAAAGAGGTGTAATATGTTAGAAGAAGAATTTGAAAAGATTTTATCAGTAGAACTAAAAAAAATAGATATTGAAATAGAAAAAGAAAAACTAAAATTATTTTATAAATATATGAAAGTTCTATTAGAATGGAATGAAAAAATAAATTTAACTGCAATAACTGATGAAAAAGAAATAATATTAAAACATTTTATAGATAGTTTAACAATAAATAAATACATAAAAAAAGAAGATATAGTAATGGATATGGGAACAGGGGCAGGTTTCCCAGGAATTCCACTAAAAATCATAAATGCAGATACTAGATTTGTCTTAGTAGATTCATTAAATAAAAGAATAAATTTTTTAGCAGAAGTAAAAGAAAAGCTAAAACTAGAAAAACTTGATTTATTACATTCAAGAGCAGAAGATTTAGGAAATAATGCAGAATATAGAGAAAAAATGGATGTTCTAGTATCAAGAGCTGTAGCTAATTTAAGGACTTTAACAGAATATACAGTGCCCTTTGTAAAAAAAGGTGGAATATTTATAAGTATGAAAGGTCCAAATGCACAAGAAGAAATAGAATTAGCTCAAAATGCAATAGAAATATTAGGTGGTAAAATAGAAAAAGTAGAAAACTTTAAGTTAGCAGATATGGAAAGAAATATAATAGTTATAAGAAAAGAAAAAGTAACACCTAAAAAGTATCCTAGAAAAGCAGGAATTCCCGCTAAGCAGCCTATTTAAGATAAGAATGCTAATACATAAATATCTATAAAATTATCTTAAAATATTTCTATAATTTATTGACATATTAATAATAATTTTATATTATTAATATGTTAATTTTTTTATATAAAATTGCTTAGTAAAAAAATATAACTTGAGAAAAGGAAAGTGAGTAAAATGGGAAAAATTATTTCAATAGCAAATCAAAAAGGTGGAGTTGGAAAGACTACAACTTCAATTAATTTGAGCACTATACTTGCAAAAAAAGGTAAAAAAGTTTTACTAATTGATGCAGACCCACAAGGAAATGCTTCAAGTGGAGTTGGTGTAGATAGAGAAGAAATAGAATTATCTGTTTATGATGTTTTAATTAATGATGCTAAGATAGAAAACGTTGTCATAAAGACAAAAATAAAAAACTTAGATTTATGCCCATCTAATATAAACCTTGCAGGAGCAGAAGTTGAACTTGTATCTGTAATGTCAAGAGAACACAGGCTAAAAGAAAAATTAGATGAAGTAAAAGAAGATTATGATTTTATTATCATAGATTGTCCACCATCATTAGGTCTAATTACATTAAATGCTTTTACTGCATCAGATAGTGTATTAATCCCTGTACAATGCGAATACTATGCATTAGAAGGATTAGGACAACTATTAAACACTATAAGTTTAGTAAAAAAGCACCTAAATAAAGATATAGAAGTAGAAGGTGCTCTACTTACTATGTATGATATTAGAACAAATTTATCTAATCAAGTAGTAAAAGAAGTAAAAAAATATTTTAATGATAAAGTATATAAAAATGTTATACCAAGAAATGTAAAGCTAAGTGAAGCACCAAGCTATGGAATGCCAATAAGCTTGTATGATCCAAGGTCAAAAGGTGCTAAAAGCTATGAAAAATTTGTTAAAGAATTTTTAAAAAATAATGAAAATGAAGCAAAGGGAAAACATGCTTTGTAGAAAAAATGGCGTAATTTATGTATAAAATATAGTATAGAAATATTATTAAAAAAGTAAAAAATATAGGAGTTGATTTATATGAAGAAAACAGGCTTAGGAAAAGGTTTAGATGCTTTATTTGCAGATAATTTATTAGATAAAAAAGATGAAATTTTAGGTAATGATTCATTTGATAAAATACATAAAATTAAGATAATAGAAATTGAACCAAATAGAGAACAACCAAGACGTAGCTTTGATGAAGAAGCTTTAGACGAGTTAGCAGGCTCTATTAAGACTTATGGTGTATTACAACCTATTATTGTTAATAAAAAAGATAATTATTATGAAATAGTTGCAGGTGAAAGACGTTGGAGAGCTGCAAAAAAAGCAGGTCTAACAGAAATGCCATGTATAATAAAAGATGATATAACTGAAAGATCAAATAAAGAAATTGCATTAATAGAAAATTTACAAAGAGTGGATTTAAACCCTATTGATAAAGCAAAAGGTTTAAAAGAATTGATAGACGATTATGGAATGACACAAAAAGAATTAGCAGAGTCTATTGGAATAAGCAGAAGTAATATTGCAAATTCTGTTAGAATATTAAACTTAGACCCAAGAGTTATAAAATTTGCTGAAGAAGGTAAACTAACAGAAGGACATTGCAGAAATTTAGTAGTAATAGAAGACCCAGAAAGACAATATAAGGCAGCTATAGATATAATTCAAAAAGGAGAAACAGTAAGAGATATTGAAAGAAGAATAAAAAATGTAAAGGTTTCAGATCAAAAAGATCCTAGATTGGATGCAATATATAGAGATATAGAGAACTCTTTCCAAGGATTTTTTGGAACTAAAGTTAAATTAGATGCAAATAAAAAATCAGGAAAGATAATTATACAATACTCATCTTATGATGACTTAGAGAGGATTTTAGGGCTAATTAAATAGAATGGAGGCATACAAAATGGAATCATTGTTTGGATTTGTTAAGTCAGAGCTATTTTTATTTATCTTATTTATTGCAGTAGTAATTTTACTTGTTTTATATATAATAAGTGTTGCTAATTTAAGAAAACTAAGAAATAGTTATTTAAAATTTATGAATAAACTTGGAAATGGGAATAATTTTGAAGAAATGATGAGAGCATATATAAATAATGTGCAACAAGTAGAAAAAAAGAATGAAGAAATTATGGAATATTGCAATAATTTAAATAACACTTTGAAAAATTGTTCACAAAAAATAGGAATAGTTAGATATAATGCTTTTAAAGATACTGGTAGCGATTTAAGCTTTTCTTTGGCAATATTGGATGCACACAACAACGGAGTTGTATTAAATGGAATATATGCAAGAGATAGTTCTAACATATATGCAAAGCCAGTAGAAAATGGAGAGTCAAAATATGTTTTGTCTAATGAAGAAAAAGAGGCAATTTATAAAGCTATGAATAATGTGAAATAGAAATAATTATAAAACAAATAAGTATAATAAGATTATGTAAAAAATTATAGCTTATAAACTAATATAGAATAGATATACTATATTACAAAAGTATTACAAAAACATTACATTTATATTACATTTTAACCAAAGTATTGAAAAAAAGACACTAATAGTATAAAATAAAATTATACTGTTAGTGCTTTTTTTGGTAATAATAAAAAATATAGGTACAACATAAACAAGAGCAAATAATATGAAGCGATAGTAAACAAAAATAATAAAAAATGGGAGAGAACACAAATGAACAAAAACCTTGAAGTTGTAGAGAGAGAGAGAGAGAGAGAGCTATTCTTTACAGAACAAAGAAATTTATGATTTAAAAAAATACCTATTAAATAAACAAATAGGCTCTATTTACTATGTAGGTAGAACAGAAAAAAATATAATAAATAAATGTAAAAAAGAAATGGTAGGCTTTGAGAGTAAAAAATGTTAAGAAAGGCCTATCATTTTGTAAATATAAAATGCAAGTAAAAACAAGTGCAAGAAAACAGAAAAACTAAAAAATAAAAGAAGATAAACAATGGGGGTAAAAAGATTGAAAGAACTAAATAAAAAGATAAGAAACACAAAAAGACAGATAGAAAAATTAGAAAGTAAAGATAAATATGCATGAAAAATGAATAAAAAGTAAAAGAAAAGAGAAAACTTAAATAAGGAAGATAACAAATAAAAAATAGGAGGTAAGATAAGATGCAAATAAGAAAAAAAGAGCAAAAAAATCAAGAAAAGCTAAAATCAAGAAAAGGAATCACATTAGTTTCATTAGTAGTAACAATAGTAATTCTAATC
>CALXVN010000037.1 GCA_944392085.1 uncultured Clostridia bacterium | reverse complement strand
TGAATGGAAATATAAGTATGAGGAATCAGCTAAAATACCAACTAAAACTTCTGTAACAAAATTAAAAGAATTAGAGCTAGTAAGTGATATAGAAGATTTGATTGAAAATGCAAAAAATAAGAAAAAAATGCAAGAAAGATTAACAGCTAAACCTAAATTTATGGAAGAAAGCCAAGAATTAACTCCTGCACAAAAAGGTACACTAATTCACTTGTGTGTGCAAAAATTAGATGAACAAAAAGAATATACTAATCAAGATATAAAAAATTTTGTAGAAGAATTATGTGAAAAAAATATTATATCTGAAGTAGAGAAAAAAAGTATAAATATAAATATGCTATATAAATATACTAAGTCAAGCTTATGGCAAGAGTTAAAAAATGCAAAAGAAATACACAAAGAACAACCATTTTATATAAATATCCCTGCAAATAAAATTTATGATGGTGCAGAAAAAAATGAAATGATATTGGTGCAAGGTATAATAGACTTATATTATATAAGTAAAGAAGGAAAGCTAATATTAGTAGACTATAAAACAGATTATGTGCCAAATGGGGACGTGAGTAAATTAGAAGAAAAATATAAAGTTCAATTAGAACTGTATAAAAAAGCATTAGAGGAAGCAACAGGTAAAAGAGTAGACAAGGCAATGATATGGGTTTTGAATGGATAAAATGAGAATAACAACTTTTGTAGAAGTTATCTATAAAAGTTGTTATTTGATAGATAAAAATTCAAATATAGATTAATATAAAACTAATAGATAAAATACACAAAAGAAATAAAGTAAAAAAATAAAAGAAAAACAGAGTAAAAGTGCAAAAAAACTCGAAATTTGTCGATGAATAGTTGTTGAGAAAAAAATTTAGATATGGTAAAATAAGCTCATTATAAAAAGAAAAGAGGTGAGAAGAAGATGCTAGAAGAACTAATAAGAAAAGTGCTATCAAAATTAGAAGAACAATCACAAGAGATGAAGCGACAATTTGAGATAGTAAATCAAAGATTTGAACAAATAGACCAAAGATTTGAAGAAGTAAATCAAAGATTTGAACAAATAGACCAAAGATTTGAAGAAGTAAATCAAAGATTCGAACAAATAGACCAAAGATTCGAAAAGATAAATCAAAGGTTTGAACAAATAGATCAAAGGTTCGAAGTAGTAGATCAAAGATTTGAAATAGTAGATAAAAAATTTATAAGTATAGATGAACAAATTATAGAAATAAAAGCAGAAATAAGAGAAATTAAAAATTACTTAATCATAATCGAAGATAAGATTTCAACTCAAATACCAGCTTTATTTGATGGATATAATTCTAATTTTGAAAAAAATGCTAATTTAGAATCTAGGCAAGATGCTACTGAACAAAAAGTTGCAATTAATTCTTTAAAAATTTCAAATTTGGAGGATACTTCTAAGAAGCATTCTATACAACTATCTAAGCTATTAGCACAATAATTTCCAATTTATATAAATAGGGCTTGCTTAGAGTAAAAAATTAATATAAATAAGTAAGTTCTATTTATAAAATAAAAATCATAAAGTATAGAATCCAACTAATGATATATATTAGTATTATTAAAACATAATTATAAATAATTTTTAAAAAACTTAGGAATATAAAAAAAATTAAAAAATGTAAAAAAAGTGTTGACAAAGATTAAAAAATTTAGTATACTAAACAAGTCGAAGGAAATGGGCGCATAGCTCAGCTGGGAGAGCATCTGCCTTACAAGCAGGAGGTCATAGGTTCGAGCCCTATTGCGCCCACCATTTTTTTATTATTTCCTATACGGCCCGGTAGTTCAGTTGGTTAGAACGCTAGCCTGTCACGCTAGAGGTCGACGGTTCGAGCCCGTTCCGGGTCGCCATTTTTTTAATATGATATTAATAATGCCTCGATAGCTCAGTTGGTAGAGCAAGGGACTGAAAATCCCTGTGTCACTGGTTCGATTCCCGTTCGAGGCACCAAATTTAGGCTATACCAAAAAGTATAGTCTTTTTTGTATATTTTACCAAATTTAGCATATACTAGCTTTAAGAGGTGATAGTATGCTAAATTTTACAAAAATGACAGGACTTGGAAATGATTATATATATGTAGATTGCACAAATGGAACTAAGTTAAATAACATACCAGAAATTGCAAAAAAATTTAGTGATAGACATTTCGGTATTGGATCAGATGGACTTATATTAATAGAAAAACCAGATGATAGTAATTCAGATTTTAAAATGAGAATATTTAATACTGATGGTAGCGAAGCTGAAATGTGTGGAAATGGAATTCGATGTGTAGCTAAATTTATACACGATAAAAATTTGTCCGATAATGACAAAATTTCAATAGATACTTTAGGAGGAATAAAAAAAGTAAAAATAATTGAAAACGAAAATAGAGAATGTAATGAAGTAATAGTAGATATGGGAGAACCAATATTCCAAGACAAAAATATACCATATAACATATATGAACCATTTACAAAAGATTTAGATATAAATGTTGAAGGAGAAAGAATGAGATTTACAATAGTTTCTATGGGAAATCCTCATGCAGTTACATTTGTAGAAAATTTGGATGACTTGCAAATAGAAATGTGTGGACCAATAATTGAAAATAATCCAATATTTCCTAATAGAACTAATGTAGAATTTGTAGAGATAGAAGATAAAAACAATATAAAAGTTAGAGTTTGGGAAAGAGGTGTTGGAGAAACATTTGCCTGCGGTACAGGAGCATGTGCAGCAGTAGTAGCCTCCGGAATTAATGGATATACAGATGAGAATGTTACTGTGAAATTGCCAGGAGGAAAACTTAAAATAGAATGGGGAAAAGATAATCATATATACATGCAAGGTCCAGCAACTACTGTTTATGAAGGAAAAATCAATTTATAATTACAAGTAGAATTTAGATTGTTATTTAGTTGAGATATAGAGTAAATGACAGTCTAATTTTTTTATTTAACATGATTTGTTTATTATCATATATTTTATTTTTAAACATAAAATAAAATGGGAGGAGATGCAATTTGCTTAAAATTAATGAAAATTTTTTAAAATTACAAGATAGCTATTTGTTTTCTACAATAAATAAAAAAGTAAATGAATACATAGCTAAAAATCCAGAAGCAGACATTATAAAAATGGGAATTGGAGATGTAACAAGGCCTATACCAAAAGTAGTAATTGATGCAATAAAAAATGCAGTAGATGAAATGAGTAAAATAGAAACTTTTAAAGGATATGGTCCAGAACAAGGATATGAATTTTTAAGAAAAAAGATAGTAGAAAATGAATATAGAGAAATGAATATAGATATAAGTGAAATATTTGTTTCTGATGGAGCAAAATGTGATACAGCAAATATAGTAGAATTATTTGATACAAAAGCTAAAATTGCAATAACAGATCCAGTATATCCAGTATATTTAGATAGTAATGTAATATATGGTAGAACAGGAGAATATGATAAATTTTCTGGAAAATATAAAAATGTAGTATATATGAAGGCAACAGAAGAAAATAATTTTGAACCATTACCAGAGGAACTAGAGGAAGAGCCAGATTTAATATATATTTGTTCACCTAATAATCCAACAGGAACTGCAATGAAAAAAGAAAATCTAGAAAAATGGGTAAAATTTGCAAGGCAAAATAATTCTATAATTTTATACGATGCTGCATATGAAGCTTTTATAGAAGAGAAAGATATTCCACATAGTATATATGAAATAGAAGGAGCTAAAGAGGTTGCTATCGAATTTAAAAGTTATTCAAAAACTGCTGGATTTACAGGGTTAAGATGTGCATATACAGTTATTCCGAAAGAAATTAAGATTGAAGAAAAACAGGAAAAAATAGAACTAAATGAGCTTTGGAACAGAAGGCAAGCAACGAAATTTAATGGAGTACCATATATAATTCAAAGAGGAGCAGAGGCAATTTATACAAAAGAGGGAAAGAAACAAATTAAAGAAAATATTTCATATTATAAAGAAAATGCAAAGATAATATTAGAAGGTTTAAAAAAAGCAGGAATTAAATCATATGGTGGAAAAAATGCACCATATGTATGGATTAAAACACCAAACAAAATGAAATCATGGGATTATTTTGATTTATTACTAGAAAAATATAATATAATTGGAACTCCTGGAATTGGATTTGGTCCAAGTGGAGAAGGATACTTTAGACTAACAGCTTTTGGAGATAGAGAAAAGACTATAGAAGCAATGGAGAGAATTAGATAAATTAAAAGTAAAAAACATATACATTATTAATATATGTTTTTTACTTAAGTTAATATAGTTGTCTATAAAATCCACTTTTCTTTGTAATTATAAATTTTGCAGCACGTAAAGCCCCTTCAATATATATATCCCTTGAATAAGCTCTATGAGTTATTTCGATTGATTCATTTTTTTCAAAAAATAATACAGAATGTTCACCTACTAAATTTCCACCTCTTATAGAAGAAATATTAATTTTATCTTTATTAACAGATTTATTAATTATTTTATTAGCAAGCATAAGCGCAGTTCCGACTAGGAATATCTTTTTTCATTTTATGATGTTTTTCAATTATTTCAATATCTGCTTCTGGAATTTTTTCAATTATATAAGAACAGATTTCAGAAAATACTGAGATTCCATAAGACATATTCGAAGATTTAAATATAGGAATTGCCTCAGAATATTCAATAATTTTTCTTTCTTGCTCCTCAGAGAAACCAGTAGTAGCAATAACTATTGGTACTAAATTTTCAACAGCATAATTAAGAACTTCAAATGTAGAAGCAACAGTAGAAAAATCAACTATTACATCAGGTTTTTTTGAAATTTCGGAAAATAAAAATGAATTTTCTTTATCTATTTTATAAAGCAAATTAAATTCAGTTGAATTTTTTATATAATTTGTAAAAGCAGTTCCCATTTTTCCGTTTGGCTCCATTTAACAATATATTTATCATAATAACAACCTCCAATCAAAAAAGATATAACATATAAATAGTTATATCTTTATATAAATGTATATTCTAAATAATTCTAAAAAATATCAAACTTAAAAAAATATAAGCAGTTTTATAAAAAGTTTTTCTTTTTAATTTTTCTTGAATATATAAATATGTTTCTAAACAAGCACTATATTTATCCATTATTGTTACTATGTATGATTCTCGATAACGTGGAAAAGATAGTGTGACAGGCCACATATGTTTAATAATAACATCTTTTTCCTTATCATTTAAGTCGAAAATTGAACTAGCATTTTCAAAAGCAATTAGAGGATGAACAAATGCATGGAGCCCTGGTAATTCAACATTTCTATATTTCTTTCTCCAATCATATAAAAATAAATCATGAAGCATTGCTGCACGTGTTGCAGAAATATAGTCTAATTTTAAAGCTTTGCAAGCAATAAAAGTAAAATATGCAACTTGCATACAATGTTTAAAACAAGATGTATTACAATGTTGCCTATAATTTTTCATTTGTTTGACAGTGTCATTATTGATAATATCATCCAATATTTCAAAAAATTCGTTTAAATGATATTTGGAAGACATGTTTTTATAATTATTATTCTCATAGTATAAATCTATGTTATATCCAATTTGTGAAAAAATATCTTTTGTATTTTTAATATTATTATATTTTTTAATTATATTTGACATATTAAAAAACCTCTTGTTAAAATCTATATAATATATATTATAGCACAAAAAATAATCTTTGTGAAGAAAAATACAAAAAAAGACTACTTAGTAAAACCAAATAGTCTTTAGGAAAAGAAAAAATTTTATTGTTCACCTGGTAAGAAATAATCTACAACACCATATACTAAAGCACCTACTATTGCAGCTATCCAAGAAATTGTATATCCTGCTACAAAATATTGAGTAACATATAATACGACTGCTGCTAAAACAAATCCTACAAATCCTTTACCAAAAGAACTTGCATGAAGTCCAGTAAATTTTGTTATTAAATAATCTATAGCGGTAAGAACAACTGCAGCTAGTGCTAAAGTCCAAAAACTGTTAATAGAAAAACCAGGGGTGAAAAAAGCAGTTATTCCAAGTACGATTGCTGAAGTTATTAATCTACCAATAATCTGCCATACTGTAGAGGTATTATTTCTTGATTGAACATTATTTTCTTCCATATAAACCTCCTTAAATTTTATCTTAATAGATTAGGTTATTAATATTATATATCAAAGATTATTTTTATATATAATATTAAAATTTTCAAAAAACAAAATAAAAAACAAAGAAAAAGAAAAATATTAAAAAAAGAAAAATAATATAAAAATAATCTTTGATATTATTCTTATTATTCACTAATAATAAAAAAATATACAATAAATAAATTATTTTTTATAATAATTTTGTTATAATTTATGATTTATTAACTTGTATATAGAAATCCAAAATAATAATTAAAAAAATTAAAAGATATATAACAAAACTGAATAATAATTTGATAACAGTAAAAAATAGTATTATATAAAATTTTATATAAATAGGAGGAAAAATGTTAATTACATTTATTAGATCTATTCTTTTATATATCATAGTATTAATTGTAATGAGATTAATGGGAAAAAGAGAAATTGGACAATTACAGCCATTTGAACTTGCTATATCTATAATGATTGCAGACTTAGCGTCAACTCCAATGGCTGATGCGGGAATTCCTTTAAGTAATGGAATCATCCCTATTTTAGCTCTATTAGTAATGCATTTAATTATTTCTATTATAAATATAAAAAGTATGAAAGCAAGAGAAATATTATGCGGAAAACCATCAATATTAATACATAAAGGAAGAATAGACGAAAAAATGTTAAAAAAAGAAAGATTTACTATAAATGAACTAGAAGAAAGACTAAGAGCAAGTAATGTAGTAAATATAGGAGATGTAGAATATGCAATATTAGAAACAAGTGGACAAGTTACAGTTATACAAAAATCAAATAAAAGAACTACAACTCCAGAAGATTTTGGGATAGAACCAGAATATGAAGGAATAACGTATGATTTAGTATTAGATGGAAAAGTAATGTATGAAAATTTAAAAAAAATGAAAAAAGACTATAATTGGTTAAAAAAACAAATAAACAAATTTGGAATAGAACCAGAGCAAGCTTTAATAGTAACGATAGATGGAAAAGAAGAAATTTATTGCCAAGAAAAAATAAGCAAATAATAAAATAAAAAGGAGCTTAGCAAAGTATGAAAAAAGAAATGGTTGTATGTATAATTATAGTTGCTTTAATTATAATTGTTAATATAATAACACAAAATTATACAAAAGAATGTGTTGGCAAAATGAAGGAAATGTTAGATAATCTAAAACAAGTAAATTTATCAGATGCAACAAACAATAAAGATATTTCAAAGCAAATAGAGCAAATTGATAATAAATGGAATGAATATCAAGGAAAATTAGCCTATTATATAGAACATGATGAATTAGAAAAAGTTGAAACTCAAATTTTTGCTATAAATGGGTTAATAGAAATAAAAAATTTTAAAGAAACAATACCAGAAATAGAAAAATGCGTATTTATTTTAGAACATATAGAAGAAAAGAATATGATAAATATAAAAAATATTTTTTAAAAAAGATTCAATAAATTTGGATCTTTTTTATTGTATAGGAAAAATCGACTTTTTATTTGATACTTCAGTATTCTTAACGATTTTTCCGTATACAACAAGGTTAGGTTTCCTTGGGCTGTGCATATTCGCGAAGCGAAATGCACATGTGTGCGTCGAAAGCTTGCTTTCGCTAACGCACACCTTTCTTATATTGTATATTAACTATATACTAATAAAATAAAACATTTCTATTGTAAATTTCTATAAAAAATGATAAAATCTATGTGTAATTTTAGGTAGGAGGAAGTTAATTTTGAAAATCTTAGAAGTATGTCAAAATCTAACTAAAGAGATTCCTTCAGAACAAATATATATGAATGAGCCTATGAGCAAACACACAACTTTTAAAGTAGGCGGAAATGCAGATATATTTGTAAAGGTTAAAAATATAGAAGAACTAAAGTATGTTATAAAAATAGCTAAGAAAAATAATATACGTGTTTATATAATTGGAAATGGTAGCAATATTCTAGTAAAAGATAAAGGAATTAGAGGAATAGTTGTAAAAATAGAATTTGAATATATAAAATATGAAGATATAGAGAATAATGAAAGTTCTAGTAGAAGCAAAGAAGTAATAGTTACAGTTGGAGCAGGAGTCAAACTTATGGCACTTGCACAAGAGTTATTAAAAAGAAGTATTACAGGTTTTGAATTTGCATCAGGGATACCAGGAACTATAGGTGGAGCAGTTAAAATGAATGCTGGTGCATATGGTAGCGAAATAAAAAATATAGTGGTTAGCACAAAATGCTTAGATTTAAAAAGATATAATCTGATTGGAGAAAAATCATATATTGATGATATTGAAATAACAGAGCCAATAGAAAAAGCAAATGAACCAACAATTGTAGAATTATCAAATGAAGAACAGAAATTTGAATATAGAAATAGCATTTTTTCTAGTAAGAGATATGTTATATTAGAAACTAAATTAAAATTAGCTTATGGAAGTAAAGAAGAAATAGAAAAAAAGATGAAAGAATTGAATCTTAAAAGAAGGCAAACACAGCCAGATAGCCCAAGTGCAGGGAGTACATTTAAAAGAGGAGAAGATTTTATTACAGCAAAATTAATAGATGAGTGTGGACTAAAAGGATATAAAATAGGTGGGGCAAAAGTATCAGAAAAACATGCAGGCTTTGTTGTAAATGAGGGAGATGCTACTGCTCAAGATATTTTAGAGTTAGTTACATATATAAAAGAAACAGTTTATGAAAAAACAGGAAAAAGTATTAAACTAGAAGTTGAAGTTTTAGGAGAGTGAAAATGAAAAAGAATTACAATTTTGACGTTGTCATTAAGTAAGCATACAAGAGTGCACCTCTTAAATTGCAAACTCATTTTCCTAGTCAAAATTTAATTCTTTTCTAATTTTAATTCATGTATTTGGAAGAAGTAAAAGAAAAAATAATAGAAAGGGTAGAAATTAAATGAGAGGTTTTTTTAGATGGTTTAAATCCAATACAAAAATGAAGAGATGGATAATATTAATAATTATAGGAATTTTACTTTGCTTATATGGAATGGCAAAAGTTTTAACAAGCAATCAAATAGAATTTATAGATTTAGCTAAAATATTGGTAGTATTTGTTTTAGGATTTATATTCATTGTATATAGCATAGTAGCAGTGCAAAAAAGAACATTGGAAATATTAGTAGAAGATACAGACAAAAGAAATTTAGAAGAAAAATCAAATGTTAAGTCATTAATATTTAATAAAAGAGTGTATAATCAAGGACCAAAAATTGTAGTTATTGGTGGGGGAAGCGGCTTAAATTCAGTTTTAAAAGGACTTAAAAAATATACAGATAATATTACTGCAATTGTTACTGTATCAGATTATGGAGCACAAAAAACAGAATCAAGGAGAGTTCTTGAAGCATTACCTTTAGATGACATAAAAGAAAGTATAGTTGCTCTTTCAGAAAAAGAAGATGCAATGGAAAAATTAATGAATTTTAAATTTAAATATGGTAGACTTAAAGACTTATCATTTAGTGATATGTATTTTATAGCTATGCAAGATACATATAAAGATTTTACAGAATCTGTTAAGCAATCACAAAACATTTTTAACATAACGGGAAAAGTACTTCCAGCTACAATGGAAGAAATCAAAATTTGTGCAGAACTTGAAGATGGAACTGTTATAGAAAGCAAAGAAAAAATACCAGAAGTTATAAATGAAAAAACTTGTAAAATAAATAGAATATTTATTAATCCATCAAATTGTAAAGCATCGCCTGGAGTTATAGAAGCAATTATGGAAGCTGATGCAGTTGTTATAGGACCTGGAAGCTTATACACAAATGTAATACCAAATCTTTTAGTTAAAGGTGTAGCAAAAACAATAAAGGAAACCAAAGCTTTTAAAATATATGTAAGCAATATTATGACAGAACCAGGACAAACAGATAATTATACATTATCAGAACATATTAAAGCAATAAATGAACATGTTGGAAAAGGTATTGTAGAGTATTGTATTTACGATACAGGAGAAATAATACCTGAATATATAAGAAAATACAATATGGAAGGAGCAGACTTAGTAGAGCAAGATACTTCAAAGGTTAAAGTAGATGGAGTGTATTTACTACAAAGAAAACTTTCATACATAGAAAATGGATTTATACGTCATAATCCAGATGCAATAGCAGCATCAATTATAGAATTAATTTGTGATGATTTAAAATTTAATAATATGGAAAACAATACAAAATATATGATGCTTAACAATAAACTTAAAGATAGTAAGAAAAATTTAAAAGAGCAAAGTAAAGAAAATAAAAAGAAGATAAAAGAAGATAAGAAAGAAAAAGATGACAAAGATAAACAAAGAAAAAGTAAATTCTTTAAAAAATATAGCCAAAGAATTGAATCTATACAAGAATCTGATTTAAAACAAAAAAAGAAAGAAGAATTACGAAAAAAGAAAAAATAGAAAGTATGTGAATTTTATTAACTTTGAACGATATAGATAAAGAAAATAAAAAACGGAGGAAACAAATGAAATATAATAAACAAAGTTTATCCTTAGAAGAAGGATTAAGAAGAGAATGGATAATAACTAATGGAATAGGTGGATATAGTAGTTCAACTATAATAGGAGCAAATACTCGTAAATATCATGGGCTACTTGTAGCACCTTTAATGCCACCAGGAAATAGGCAATTAATATTATCCAAAGTAGATGAAAGTATAGAAATAGATGGCAAAGTACACAATTTATACACCAATGTTTGCAAAAATTTTATATCCGATGGATATAAAAATCTAATTAGTTTTGAAAAAGAGTATATTCCCATCCTTACATACCAAATTGAAGATACAATGATAAAGAAATTTATCTGCTTAGAGCATGGAAAAAATACAGTTGGAATTTATTACTTCATAAAAAATGGATTTAGGAAATCTAAACTAAGACTAGCTCCAGTTGTGAATTTTAGAGGATTTCATACAATTAATACAAAAGATAAAATTGAATTAAATCAAGAAATAGAAAATAATAAAGTAAAGCTTATTATTGATAACCATTCACAAAATCCTGTATATATTTATTCTTCAGACGGAAAATATATTAGGCATGATAATGACATATTTAGAAATATGTACTATATTGAAGAAGAAAAAAGAAGACAAGGTGATACTGAAAATCATATAGTACCAGGCATATATGAAATAGAGTTAGAGCCAAATGAAGAAAAATATGTTACTTTTGTATGTTCTTTAGAACAAAACATAGAAGAACTAGATGGCAAAGATTTAATTAATAAAGAAATTGTAAGATTAAGTTCTATAATATATAACACATATCTGCTAGATGAAAAGCAAAAAGAAGCAAAAGAACCTGCATATATAGACATGATTAAAAATTTTGTGATTGCTACAGATAATTTTTTAGTGTATAGACCATCATTTGCACTACATACAATAATTGCTGGATATCCATGGTTTTTAGACTGGGGAAGAGACACTTTGATTTCTTTTGAAGGATTATTACTAAAAACTAGAAGGTTTGAGGAAGCAAAAGAAGTACTTTTAACTTGTATAAGAGATATAAAATATGGATTAGTGCCAAATCGGTTATTCTGGTTATGATTCTAGACCTTTATATAATAGTGCAGATGCATCACTATTATTATTTGAGCAAGTTAAAAAGTTTTTAAACTATACACATGAATACGAGTGGATAAGAAACAACATATATACATCTTTAGTAAAAATAATGAATGCATATCAAGAAAGAATAGATATAGACGGAAATAATATTTATATGGATAGTGATTTTCTAATTTCTTCAGGAACAGAAAATATACAAAATACTTGGATGGATGCAAAAATAGGGGATTTTGTAGTAACACCTAGAAATGGAAAAGCAGTAGAAATAAATAGTTTATGGTACAATGCCTTAAAGATTATGGAAGAAATAACTATTTTAACAAGAGGAAAGGAAGAAGCGAAAAGATATGCAGATTTAGCTAAAAAATGTAAAAAATCTTTTAATGAAAAGTTTTATAATAAAAGAAGAAAATGCCTTTATGATGTACTAGGAGATTCTAAAATAAGGCCAAATCAATTATTTGCATTATCACTTTCATATCCAGTAATTGATGCTAATTCAAATGAAGCGAAAGAAATTTTAAACACAGTAGAAAAGAAATTGCTTACAGACTATGGATTACGAACATTGGCAAAAGGAGAAGAAGGCTACAAAGAGAAATATGAAGGCGATATGATAAAAAGGGATATGAGCTATCATCAAGGAGTAATTTGGCCATGGCTTTTAGGATTATATTATGATACTTTAAGAAACATGATAAAACAAGAAAAAAACAAGAAAACAAAAAAGGAGTTAGAAGATAAATTACTAGATTTTAAAGCTAAAACAAGAAAAGTATTTTGGAATGAGATGGTAAATGGAGCGAGTATAGGAAATATATGTGAATTATATGATACTGATAATAAAAAATGTAGACCACAAGGAACTTATGCACAGGCGTGGAGTATTGCTGAAGTTTTCCGTATAATCCTTTAGAACGAAAGAGAAATATGCACTTGCAGTATACTGCTCGTTTGGTATGCTCAAGCGAACTGCAAAATGTCTCAAAATATACATATATATAACTTAAACTAAGAAAGGACTTAAGAAAAAATGAGAATTTTAGGAATAGATCCGGGTTTTGCAATAACTCGGCTACAGTATAATAGATTATAAAGGAAATAGTTTTAAACTTGTAACATCTGGTGCAGTACTCACAGAAGCAGGAGAATCATTTCCACTAAGATTATTAAAGTTAAACAATGATTTGGAAAACATAATAGATACATACAAACCAGATGCTATTTCTGTAGAAGAACTATTTTTTAATAACAATGCAAAAACAGCCATAAATGTAGCACAAGCAAGAGGGGTAATATTGGTTGTAGGGTGCAGAAAAAATATTCCCACATTTGAATATACTCCACTTCAAATAAAGCAATCAGTAGTAGGATATGGGAGAGCAGATAAAATTCAGGTACAGAAAATGGTTAAAATGATTTTAGGTGTGGAAAATTTACCAAAACTAGATGATACTACAGACAGCATGGCAGCAGCAATTTGCCATGCACATTCATCTAAATTTTCGGTAAAGCTCTAAAAAGAAAAATTGGAGACAGCCACTCAAATTTCTCAAAGAATGGAAAAGTTGGGGATGTCTAAAATTTCTTAAAAAGGAGGAAATTCAATGTCGGTTAAATTATTATTTGGTGAAGAAACTTATCTTTTAGAAACTAGGCTAAAAAAGATAAAAAAAGATTTTGGAGAGTTAGTAAATGGAATTAATTATATTAAAATTGATGATACCAATGCACAAGAGTTGATTTCAGATATTGAAACTCCTGCTTTTGGATATGAGAAAAAGTTAATTATAGCACGAGATACAGGACTTTTTAAAAAGGAAAAGAAAACAGCAAAAGGGCAAGAAGCAGTAACAAATAAATTAATGAATAAAATTTCAGAGTATATAAATGAAAATATATCTGTAATAAATGAAGCAGTAGAGCTAGTTTTTGTTGAAGAAGAAGCAGAAAAAAATGCTTTATATAAAGCTATAGAGAAAAATGGAGAAGTAGTGGAATTTGCTTTACTTAAATTACCAGAGTTAATCCAAAATATTCAAAAAATTTGTGCTGCATATAAAGTTAAGCTTGATAGTGGAACTGCAAAATATTTTATTGAATGTTGTGGAACAAGCATGCAAGATTTAATAAATGAAATTAGAAAATTAATTG
>CALXVN010000036.1 GCA_944392085.1 uncultured Clostridia bacterium | reverse complement strand
AGGATTCTTAGAGGTTTATAAGAAGAAAATTATTTTAGATAATTTATTATTAACACATGCACCAACTGAAGAAGTTGGAGAAAATCAAATCAATGTTTTTGGACATATACATGATAAACCAATAGATAAAAAATTTGACAAGAAAAATCATGTATGCGTTTCTTGTGATGTAGTTGATTATATACCTGTAAGTATAAGCAAAATTAAAAGTATAGATAAACAATTATAATTTGTCTTTGGAGTTGAAATTAGATGAAAAAAAGAAAATTAAAGATTTTTACAATTATAGTAATCATAATAATTTTTTTATATTTTATATATAATCTTATTAGTGGAATTATATATAAAAATAAGATGAAAGAGATTAGTCAATATACATCTAACCAAATGATAGATTATACTTTAAATAATAATGAAAATTCAATTATATCAATAGCCATATATGATGAAAATGGTATCACATATAATGTATATGGTGCAGAATATAATTTGAATTATGATTATGAGATAGGTTCAATTACTAAAACCTTTACAGCAATGCTAGTTTCTAAAGCAATAGATGAAGGTAGAATAAATTTAGATGACAATATCTCGAATTATCTAGAGCTTGAAAATAGATATTATCCAACAATAAAAAGAATAATTACACACACCTCAGGACTTAAACCATATTATTTAAGCTTTCAGAAAATCAAAAATTACTTTACTGGAGAAAATGATTTCTATAATATTTCAAAAGAACAATTATTGGAAGAATTAAATAAAACAAAGTTGGAAGATAGAGATTATAATTTTAATTACTCAAACTTTGGTGTTTCAACATTAGGATTAGTATTAGAGAAAGTATATGATAAAAACTATAATAACTTATTAAAAGAATATTTAGAACAATTAGATATGAATAATACAACTATTGCAACAGGAACAGGTAATTTAAGTGGATATTGGAAATGGAATGAAGATGATGGATATATCCCTACAGGAGCAATTATTTCTAATATTCAAGATATGTCAAAATATTTAGAAATACTAATCACATCTGATGAAAATTGTGTAATAAAGACACAAGAGCCATTAAAAGATGTGAATGTGGTTAATGAAATTTATGATATGTTTGATGTAAATGTTGATAGTGTGGGAATGACATGGATGATAGATAATAAGAACAATATTATATGGCATAATGGTTCTACAACCAATTTCAATAGCTATATTGGATTTAACAGAGAAAAGAAAGTTGGAATTGTGGTTTTATCAAACATATCTCCACAAAAAGATGTTAATATGACTTTAATAGGAAATAGAATAATGCATGAACTGTTATATTAGTCAATACAGCTAATTGAAATTAATTTTTAAGATAACATAATGTAGAAGGGAAAATTTAAAATGAACAAACTTAAAACTGGAATTTCCTTAATAATATTAGGAAATATACTATATTTAGCATATATATTTTTTACTGGTAATGAAACGAGTTCGTTTGGAGAATTTACTAAAGGACTATTACTAGGATTATCAGTAGGTACTAATTTAGTAGGAATAATATTATCAATTATTTATGTAGCAAAAGAGAAAAATAAAAAAGAATAAATTTTCAATAAAATTTGGAGGTGGGAAGATGTATAAAACAGTTATTATAGAGTATTCACCAAAGGCAGATGATATGGCACAAAAAGTAGAAAAGAAAGCAAACGAAATGTTAGAAAAAGGGTATGAATTAGTTACTATGTCGATTACAGGAACAGCAAAAGCAATTTTAGTATTTAAAAGTAAGTAAAAAAATAAGGAGTTTCTATGAATAGTATTATAATATATGCTTCTCATTATGGAGCAACAAAACAATATGCAGATGAACTTTCAAAAAAAACAAATATAAAAGTAATTTCTTTTAAAGAGGTTAATCAGCAAATAAATGATTATGATAATATTATTTATTTAGGTGGTTTGTATGCTGGTGGAGTATTAGGAATGTCAAAAACACTAATAAAATTAAATGATATCTCAAGCAAAAATATTATTATTGCAACAGTTGGTCTTTCAGATCCAACAGATGAATTAAATAAAAATAATATAAGGAATAATATGAAAAGTCATATACCAAAAGAAGTTTTTGAAAAAGCAAAAATATTTCATTTGAGAGGTGGAATAGATTATTCAAAATTAAACTTTGCTCATAAAACTATGATGAAATTACTTTATAATGCAGTTAAGAATTTACCGAAAGAAAAGCAAACAGCTGAAGATAGAGCAATGATAGAAACTTATAATAAAAAGGTCAATTTTATTGATTTTTCTGGCTTAGACAAAATAATTAATGAAATACAAAAATAAACACAAATTACAATCTATTGAACAATGAACATATAAACTAAATCATGTTTCAGTTAAAGAATATTCGACTCTTGGAGGAATTTTTACATATGCTTTTTTTACAATAGATGAGATCAAAAAATAATGCAACAAAATATGCAAAAAAATTAAAACAAGTATAATTTGTAAAAAACACTACACAAAAATAAAAAAATGTGATAATATAGAAATATAGTATTAATATATACAATTATATAAGTCCGCCACATCTTAGCCGGAGATGAACATTTTCTTTCTCCAAGTATTCGAAAGAAAAGTGCATCTCCTGCGTGTGGCTACTTAGTAATATTTTAAAATAAAAAGGAGGAATTATCGATGTCAGGACATAGTAAATGGCATAATATTCAAGCAAAAAAAGGTAAAGCAGACGCCGCAAGAGGTAAAATATTTACTAAATTAGGTAGAGAATTATTAATAGCAGTAAAACAGGGAGGTCCTGATCCGGCTGGTAATTCTAAACTTAAAGATGTAATAGCAAAATGTAAGGCAAACAATATGCCAAATGATACAATAAATAATGCTATAAAAAAAGCATCTGGTGCAGGAAACAATGAAAACTATGAGGAGATTACATATGAAGGATATGGAACAAATGGTGTTGCAGTTATTGTAGAAGCAAGTACAGATAATAAAAATAGAACAGCAGCAGATGTTAGACATGCTTTTGATAAAGCAGGTGGAAATTTAGGAACATCAGGTTGTGTATCATATTTATTCTCTAAGAAGGGTGTAATAGTTATTGATAGAACTACTACGAGTTTATCAGAAGATGATATGATGATGCTAGCATTGGATAATGGAGCAGAAGATTTTGAAGCTACAGATGAATGTTATGAAATAACAACAACTCCAGAAGATTTTGCAAATGTTAGAGAGGCACTAGAACAAAACGGTTTAGAATTTTTAGAAGCAGAAGTTCAAATGGTTCCATCTACATATATTAAATTAGATGAGAAAGATGGAGAAAAAATGCAAAGATTAATAGACAACTTAGAAGATTTAGATGATGTAATGAATGTATATCATAATTGGGAGGAATAATTAAATATTGTTGGTAAAGCAGAATTTGTAAGACAGAAATTATTAATTCTGCTTTTTACAAATGAACAAGGAGGAAGATTAAATGAAGAAAAAAACATTACTAATAGTTATTATATTTATAATAATCTTATTACTAATAGCAGGAGGAGTGTTTGCATATTTATTTTTAGCAACAGATATGTTTAAAACAAATAAAGAATTATTTGCAAAATATACAGCTTTAATGATAAATGACAAATCTGATTCAGAAGCAATAACAAGTCTTGAAAATTATTTTAATAAAAAGAAGAGTGTAGCATATACAAATGAAGGTGATTTTTCAGCTTACATTGGAAATCTAGAAGATAATACAGATGAATCAATGCAAACTATAATCAATGCAATTAATATTGCAAATAATACAAATATAACTTTTAACGGTAAAATAGATAATGCTAATAAAAAGGTAGAAGAAAATATACAAATAAATTATACAGACACAGTAAATCTTCCATTTACATATAAGCAAGACGGGGATATATACGGAATAAAAATGGATTCAATTACTCCAAATTATGTTGCAATAGAAAATAATAATTTAAAAGAATTATTCCAAAAATTAGGTGCAACTGATGTAAGTCAAATTCCAGATAGATTAGAAGCTCAAGAAATTGAATCTATAAAATTCACAGATGAAGAAAAGGCACATTTGCTTAATACATATTTACAACCTATATTTAATGGAATATCAGAAGAAAAATTCAGTAAAATAGAAAATACTGATGGATCTACAAATTATAATTTAACATTAACAAAACAGGAAATAAAAAATATTTTAGTTCAAGCTTTACAAATATTGAGTACAGATACAATGATGCTTAATAAGATAAACAATATTATTTTAGAAGTTTATCAAGACGAAACAATGAATATTTCTTCTGAAGATATACAAGAATTAATTGATAACTTAAATGAAACATCTGCAGATGATAGCAATATTACAATAAGTGTAACTAAAAAAGATGGTAGTACAAATAAAATTAGTATTAGCTCAGAAGATACAGTACTTGAATTTACAAAAAATCAAACAAAATCAAATGTTTCTTATAACTTTGATATAACCGGAACAGATACAAACAATATTTCTGCTCAAATAGCATATTCGGGTTTAGATACAAATACGATAACAGAAAGCTACTTATTTACTGTAGATATTACAGGAGAAAATGCAGAAAATATAAGTTTAGAGTATTCATTTAACAACACAGTTACATTTGATAATTCAATTACAATAGATGCAATACCTCAAGAAAGTACAGCAGTGCTTAATAATTATCCAGCAGAACAAGTACAACCATTTATAACACAGTTAGGAATGGCAATATCACAAATTAATTCAAATCAAATGACACAAATAGGATATCAAGCAGAATTTATAAATCCTATGGTAATGTGGTTTACAGCACCAAGTACTATATTAATTTATAATACTGCTAGTTCGAGTATAAATAATAGCAATTTAAATAAAGAAGAAATAGAAACAAACAATGCAAAGTTTGAAGCATATAAAGGAGAAATAAGTGGAAATCAAGTAAAAGTTTTATGTGATAAAGTAAAAGCAAATAATTTAGATGTTACTGTAGAGAAAATAAATATCAAATTGGGAGAAACAGCTTCAGCAACTTCATTTGTTATGAATGCAAATGATGCTGATATAATAAAAAATAGTATACTATCAGGAAAAACATACAATGTTACACTATCATATGATGCAACTACTGGATATGTTTGCGAAATAGGAATTGTAGAAATAAATTAAATAAAAATAGTTCTAAAATAAAAAGATACGGCATATATATTTAATATATATGTTGTATTTTTTATATAATAGGAATTTCGGAGAAATTTCCTATTATATAAAAAGGCTATAATCGCCATTGCCTTTGAGATTTCCTCCTTTTAGTCGGAAACTCAAATCGGCAAAAACAAAGGGCGACCAAGGTCGCTTTGTTTATGGAGAAAATCAAATGATTAATAGTGTAAAAGAAGTATTAGAATATTTTCCATATAATATTCAAAATAAAATAACTGAATATGGAAATAAATTAGATAGTCTAGAAGAAATAAGAGTACGTGCTAATCGAAACATTTTGCTAAAAATAGGACAAGATGAATTTAAAGTAGACTATTTAATAAATACCAATGAAATATTAGAGATACTTCAACGAATTTGTGATAACTCAATATATACATACCAAAATCAAATTTGTAATGGCTTCATTACTATAAAAGGTCGGACATAGAGTTCGGAATTACAGGAAATGTAGTTGTAAAAGATGGACAAATTATTAATATTTCACATATATATAGTCTGAATTTTAGAATATCAAAGCAAATAATTGGTTGTAGTGAAGTAATATTACCATACATATTAAACTTAAAAGAAAATACAATATACAATACAGTTATTCTTTCACCACCTCGGTAGAGGAAAAACTACTCTATTACGAGACTGCATAAGAAACATAAGTAATGGAATTAGTAAATATAATTTTAAAGGTATTAATGTTGGAGTTGTTGATGAAAGAGGAGAAATTGCATCAATGTATAAAGGAATTTCTCAAAACGATTTAGGAGAACGAACTGATATACTTGATAATATTTCAAAAGACGTTGGAATGAAAATGTTAATTCGTTCAATGAATCCCAGAGTTATTGCAGCAGATGAAATTGGAACTAAAGAAGATGTGGAAGCTATAAACTATGGTGTAACATCTGGAATTAATGGTATTTTTACAGCCCATGGAGGAAATTTAGAAGATATAACACTAAATCCTATACTTAGCAAACTGTATGATTTAAAAATAATAGAAAAGGTAATTTTAATTGGAGAAAATAGGAATGTTAGGGTGATTTATAGTAAATAGATAAATTTTTTATAACATGCAATTGTTTCCGTCGCATCTCAATCGGCGATGGACATTTTCTTCCTCCATGTATTCGGAAGAAAAGTGCATCGCCTGCGTGCGACTAGTTAAAAATAATAATACAGTATATAAAATTTAAAGTGAAAAGATAACAAATAAAAGGGGGAATACAAATGTTTTTTGTTAAAGTTTTTATTTTATTTTTAATATTTTACTCAAGCTTAAAGGTTGGCAAAGTTATTGCAAGAAAATATTACAATAGAGTTTCAGAGTTAAAAGAAATGAAAAATGCCCTAAATATGTTTCTGACAAAAATTAGATTTACTTATGAATCTGTTCCTGAAAGTTTTAATGAGATAGGAAATAATATAAAAGGAAAAATTGGAGAAATTTTTAAAATTGCTTCTGGTAAGATGAAAAATATGTCAGCAGGAGATGCCTGGGAAGAAACAATAGAAAAAGCAGATATAAGTTTAACTGATGAAGATAAAAATGTAATTAAAAATTTAGGAAGAATGTTAGGAAAGACCGATTTAGAAGGACAAGTTAGTGAAATAAAATTGGTACAAAATTTTTTAAATACTCAAATTGATATTGCTGAAAAGGAAAAGCAAAAAAATGAAAAGTTATATAAGACATTAGGAGGGGTAATTGGATTGGCAATAGTTATTATACTTGTTTAAAGAAAGGGATTGAAACTATGAATATAGATTTATTATTTAAAATTGCAGCAATAGGAATTTTGGTAGCAGTTCTTCATCAGGTTTTAGTAAGAGCTGGAAGAGAAGATCAAGCTATGATGACTACTTTAGCAGGATTAGTTATTGTTCTTACTTTAGTTATTAAAGAGATTAGCACTTTGTTTGATTCAGTAAGAACAATGTTTGGGTTATAAAAATATTAAGTGCGCAAAAGGTGTACGTCCCCAATTGCGCATTCGCTTGAAAGGAAAGTTATGGATATTATAAAAATAATAGGAATTGGTTTAATATCTCTAATAATAATTATTATAGTGCGTCAATATAAACCAGAATTTACCGTATATATATCTCTTGTAGCAGGAGCGTTGATTTTATTATTTATAATGGGAAAAATTGAAGGAATAATAAATTTATTAACTTCATTATCTAATAAAACAGCTATAAATAATGAATTTTTGGAACTTCTTATAAAAATTACTGGAATAGCATTTTTAACTGAATTTGCAGTAAGTATTTGCAAAGATACTGGGGAATCTGCAATAGCAAGTAAAGTAGATATGGGTGGAAAGGTTATTATAGTTTCTATGTCCATTCCCATAATTTCTAGTTTGCTTGAAACAGTAGTAGAGATATTGCCGTAAATGAATTTACTAAAATCAGTTCCACTTTGCTAGCAACTAAAACATTTTTTTTCTTCCGAAGTATTCGAAAGAAAAGTATAATTGCTACGTAGAACTAGATAGCATAGAAAGGTAATCCAATGAAAAAGATAATTATTATTTTGTTGTTACTGATAATATTTATTCCAAATATAGTTTATGCTGAAAATGAAACAGTAAGTGAAGAAAGTATAATTGAATCACAACAAGAAACTTTAGGTATTAATTCATTTATTAAAGAAGCAGATAAATATACTAAAGAAATATATAAAGATATTGATATGGGAGATTTATTTACTTCTGCAATATCTGGAAATATAGATAACAAAACTATTATAAAAAGTATTTTAAATAGCTTAGGTGGCGAGGTATTAGATGCAATAACTATTTTAGTAAGTATTATGGTTATTATAGTAATACATAGTATTTTAAAAAGTTTAAGTGATGGATTAGAGAATAAAGGAGTAGCCCAAATTACATATTATGTACAATACATTCTTATAGTAACACTTATAATGACAAACTTCATACAGATATTAGATATAGTAAAAGATTCTATACAAAATTTAGTTGGATTTATGAATTCATTAATTCCTATTATGATAACTCTTATGATAACAACTGGAAGCATTACTTCAGCAAACTTAATACAACCAATTATATTATTTTTAATTACTTTCATAGGCAATTTTTTAATAGGAATAATTATTCCATTGGTCTTAGTATCAACTGCGCTGGGTGTAGTTTCTAAGATATCAGATAGAATTCAGATAGATAAAATATCTAAATTTTTCAAAACAAGTGTTGTTTGGATATTAGGAGTAATACTTACTGTATTTGTAGGAGTATTATCAATAGAAGGAACGTTAAGTAGTAGTGTTGATGGAATTACAGCTAAGACAGCAAAAGCAGCAGTATCTAGTTTTATCCCAGTAGTAGGAAAAATCTTAGGTGATGCAGTAGATACGGTTATAGGGTGTAGCTCAATACTTAAAAATGCAACAGGTATAGTTGGAATAATTGTATTAATAGGAATTGCAATTAGCCCCATAATAAAGCTTACAATTCTAATGGCAATATATTATTTAGGAGCTGCACTGTGCCAACCTATAGCAGATAGTAAAATAATAAGCTTGCTTGACCAAATGGGAGATACTTTTAAAACTCTTTTAGGAATAATGTGTTCAATATCAGTTATGTTTATTATTGGAACTACATTAATTATAAATATATCTAATAGTGGTATGATGTATAGATAATGCGCAGAAGGTGTACGTCCCCAATTGCGCAAAAAGGAGGGATATATATAATAAATTGGATTAGTTCTTGGGCTGGAGGAATAATTATTGCAGTTGTTATTGGCACAATTATTGAAATGTTACTTCCAGAAGGTAACTCGAAAAAATATATAAAAGTAGTTATTGGAATATATGTTCTTTTTACTATAGTTTCTCCTATTATTACTAAATTTACTGGAAAAGAAATTGAAGTATCTGATGTATTGGATTTAAGTCAATATGTGGAAGAGATGGATGAAAATACAAAAGTGCAAAATACTATACAAAGTGATAATGAAAGCAATATTAAAAGTATTTATTTAGATGGAATAAAAAATGATATGAAAGAAAAGCTAAAAGCTAAAGGGTATAACGTAAATAGTATGGATGTAAATATTTCCAATGACAATAATTACAAAATTTTAAGTATTACATTAAATATAACAAAATTTGAGAAAAATGAAGTAAATGATGATGAAGAAGAAAATATTATAACTCAAAATGAAATAGAACCTGTTGAAAGTATAAATAAGGTAGAAGTTAGTATAGGGAAAAAAGAAAACAGTACAAATGATATCAAAGAAATAGTGCGGTGAAACTAATATATCAAGCAGTGAAAAAAGTGAGTTAAAAGAATATTTAAGTGATACATATGAAGTAGATAAAGACAATATAAAAATAAATTAAAATAGTTTGGATGAGAGGAGGGGAGTACAGTGTTTAAAGATAAGTTGCAAAATTTTCTAATAAAAAAGGAGAATGAACCAAACAAAAAGAAGATAGAAAATTTAGTAGTTTTTGTTATTTTATTAATAATAACTATTATAGTAATTAATGTTATTTGGGATGGAGAAGATAATAAAAATGATGAGGTGAAAACAGATTCTAATAAAAAACTAGCTCAAACTACAGAAAGCGAAACTATAAATGGAAAATTAGAAGAAGAAAATAAAGATAGCTTAATTTCAGATTTAGAAGATATACTATCTAAAATAAATGGAGTAGGTGAAGTAAAAGTAATGATTACATATTCTGAAACAAGTAAAATAATGCCAGTATATAATGAAGATAGTAGTGAAGAAACAACAGAAGAAGAGGATGCACAAGGAGGAACTAGAAAAGTTACGCAAACAGATAATAAAAAAGAGGTAATTTATGAAGAAAAAGATGGAGAAAAAATACTTATAACACAAAGTGTAGTAAGTCCTAAAATAGAAGGAGCAATAATAACTGCAAAAGGAGCAAATAATTCTGTTGTTAAAACAAATATAATACAAGCAGTAGAAGCGGTAACAGGACTTGCAACACATAAAATACAAGTATTTGAAATGTCAGATTAGGGACAGATTGGAGGTTATATGAAAGTTTTTAAGAAAAATCAAATAATTGTTTTTGTAATTGGTCTTATGGTTATAGCAGCAGGATATTTAAATTTTACTAATAATGCTTCTTTAGAGGCGGGAGCAATTGCAGATTCGGAAGAAATTGCAGGTATTGGAGATGCTAAATTAGTAAGTGCAAATGCACAAGAAGGAAATATACTAGAGGGAAATGCTAATATAGTATTTAGTAATCAAAATGAAAAGTTAACTAATGGAGAATATTTAGAAGGCAATATAGAAGAAAGCAATATGGAAAATGGTATTATTGAAGAAACTGATGAAGCGGAGATTCAAGAAGAAAACACACTTGAAACAAATACTAAAATTACAACTGATGAATATTTTACCAATTCTAGATTAGAAAGAAACACGATGTATTCACAACAAATAGAAAATTATCAAGATATATTAAGCAATACCAATGTTAGTGAAGCACAAAAGAAGGTTGCACAAGAAGAAATAACAAGAATTAGTAATGAGCAAAATGCCATAATGATAGCAGAAAATTTAATTAAAACCAAAGGAATAGAAGATTTGATGATATTTGTAAATAATGAAAGTGTAAATGTCATTGTAAAAGGTAATGAACCAACAAAAGAAGAAATAGCACAAATACAAAATATTATTACAAGAGAATTAAATGCAGATATTGAGGACATACATATAATGAATAAGTCTTGAAAAACAAGTAAACTTATGTTATAATATTAAATAGTTGGCAGTGATATACTCTTTTTAATAATTAGTAGAAGGAGGAAAAAGTCATGTTTGAAAAAGACGAGCAGGTTTATAAGTTAGGTGATTTGGCAGAAAAAGGTAATGCAGAAAAAATTAAAGAACTGCTGAAAAGTGGAAAAGTAAGTCAACGTGCAAAAGATTATGCCATTCGCTGGGCAGCACAAATAGGAAAACAAGAAGTTGTGTCTATTTTGCTTGAGGAAGGAGCCAACCCAAATGCAGGCTTAGTATTTGCAGCAGCTTACAAACAACCGGAAATACTAAGACAGCTGATTAACGCAGGAGCTGATGTGAACTTACATAATGTAGATGCAGTAAGATGGGCTATCAAAAGAGGATATGCGGAAATTTTAAAAATATTGTTTGAGAAAGGTGCTAAACCTAACAAAGAAGATGTGATAAGACTTGCAGAAAAAAATGGAGAAGCAGAAATAATATCCATTGTAAATGAGTATTTAACATGAACTGAGCGCTGAGAGTATTTCTCTCAGCGTTTTATAAAAAGAAATAATTATAAAATAAATTTGGATAATACTAGAAAGAAGTCAAATGAAAATTAAAATAATTTAGAAATAATAAAAATGTGGAATACTATTAAATGACATACCAATATATTTTGACACACAAAAATATATATAGTATAATATATACCTACACTACAAAGTGTAAAAAAAGTATGAAGGGAGTAATCTAAATGCGAGGCAACAGACAACAAAGGCGGTCAAAGGTAGAACCTATTAAAGGTTTACCCTTAGATTCAGGAACTCGTGTACCATATAGCGATGTGAGTGAAAAGGCTGCAAAGCCTAACGATTGGCATAGCAATCCAAAAAAGGTGAAACCTAGAACTAACAACAAATAACGTTTTGATTGCTGAAAGAGGGGAAACAGTGCTTCCCCTCCTTCTATTGGTGCGAAAAATATCAAGAATTTAATTATACAAAATAGTAATATTAAGTTGTTACTGTTCAGTTCTAGTAATAATTCCATGCTTATTAATATTTCTGACTAGTCGCTACGAACGGCATTGTACTTTTCTTTCGAATACATGGAGAAAGAAAATGTACATTGCCGACTAAGATGCGACGGATGTATTTGTATATATTTATTTTTACACTGAACAGTAAAATTAAGTTACTAATTATTAAATTTTATTTTAAATTTATATTTACATTTTAAAAAATTATATATATAATTATCACATAAAATGTGTATAAAAAATTAAAATTGACAAAAGATATGAAAAATAGGGAGGAACATTATGGATAAAAAGTATGTATATTTATTTAAAGAAGGAAATGCTTCGATGCGTGAATTACTTGGAGGGAAAGGTGCGAATTTGGCAGAAATGACAAATTTAGGGCTTCCAATTCCACAAGGATTTACAATAACAACAGAGGCTTGTATTGAATATTATGATAATAACGAAACTGTATCAGACACAGTAAAATCGCAAATTTTTAATAGTTTAAGAGAACTTGAAAATATTACTGGTAAAAAGTTTGGAAATCCAGAAAATCCACTTCTTGTTTCCGTTCGTTCAGGAGCAAGAGCATCAATGCCAGGAATGATGGATACAATTTTAAACTTAGGTTTAAATCAAGAAGTTGTAGAAGCAATGGCAAAGAAGAACGAAAGATTTGCTTATGATAGTTATAGAAGATTTATTCAAATGTTTAGTGACGTTGTAATGGAAATACCAAAAACACTATTTGAAGAAGAAATTGACAAAATGAAACAAAAAAGAAACGTCAAATTAGATACTGAGCTTACAGCAGAGGATTTAAAGGAATTAGTAGAAGTATTTAAAGGAATATATTCAAAAGAGCATGGAACAGAATTTCCTAGCAATCCAGAAGAACAATTAATTGAAGCAGTTACTGCAGTATTTAGGTCATGGAATAACCCAAGAGCTATAACATATAGACGTTTAAATGATATACCAAGTAGCTGGGGAACAGCAGTTAACGTTCAAGAAATGGTATTCGGAAACATGGGAGAAGACTGCGGAACAGGAGTTGCATTTTCTCGTAACCCAGCGACAGGAGAAAATAAAATATTTGGTGAATATCTGATGAATGCACAAGGAGAAGATGTTGTTGCAGGAATTCGTACACCACTTCCAATAGAAACTTTAAAAGAAACAGATATGGAAGCATATCAAGATTTTGTAATGTATGCGACAAAACTAGAAAAACATTATAAAGATATGCAAGATATGGAATTTACAATAGAAAATGGAAAGCTATACTTTCTTCAAACAAGAAATGGAAAAAGAACTGCAACAGCAGCACTTCAAATAGCAGTTGATTTAGTAAATGAAGGAATGATTACAGAAAAAGAAGCTGTTTTAAGAGTAGAGCCAAACCAATTAGACCAGTTATTACATCCAAACTTTGACCAAGAAAAATTAAAAAAGGCAAAAGTAATTGCAAAAGGTTTAGCAGCATCTCCAGGAGCTGCAACAGGAAAAGTTGTGTTTACAGCTGAAGATGCACTAGAAAAACATAAAAATGGAGAAAAAGATTTAATCTTAGTAAGACTTGAAACATCTCCAGAAGATATAGATGGGATGACAGTATGTCATGGTATTCTTACAGTTAGAGGTGGAATGACTTCACATGCAGCAGTTGTAGCACGTGGAATGGGAACATGCTGTGTATCTGGATGCTCAGATATATCAGTAAATGAAGAAGAAAGAACATTTACTGTAAATGGTAACACATACCATGAAGGAGATTGGATTTCACTAGATGGAACAACTGGAAATGTATATGGAGAAAAAATAGAAACAGTTGAAGCAACTGTTTCAGGAAACTTTGCAAAATTTATGGAATGGGCTGATAGATATAGACAAATGGAAGTAAGGACAAATGCAGATACTCCAAAAGATGCAAAACAAGCATATGAGTTTGGAGCTCAAGGTATAGGTTTATGTAGAACAGAGCATATGTTCTTTGCCCCAGAAAGAATAGCTGCAATAAGAGAAATGATTGTATCTAAAACAAAGGAGCAAAGAGAAAAGGCACTAGATAAAATACTTCCAATGCAAAGAGGAGATTTTGAAGGATT
>CALXVN010000035.1 GCA_944392085.1 uncultured Clostridia bacterium | reverse complement strand
AGGAAGCTGGAAAACAGGAACAAGTGTAACAGGATTAAATCATAATGATACAGTATATGCAAGATTAACAGATGGAATAAACTATGGAGATTATGCAAGTGTAAGCATAAAAGATACAATAGCGCCAAGTATACCAACAGTAAATACAAATGGATATGTTTCAGATACTTGGACGAATAATAATATAACGCTTACATTTAATAGTATAGAAAATGAATCAGGTTTGTGGAAATATCAATGGTCACCAGATGGAATTAATATTTATGATGTATCTAATCCTTGCACATGGACAACAGATACAAGAACAGGG
The DNA here is from genome assembly GCA_944392085.1 of uncultured Clostridia bacterium. Lineage (GTDB taxonomy): Bacteria > Bacillota > Clostridia > TANB77 > CAG-508 > CALXVA01. Next base: position 13,977 of record CALXVN010000035.1, on the reverse strand, counting down.
TTTTATGTAAGAGCGGTAGATTACGCAGGAAATTATAGTGGCTGGGGAGGAGGAATCATTTTGTCAAAAGATTCAACACCACCAACAGCAAATATGTCAACAGGAGCAATAACAGAAAATAGTATAGCAGTCACAGTAAATGCTTCAGATGGGCTAAGCGGAATATCAGCATATAATTATTATTTAAATGGAGTATTTGTAGTGACAGGAGGGAACAACTATAATTATTCAGGTCTTTCATCAGGAACAAATTATACATTAAGGGTAGATGTAATAGATAAAGCAGGAAATACAGTAACAAAAACAGTAACAGTAAGTACAATAGCTAAAACAGTAGCAAATACATTGAAAGCAGGAGATTATGTAACATATCCATCACCAAATAAAAACTTAGAATGTAGAGTATTATATGACAATTCATCAGGATATGGAGTACAATTAATAACAAGTGATACAGTAATAGATAAATATGCATTAGGAGCAAATAGTGATTTTGATGGAAATAAAACATTATATAATAATGTAATAGCAAGATTAAATGAAGTAGCAGATATATATAATTCTAGTAAATATAGTACAGCACGATGTGTAGGAAGTGTTCCAAATAATCCAAGTCAAGATAATGCAGGATATTTTACAAGTAGTTATGATTATATGATTCCATATAATGGACAATTTAAAGATACTGACACAAACTATATTACTGATTACAATCAAATGAATTCATTAGGAATATTAATTATAGGTAAAGATTATTGGTTAGCATCTCGCGTTGTTAACGCTTCACGTGTAAGTACAATGTTTCATGTTCGTCGCGTCGGTGCTTGGAGTGGAGAACTTGGTGTTGGTATTTTGGCTCATATAAATGATAGCCATCCAGCTGCTACTATCAATTCGTTTGGAATTCGCCCAGTATTTACTCTAAAATCTACAATCAAAGTAACAGGTGGAAATGGAACATCAAGCTCACCATATACATTAGGAGTATAACAAAATCAGTAACCAAAATTTAATCTATTGCATACTATATACAAATAATAAGAATGGAGGTATATAGTATGCAAGAAGACTCAAGAAACTGTGGATGCAACTGTAGTTGTGGAAACGGAGGATTTTTAAATAATTTATTTGGAGGAAGTGGTTGTGGAGATAACAGTATGTTATTCTTTATATTAATATTTTTAATATTATTCTGCAACTGTGGATGTAACAGATAACATATAAATGGGCACTATTTTATATAGTGTCTATTTTTACATATTTATTAATAAACATTAATTTGTACGAAAATTTACATTTTCTTTAAACCTCTTGACAAAAGCCAAACATATTGATAATATTATGCTTGAAATGGAGGAAAAGATGCTATACCCAAATGAATACTTAAATAGTGTAAAAGATATAAATATAGAATTGCTTAAAAAGAATAATATAAAAGGTTTAATATTAGATGTAGATAATACATTAATAAATTTAGATAAAAAGATGCCAGCTGGAATATCCGATTGGGCTAAAAACTTAAAAAATAATGGAATAAAGATATGTATATTGTCAAATAGTAATAAAATAGAAAAAGTAGAAGCAGTAGCAAAAATTTTAGATGTACCATATATTTTTTTTGGAAAAAAACCTTTAAAATCAGGATTTTTACGTGCTAAAGAGATTTTAAAATTAGATAATAAAAACATTGCAGTAGTAGGAGATCAAATTTTTACAGATATAATAGGAGCCAATAGATGTAATATGTTTTCAATTTTAGTAAAGCCTATTGAGGAAAAGGATTATTTAATAGTGAAAATTAAAAGGCCAATAGAAAATTTTATAATAAAAAAATATAACAAGAATAAGAAAAGTGTGCATTAGCGAAATCAAAGATTTCGATGCACACAGGTGCGTTTTGCTTCGCAAATACGCACGGTCCAAGGAAACTTAACCTTGTTGTATAGGAAAAATCTGTCGATTTTTCCTATACAATAAAAATAAGATAAGATGATATAAAAAACAATAGGAGGAAATAAGAAAATGTATATAAATGATTTACACATATTAATATATTTTGTAGCAGGTGTTATAGGATTATTTGTAGGACAATTTATAGATTGGTGCAATTTGCGTCTTCCAGAATACAAAAAAGTATTTTCAAAAGATTTTCTTAAGGAATATTTGAAAAATTGTAAACCAAAATATATACTAATGTTAATTATTGCAATAGCGTATATTGCTCTTTTATATTTTAATGGACTTACAATAGATACATTAAAATTCATGCTACTTATACCAATGCTTATAATAGCATTTATGATTGATTTAAAACTTCAAATTATACCAAACAGATTAACACTTACAATTTTTGAAACAGGTTTAGTATTTACATTTATTAAAACTTTGCTAATCACAGGTGGAGGAATAAACATTTTTATTGATAGCATGGTAGGAATGCTTGTAGGAGGAGGAATATTTTTAATAATAACTCTAATAGGTGGAGCTATTGCTGGAAAAGAAGCAATGGGCTTTGGTGATGTAAAATTAATGGGAGCATTAGGATTATTCTTTGGATGGCTTAATATGATTTTAATCTCTGTAATGTCATTTTTATTTGCGGCAATAGTAAGTATAATAATATTAATATCAAGAAAGAAGAAGTTTAGCGAATACATACCATTTGGACCTTTTATAGTAGTAGCAAGCATGATACCAATTTATATTTCAACATCAGATTTATTATTTGTACTGCTTAAAATATTTTCACTGGGAACATATTAATTATAAAAATGTAGCAAGGAATGAATAAAAGGGGGCTATTTTATGAATCCTAAAATAAAATGGTTAAGAGATAAAATTAATATGGAAAATATGCAAGGAATGATTGTTTCAAATCCGGTAAATATTAGGTATCTTACAGGAATAGAGGCAGAAGGAGTACTTTTAATTACTAGAAAGGAAAATTTTTTTATAACAGATGCAAGATTTTTAGAAGAAGTTAAATCAGTTTTAACTATAAATGATGGAATAATTGTAAATAATATTTCTAATATTTCAAAAGATGATTATGAAAATTTCTTTTTATTTTGTGAAAATGTAGGATTTGAAGAAAATTATATTACATATGCTACATACAAAAAATATATAGAAAGATATAAAATAAATAATTTTGAAGAAACAGAAAATCTAATAGAAAAACAAAGGATGATAAAAGATGATGAAGAAATAGGTTATATTGAAAAAGCCTGTTATATTACAGATTTATGCTTTAAACATTTATGTGAATACATAAAAATAGGAATGACTGAAAAAGAAGTAGAAGAAGAAATAGAAAAATTTTTCAAAAACAATGGAGCAGACGGCTTAGCTTTTGAAACAATAGTTGCATCTGGTTCTAATTCATCAAAACCGCATGCAGTGCCTACTGATAAAAAAATAGAAGCAGGAGATGCAATAACTATAGATATGGGTTGCAAGTATAAAGGATACTGCTCAGATATGACAAGAACAATATTTGCAGGCTATGTACCTGTACAAATACAAAAAGTATATGATTTAGTTTTAAAAAATGAACTTCAAACTTTAAAAGAATATAGAGATGGAGCTAGTATAAGACTGGCAAGTAGAATGGTTGAAAATGATTTTAAATTGAATGGTTATGATTTAATTCATAGTTTGGGTCATGGCGTAGGATTAGATATACACGAAATACCATTTATAAATGGTAAAGAAGATAGCACTTTAAGAGCTAATATGGTTGTTACTAATGAACCAGGAATATACATTCCAGGACAATTTGGAGTTAGAATTGAAGATACAGTACTAATTACAAAATCTGGATGTATAAATTTAACTAAATCGGATAAAAATTATATTATAGTGGATAATAGGGCTTGATTTAAGGAAAAATATGTGTTAGAATATACAAGGTAAAATTTATGTTAATTTGAAAGGAGAAATATATATGGCAGAAGTATATATGGCAGGAGATTTTAGAAATGGAACAACTTTTGAAATGGATGGAAACGTATTTAAAGTAGTTGAATTCCAACATGTAAAACCAGGAAAAGGAGCAGCATTTGTTAGAACTAAATTAAAAAATGTTATAACAGGAGCTGTTTTAGAAAAAACTTTTAACCCATCAGAAAAATTCCCAGGGGCAGAAATAGAAAAAAGAGAAATGCAATACTTATATAATGATGGTGGTTTATACTATTTTATGGATAATGAAACTTATGAACAACTACCACTTAATGCAGAACAAATTGGTGATGGACTTAAATTCTTAAAGGAAAATATGAATGTAAAAATATTATCATTTAAGGGAAATGTTTTCTCAGTTGAACCACCAATGTTCGTAGAATTAGAAGTTACATATACAGAACCAGGATTTGCTGGAAATACAACAACTACATCAGGAAAACCAGCAACACTTGAAAATGGATATAAACTTACAGTACCTTTATTTGTTAATATAGGAGATATTGTTAAAATAGATACTAGAACTGGTGAATATATGGAAAGAATATAGGAAGGAAGTAGTTTGATGTCTGATTTAAAAGGTAAATACAAAAAGATATTGGAGGATTTGGAAAACAATATTAAAAATCCAGAAGATTTAGTTTACGCCAAAGAAAAATTTATGGAATTAACACTTATTTTTATGGATATAATAGATAGATTAACCCTTCTTACAGATGCAAGAATAAAAGAAATGGAAGAAAGGCAAGAAGAGATTAATAATAGAATAAATAATGTTCAATCTGCAATAGATGAAATCGAGGGAGATATCTATGAAGATGATGAAAATTATGAATTTGAAATTGTTTGTCCATACTGTAATTATGAATTTACAACAGATATAGCAGATGAGGAAAAAGAAGAAATTAAATGTCCTAACTGTAATAATATAATAGAATTAGACTGGAATGGTGAAGAAGAATATTCTTGCTTAGGGGATTGCTCACACTGTCATGAAGAAAAAGTAGCAGAAGATGACGAAAAGTACAACGCAAAGCAGGAAGAAAATAATGAAGATGAAGATATGTAAGCTTACTAAAATAAACTTAAAGGATTGATATAATTTCCATTAACACGCACACCAAAGTGTAGATGTGGACCAGTGGTAGCTCCATTTGTGGGGTTACCATTTTCATCTTTATATTGGTTTCCTTTTACTCCATAAACATTTTTAGGTCCAACATATCCAATTACTTGTCCTTGTACTACAAAGTCCCCCTTATTTACAATATAATATGGTGAAACATGGCAATATGTAAATTTAAAGTTTCCAGAAGTAAGAGTTATTGTATATCCACCTCCACCAAGAAAGCCAGTAAAAGTGATTTCACCAGAGGTTACAGCAATAAGCTTAGCTCCTTCAGGAGCTCCTATATCTAAACCTGAATGATATGAAGAAGCGCCAGCAGTAGGTGATGTTCTATAACCAAAATATGAATTTATTGTAGTATATCCGTGGAGATGGCCAAGCATATCCAGAAGAGCTAATATCTATAATGGCATTTGAATAAACTGGAGATGAAAAAGAATAACTTGAAAAGAATGGAATAAAAAATACCGAAATAAATATTATTATAAAAATAATAATATAAATAAAAGATTTAAAGGGTATAAAAAAACTATTAGACATAAAACCTCGCTTTCTACCCAAACACTGTATTGTGTTTGGGTTATCTAATAGCCCCCGAAAATCATCAAATAACTATTTCAAGTTGAACTTTCTATTGTAAAAAAGAAAACTCACTTTTAGTCATTTGATTTAAACGTGAAAAATTTACTTATAAAAAAATTTAATATAATTACTATAATTGTAATTATGCATTTGCTAACAATAGCGGGAATAGGTACAAATTTAAATAATAGTGAACCACCAATAGATTCAATAATCATTGTAAATAATCTTCCTAAAATAAATTTACAAAATTCAATAAAATTTTCACCAAAACCTTCTGCTTTAGAGTGAAATACCATATCTTTATTGGTAAAATACGCAACAAGAACAGCTATGATAATAGCAATATTGTTAGCTAAGTTTTCGTTAATATGAAAAAACTTAGTCATTATATAAAAAGAACCAATATTTACAAGAGTAGTTAAAATACCAAATATAGCGTATAAAATTATTTCTTTTGTAAAAAGCTTTTGAGCAAATTTATTTGATAATACTTTACTTATTAATCCATTATTTTTTATTTTTTTTATAAATTTATTTTCTACAATTGTTTTATTATCTTTATTTTTCATAACTAGCTCCATTTAATATAATAAAATGCACAATTTAAAATAATTGTGCAATGCTTGGCAGGGGTACTAAGATTCGAACTCAGACTTGTGGTTTTGGAGACCATCGTGCTAACCATTGACACTATACCCCTATGAAATTTACTTTTATATATTAGCATAAAAAAATAAATTATGCAAGTGATAACAAAAAAATAATAAAATATTTTTTGCTTTTTTATTGATTTATTGTTATACAAATGATAAAATATTTAGGTAAAAGTATATAATTATATATTTTTCAGGACAATACATAAATGGTGATAAAAATGCCAATAATTACAAAAGCAGGCTTACCTGTAAATGAAATTTTAAGAAGGGAAAAAATACAAATTCTAGAAGAACTAGAAGGGAAAAAAGTAAATACTGAAAATCAAGAACTATTGCAAATTGCAATTCTAAATCTAATGCCTTTAAAAGAGGACACAGAGCTACAATTATTAAGAAAACTATCTAAATCAGGAAAAAATATAAAGATAACATTTGTAAATGTTACTTCATATATAAGTAAAACTACTGAACCTGAACATATGGAAAGATTTTATTCTACATTTGAAGAAATAAAAAATAAATATTTTGATGGCCTTATTATAACTGGAGCTCCAGTAGAACAAATGAAGTTTGAAGAAGTAAGTTATTGGAATGAACTTACAAAAATAATGGATTGGTCAGAAGAACATGCAAAATCAACACTTCATATATGCTGGGGAGCACAAGCAGGATTATATTATCATTATGGTATAAATAAGTATTTAATAGATAATAAAATGTTTGGAGTTTTTAATCACATGATAGATGATAAAGATTCAAAAATATTGTTTGGTTTTGAAGATGGATTCAAAGCTCCACATTCGAGACATACAACAATAAAAAAAGAAGATATTGAGAAAAATCCTAATTTAAAATTAATTTCAGAATCAGATAAAGCAGGAGTATTTATTGTAGAAAACAAAGAAAAAAATCAGCTATTTGTGACAGGACATTTAGAATATGCAGTAGATACTTTGGATAAAGAATATAAAAGAGATTTATCAAAAGGACTAAAAATAGAAATGCCAGAAAATTATTATAAAGATAACAATCCAGAAGAAGGACCTATATTTAATTGGAAAGAAAATGGAGATAGAATTTATTCAAATTGGGTAAATTATTATTTGTAATTTTAAATAAATCTATTGAAATTTTTAAAATTATATTATATTATAAACAAAATTTAATAAAAAATAAATTAAGGGGGAAATACCAAGAAATGAAGAAAAAAATAGCTACAATAATCATTCTAATAATATTTGTTTTAGGATTATGCTCAATGTCAATATTTGCATCAAATACTTCAAATACTGTAGATATAAAAAATGATTCTACAGTAAATTTAGTACAAATAAAAGATAGAGAACTTGAAACACTGCAAGATTACCAAGATTCTTATGGTGATGCAACATATGGATTAGTTGCATATATTTTAAATATTATTAGATTGTATAGTATTCCATTTGGATTTGTAGGAATTGCAATTAGCGGTATTTATAGATACATAATAGGAATAAGAAAACTAGATGTAAGGGACAAAGGTTTTGGAGCTATGATAGGAATTATAACAGTAATGGTTATATGCCAAGTGTTACCATTAGTGTTTGCAATAGTTGTAAAAGGCTGGAGGGGTTAACAAATGAAAGTATTGTTTGCTGTTAATAATGAAAGTATTTCAGAATCAATAATTAAAAAATATCAGCAAGAGTATAAAGAAATTATATCAAGCAAAAATGTTTATTACTTTGATGCAATAACAAGAGAATTACAAAAAGATAAGTCTTATGACAGAATTGTTATAAGTGAAGATGTAGAACCATTTGCTAATAATAATTATGGGGTTATAGATAAATTTATATTTGAAAGATTGGACGCTATAAGTGATGAAGCAACTTCAAACAGTGGACAAGATATTCCAATTATTTTAATATGTGCGGATAGAAGAACTAAATCAGAAGACATACTTGTAAAATTATTTGGAATTGGTATATATAGTGCTTTACTAGGCCAAGATAGAACGGTTTCAAAAGTATGTGAGCTAATAAATAAACCACGTAGTAAAAAAGATGCAAAAATATATTATAAAATAGATTCTGATGATGTGGATTATAGGTCAGAGAGCGAAGGCGATGTTAATGAAGTTGAAATTCAAAATATTCTTAACCATTATAAAAGATTAGGCAAAAATGAAGAAGAATATGTTAAAAGCTTTGATAATATTGCAGAACAATATACTGATGCACAATTAAGAGTAATTTGCAAATTTTTACCATTAAATGTTAAGGCAGTACTGGAGGCAAATTCTCAAAAGTATCAAGAACTAATAACTTTTGGAACAGTAGCACCAAGTGTTAATCAAGGAAAAGGTAAATATGTACCAAATAAAGAATATCAAGATAAAAAGAAAGCTAAAAAAACAAGTGAAAATAAATTAGAAATATTTGAAAAAAATATAGGAAAATCAGGACTAACTAAGCCAGTTATTATTCCTTCTGTTGCTGGAGTAAAAAAGGAAGAAGAAAGTAATGAAACACAAAATTTAAAACAACAAATTGAAAATACTTCAAATAAAGAAAATCCAATATCAAGCATACAAAGCAAAGAAATACCATCACAAGAAAAATTAGACAAAGATGAAATAGAAAATATATTACAATCTGTAGAGAGCAATATAGCAAGTGAAGAGAGTGTCCCAGAGCAAGTAAAGAAAAAAAGAGGAAGACCAAAGAAAGTTCAGATAGCACAACAAGAAGTTGAGGAACAGCCAAAAAGAAAAAGAGGAAGACCAAAAAAAGTTCAAGAAGTTGAGGCAAGTGAAGAAATTAACCAAAAAGTAGATGACGAAACAGTAGATTTGTTTGGATTAGGCGAAGAAGTAGAAGAAACATCATCAAACGGTGGTTTGATTTTACCAGGATTAGAAGAACCTATTAAAGAAGAAAAAGAAGATAATTTAGATTTATTTGATTTAGGTAATGAAGATAATACTAATCAAAGCAATATAAATTATAGTAATCCAGAATTTGAGAATAGAACCACTCAACCTCAAAGTAGAGAATTAGAAAATGTTAATAGCTATACTCAAAATGATGATCAAAACTTTAAAAATCTTTTAAGTATGTCAAATAAGTTGGTTGCATTTGTTGGAACTTCAAAAAATGGAACATCATTTATAGTAAATAGCATGGCAGAAATACTATCTAAAAAAGGAATAAAAGTAGCAATATTAGATTTAACTCAAAACAAAAATTCTTATTATATATATACAAAAAATGATGAAGAATTAAGAAAAAAAGCATTTTCTTGCGTAGATAATTTAACAAATGGAATTGCTGATGGAATTGAAGTAAATAAAAATTTAACTGTATTTACAACTCTTCCAGATAGAAGTGTTGATTTTACAGATTATAAAAATATACTTACAACATTAACAAAAAATTATTCATTAGTAATAATGGATTGTGATTATGAAACAAATTATGCATATTTTAACTATGCACAAGAAATATATTTAGTACAAAGTTTTGATATATTAACAATACAACCATTAACAGCATTTTTAAGAAATTTAAAATCAAGAAATATACTAGATGCAAGCAAATTAAGAATTGTATTAAATAAAGTTTTAAGAGTTAGAACTATAACAGAAAAAATAATTATTGGCGGTATGTCTTCATATAATGATCCATCAATGTCGTATATGACAGAATTGTTTGATAAGGATAATATAAAATATTGCACGATACCTTTTGATCAAGAAACATATTCTAGATATTTAGATGGGCTAGTAAATTGCGAGATATCTACAAAAGGATACCCAAAAAATATAATTGCAAGCTTAGAAAAATTAGGAAATATGATGTACCCACTACTAAATAATGATAGACCATCAAATAAGTTTAATACATATAATCCACGAACAAGCAATTTTTCAAGTAATATGAATGAAACACTAAATAAAATGAAAAATAGATACTAATAGAAGGGGTGATATCTTTTGATAATAGGAGTAATATTGATACTAATAGTTATTATAATATTACTGATGGCATACAACATATCAATACACAAAAAAATAGAAAACTTTAATAACCTTAATCAAAAAGTTATTAACTTAAATATATTACAAGACTTTATGGATACTATTAGCAAAAGTGCAACTGTAGAGGAAAAAATAAATTTAATAAATAATATTATTATCGAAAGATATCAAATAAAATATTCTACAATAGTTGTATATGATGGAACTAAATATATTGTAAAAGCTTCTAATGTAGATAAAAAGCATTGGGAAACATTAAGTAATTTACAGTCTGAAGAAATATTTACAGAAAGTATTCAGACTTCTATACCTAAATATGTAACAGTAGAAGGAGAAAATGAAAGACTACCATATCAAAAAATGGAATTTGCTAGAGCAAAATGTGCTATGTTTTTCCCTTTATATATCGATAATGTATACATAGGATATTGGTTATTAGAAGGAAGTATGCCCCATGAATTTGACAAAATAGACACTACAATATTAGAAGTTATAAGAAATAATATTGTTGCAATATTAAGAACAGTAGAAAATCAAAAAATAATTGAAAGTATAGTAAGAGATGACAAATATAGTGCTTTAAAAACAGGAGAATACTTATTTGCTGAAGGAAGAAGAATAATAGATCAATATACTACTTCAACTGTATGTATGTTTAGAATTACAAATATAGAAAAAATTAATGAGGATATTAGTAGGAAAACAGGAGATACTGTTATTACTAAAATCTGCGAAGTTATAAAATCTAATCTTTCAAATGAATATATTTTTGTGAGATATATGGGGCCAAAGTTTGTTATAGTATTTTCAGGAATAGAAAAACAAGCAGTGGTAGATTTTATGAAGCAAATAAAAGAAATGGTAGAGTCGCTTGAAATAGAACCAGTAGATGTTGAGTTTGAAGATGCAGAAGATATTATTGCAAAACCTAAAATGAATGCTATAATAGCTACATATTATAAAGGAACAGCTTTAGAAGGAGTACTTAAAAGATTAGAAGAATATTTAGATAATGCAGATAAAAATGAAAATGCAATAAATGAATTGTAAAGTAAATGATTTTACTAGATGTGAGTTTGAATATATAAATATACACAGATTAATAAAAATTAAATTTATTGTATAGAAAAAATCTATTTTTATTATGCAGGTAGAAAGGAAAGTGATTTATATGTCAGTAATGGATGAAACAGTAAGTTTTAAGGTTGAAAAAGATAAAAACATTAAAGCAAGAGAAATATTGAAAGAAGTATATAATGCACTTCAAGAAAAAGGATATAATCCAATAAACCAAATAGTTGGATATATATTATCAGGAGATCCAACATATATTACAAGCCATAATAATGCAAGAAATTTAATTAGACAAATAGAAAGAGATGAATTACTAGAAAGAATGGTTAAGAATTATATAGGATTAGATGAATAGGATATGGAGGAAAAATGCGAAAACTTGGAATTGATTATGGCGATGCTAGAGTAGGACTTGCCATTTCAGATGAGCTCGGTATAACTGCTCAAGGGCTAGAAACTATTCATCATGATGGAAATGATAAAATTGTTTTAAAAAGATTAGAAGAAATAATTAATGAATATAAAGTAGACACTATAGTCATTGGAATTCCAATAAATATGGATGGCACTAAGTCAGAAAGAGTAGAAATTACAGAAAACTTTATTCATAAATTAAAATGTAAATTTAATAAAGTGCAATTAGAAAGAATAGATGAAAGACTTACTACAGTAGCAGCACATAAAACAATGAATTTATTAAATATAAACAAAAATAAAAAAAGAAATATTGTTGATACAATATCTGCTGTATATATATTAGAAACATATATGGATAAGATAAAAAACAATGGAAATAATACATAAAAAATAAGTTACATACTATAAAGACATAGTTTTTAGTTGTAACAAAATTAGTTATTAATGTTATAATATAAATAAACTTTGAAAGGAGAAATAAAAAATGAGTGAAGATGTAAATAATGTTCCAAACGAACAAGAAAGCGAGGAGCTAGATAATATAATAATACTAAATGATGAAAATGGTGAAGAAATTGAATTTGAATTTTTAGATTTAATTGAATATGAAGGAGAAGAATATGTGGTATTATTACCACACGATGAAGAAGAAGATGCAGACGAAGTAGTAATATTAAAATTAGAAGATACAGATTCAGAAGACGAAGAATCTTATGTAAGTGTTGAAGATGAAGAAGTATTACAAAATGTATTTGAAATATTCAAAGAAAAATTCAAAGATGAATTTAATTTTATAGATGAATAAAAAATAATGCAAAAAACTTAAATATATGATACAATATATTTAAGTTTTTTATATTAGGAGGAAAATACTTATGAAAAATTTTTCAAGTTGGCTTATAGCTATGTTTGCATTTATGTTTTGGGGATTTAGGTTAGTAGGAACAGTTCTTTATTCTGTAGGAAATGAGTTTATGTTTGCTCCATCAAATATGACAATGGAGATAGCTTTATTATTTATAACATTTATCTGTATTTGTTTTATGATAAAGAGAAAGTTACTAGCAGCTATAATTTATTTGGTAGCACATTTTATATATTATGGTCCTGCATTTCTAGAACATTTTATAGGATTATTTAACAATACATTACCTATGGAATTATATATGAGTACATTATTTGAATTATTTGCATTAGCATTAGCTATAGCAGCAGTATTTGATGTACTATTAGACAAAAATAGAAAAGCACATCCAACAGACCAAAAAACAGATTGGTTTTATAAAAATAAAGATTATGATAGAAAGCTAGATGAAAGAGCAGATAAGAATAATTATAGGACTATGTAAAATTGTATAAAATATAGAAGGTGAGAATGATGATTAATACTCAATTAACTCGTAAGGCAATGATTATAGCATATAATGCACATATGAATCAGTTTGATAAAGCAGGAGTACCATATATTTATCATCCAATTCATTTAGCAGAACAAATGGAAACAGAAACGGAATGTACTGTTGCTCTTCTACATGATGTTGTTGAGGACACAGATGTTACTTTTAAAGATTTAGAAAAAGAATTTCCAAAAGATTCAATTGAAGCATTAAAATTATTAACTCATGATAAAAAAGTTGATTATATGGAATATATAAAGGCAATAAAGAAAAATGATATTGCTAAAAAGGTAAAAATTGCTGATCTTATACATAATTCTGATGAAACACGATTAGAAAACATAACTTTAAAGGATATTTCAAGAAAAGTATAAAAAGGCACTGGACATTTTAGAAAATTAGGAAGTTATAAATATGGAAAATAACCAAAATTAGACAAACATCAATTGGTTAATGGGAATTTATGAAAACACTTTATAAAATATTGATATATCAGCATTTGTTTGAAAATTATTATTACATATTTAATACATAACAGAAAAGGAGGTAAAGAATGGCAAAAGATTTAGCAATTAGAAGTTCTGCTGAAGAATTTATTACATTTAAACTACAAGAAAAAGATAAAGGCATACAAGTTCGCTATGAGAACGAAAATCTATGGATGACTCAAAAATCAATGGCCGAACTATTTACTTGTAGCACTGATAATATTTCTTTACATTAAAAAATATTTTT
>CALXVN010000034.1 GCA_944392085.1 uncultured Clostridia bacterium | reverse complement strand
ATTAACTTAAAAAGTGTAAGATTAAAACTAGATCAAAATGAAGAAAAAACATTAAGAATAGATGTTAAAGGACCAGCAGATGTAAAAGCTGGAGATATAATTACAGATGGAACAGTAGAAATACTAAATCCAGACTTACATATAGCAACAGTTTCAGAAGGTGGAATACTAAAGATGGAACTTACAGCTGATATGGGTAGAGGATATAATAATGCTGAGAAAAATAAAAAGCCAGATCAAGCAATAGGAGTACTTCCAATAGACTCTATATATACTCCAGTAAAGAAAGTAAACTATGCAGTTGAAAATACTAGAGTTGGTCAAAGAGTTGACTATGATAAATTAACAATAGAAGTTTGGACAGATGGAAGCCTAAAACCATATGAAGCTTTAAGTTTGGCAGCAAAAGTTATGACAAGTCATTTAGATTTGTTTATAGACCTATCTGAAACAGCAAAAAATACTCAAGTAATGATTGAAAAAGAAGAAAACAAGAAAGAAAGAGTTCTAGAAATGTCAATTGAAGACTTAGAGTTATCTGTAAGATCATTCAATTGTCTAAAAAGAGCTGGTATTTCTACAGTAGAAGATTTAGCAAATAAATCAGAAGCTGATATGATGAAAGTTAGAAATCTTGGAAAGAAATCATTAGATGAGGTTACAAACAAACTACATGATTTAGGATTAGATTTTAGAAAAGATGATGAATAGTTTGAAATATAATTTGTAATTTGTTTTAAACTATATAAGCTAAATGTAAAAGAGAGAGTTTTTAAAGAGGAGGGAAAACAAGTGGCAACTAATAGAAAATTAGGTAAAACAACTGATATAAGATTAGCAATGCTAAGAACACAAGTTACTGACTTAATATTACATGGCAAAATAGAAACAACAGAAGCTAGAGCAAAAGAAGTAAAAGCCATAGCTGATAGCTTAATTTCTTTAGCCGTAAAAGAAAAAGATAACTTCGAAACAGTTGATGTAAAAGTTATTAAAGCAAAATTAGATGCTAAAGGAAATAAAGTTACAGAACTTGTAAAAAGTAAAAATGGTAAAGAATATTTAAAAGTAGTTAAAGAAGAAACTACTGAAAAAAGACAAAAAGATATGCCATCTAGATTAAATGCTAGAAGAAAAATGATGAAAACATTAAATAAAGTTAAAGATGCAGAAGGAAACAATGTAGACTTAACAGCAAAATTGTTTAATGAAATAGCTCCTAAATATGAAGGAAGAGTTGGAGGATATACAAGAATTCTTAAACTTGGCCAAAGAAGAGGAGACGCAGCAGAAGTTGTTATGTTGCAATTAGTTTAATAAATAAATAAGATTGGCGCGTTAGGAACAGACCTTTTCGCGCCATTTTCATTTTTAATTTTAAACATAAAATGTGTCGCGAAAAGATTTCTGTTCCTAACGTGCACAATAGGCTAAGTAAAAAAATTGTAAAGATTAAAAATCAGTCAAAATAAAATATGCTTAAATTATAATAACAAATATTGATAATTTACGTAAGACAACTATATTAACTAATTAAATATTATAGATATCTTGTTTTTTTGAGAAAAATATTATATAGTATATAATGTTTGAAAGATATAATTGTTATTTGTTATATTGATATAATTTAAATAAAAAATGATAGTATATTTTATTTATTAAACAAAGTAAAGTTAATATTATTAATATATAAGTATGATTATGACATTTACAATTATTATATTTTTTCTACATACTATATAATAAAATGTCAAATAATTTTATTAATTATATTCGGGGGCAACTAAAAGGAGAGACTTTACATGAATATAAAATTAGATAAAAATAAGATAAAAATAATAAAATTAGTAGATGAAAAATATCCTGAAAATTTAAAACACATTTATAGTAAACCACAAGCACTATATGTACTTGGAAATGAAAATTTATTAAATGAAAATTCTATTGCTATTATAGGTTGTAGAAATTGTAGTAAATATGGTGCTCAAAATGCTTATAAATTTGGATACGAATTAGCACAAAAAGGGTTTTGTATAGTTAGTGGATTTGCACGTGGAATAGATACTTATGCTCATTTAGGAGCAGTAAAAGCAAAAGGCAAAACAATAGCTGTATTAGGTTGTGGGTTAGATGTAGTTTATCCAACAGAAAATAAAAGATTATATATTGAGATTTTAAAAAATGGTGGAGCTATAATAAGTGAGTATCCACTAGGTACAAAACCAGAAAAACATCACTTCCCTACAAGAAATAGAATTATTAGCGGACTTTCTAATGGAGTACTTGTGATAGAAGCAAAAAAGAGAAGCGGTAGCATGATTACAGTAGAACATGCTTTAGACCAAGGTAAAACAATATATGCTTTACCAGGAAATATAACAAGTGATAATTCTTATGGAACAAATGAACTTATAAAAGAAGGTGCTATACCATTTACTAGAATAGAAGATTTAAACTGAAATAGAGGAGCGATTTCTTTAATTTATAAAGGTAGAAGTAAATTTTCTTGCGAGAAAATTTGAAGTTTACCTATTTTAGAAAAGGAGAAAGGATTTATGGAATATACAAAAGCTAAACAGACAAATGTAAATTTATATACCAGATATAAAATGCTTTCATGGGATTTTTTATTCTATTATGCTATTATATTTTTGTTTTTTACAGAAACAAAGGGAATATCTGCTGCAGATGTTCTATTAGCAGAATCATTTTATCCATTATTTAAGTTGGCATTTTTAATTCCTGCCACAGTTTTAATAAATTCATTAGGAAAACGAAAAAGCCTTATTATAGGAAATAGTTTTTTATTTCTCTCAATTTTTACATATATTACTGGAAACAACTTTGTTTTTATAGTAATAGGAGAACTACTCTCAGCAATAGGAATGATTATAAAAGGAGTTTGTGAGTCTAATTTACTATATGATTCTTTAGAAAATAATGAGAAAAGAGGTAGTATATTCGCAAAAATTGAAGGTGATGGAACTTCATATTATTACTATATAGATGCTATAGCCGCCATAATTTCTGGTTTCTTATTTACTATAAATGGATATATACCAATGTTTTTATGCCTTTTTGCGACCATACTTGCAACATATTTATCAACAAAATTTAAAGAAATTGATGAAAAGAAAAAAATTGAGTTTAGCTTAGTAAAAAAAGAATGTAAAGAGCTTTTTAACTCTTTTAAATTATTAGGAAAATCTCAAAGATTAAAAAATCTAATATTTTTTGGTTCTTTAGTTTCTGCAATATTTTTATCTATAACAATGCTTAGAAGTAGTATAATGCAAGAAATAGGAATTCCTTCGCAATATTTTGGAATAATTTTTGCTATTCTTGGAATTATATCTGGGATTTCTGCAAAAAATGAAAGTAGATTTCATAAAAGATTTAGAAATAAAACTTTAGCTAATATTTCTCTCCCTTTAGTATTTTCTTGCATTTTTATTGGATTGATATGTAGCTTTAGCAATATACATAGCCTAAATGTAGCAACAGTTATTATAGTTTTTCTAGTACAATATATTGCAAAAGGACCATTTTATCCACTAATAAAAAGATATTTAAACAATTTTACAAATTCAAATGTTAGAACAAAAATATCTTCAGCATTTAATTTTTTAGAAAATTTATTAAGATTTTTGATAACTTTTTTAGCATCAAGTATGCTAAGAATAATGACTACTGCGAATACATTTATATTTTTAGGTTGCATACTAGGAATTATAGTAGTTTTAATGCTTGACAATATGAGAAAAAAAGTTGGATTAAAACCAGAACAGTATTCAGAAAAAGATATAAAAATATTATAAAAAACATTGACATATTTTAAGTTTATTTATAAAATATAATTGAAAAATTGGACTAAGGAAAAAAACAAAAAGATACCTAAGGAGGAAAAATAAATGTACACTTTTAATAGGATAAAGGTAAATCCACAACTACCAAAAAGAATTGAAAAATTATCAGTTATAGCAAATAATTTATGGTGGTCATGGAATTCAAGTTTTTTAAAATTATTTAAAGAAATAGATATAGATTTATGGGAAAGAGTTGGGAAAAACCCAGTAAAATTCTTAAAAAATGTTTCTCAAGAAAGATTAGAAGAAATAAGTGAGAATCAAGAATTTTTAAAGAAATATGATAAATTTGTTAAAGATTTCGAAGACTATATGAAAAGCAAAAGTACTTGGTTTAACAAAAAATATTCAGATAATGCTGGAGATTTAATAGCATATTTTTCAGCAGAATATGGCTTAGATGAAATACTTCCAATTTATTCAGGAGGGCTTGGAATATTATCAGGAGATCACTTAAAATCAGCAAGCGATTTAGGTATTCCTTTAATAGCAGTAGGACTATTATATAAACATGGATATTTCTGGCAAAGAATAAATGGATATGGACAGCAAGAAACAGAGTATAGAGATTTGGAATTAGATAATTTACCGATAATTCCTGTAAAAGATGTTGATGGAAAAGATTTAATTATATCTGTAGATATGCCTAAAAAGAAATTGTACATAAAAATATGGGAAATAAAAGTAGGACGTGTAACACTATACCTAATGGATTCTGATATTGATGCAAATATAAAGGAATATAGAGAGATAACAAAAACTTTATATGGAGGAAATCAAGAAACACGTATACAGCAAGAAATAGTTTTAGGAATGGCAGGTGTTGAACTCTTAAGAAGATTAGGTGTAAAACCTACTATATATCACATGAATGAAGGACATTCATCATTTTTGATATTAAAATTAATAGAAAATACAATAAAAGATAAAAAGGTATCATTTAATATAGCAAGAGATATAGTAAGTTCAAAAACAGTATTTACAACACATACACCAGTTCCAGCAGGAAATGATATATTTCCAATAGAGCTTATGGATACTTATTTTAAAGACTATTGGGAAAAACTTGGAATTGATAAACAAGAATTTTTCAAAATGGGAATGAAACCAAATGCAAATCCAAACAGTGGATTTGATATGGGAGTATTAGCTTTAAAGGTAGCAGGAAAGAAAAATGGAGTAAGTAAATTACATGGAGCAGTTTCAAGAGAATTATTTGGAGATATATGGCCAAATATTTCAGCAAATGAATCTCCAATTACTTATGTTACAAACGGAATACATACTTGCTCATGGATACCACAAAATATAAAAAGTTTATATAATGAATATTTAGCACCATATTGGCAAGATAATATATATAATGACGAGATTTGGGAAAGAGTAAATAATATTCCAGATGAAAAATTATGGAATGCACACATGGAAAGAAAAAGAAAATTAATAGCTTTAGTAAAAGAAAATACAACGAAAAGGCTTCATCGATATGGATATAGTTATCAAGAAATAGATAAAATTACATCCAAACTTAATGAAAATGTGTTAACAATAGGATTTGCAAGAAGATTTGCAACATATAAAAGAGCAACATTAATTTTCAAAGATTTAGAAAGAATTACACAGATTTTTAGTAATGAAAATAGACCAATACAAATAATATTTGCAGGAAAAGCACATCCAGCAGATAAAGAAGGCCAAGAATTAATAAAATACATACATGAAATATCTATGAAACCACAGTTTAAAGGAAAGATTTTCTTACTTGAAAATTACAATATAGCAATGTCTAGATATTTAGTAAGTGGTGTAGATGTATGGCTAAATACTCCAAGAAGACCAATGGAAGCTTCAGGAACAAGTGGACAAAAAGCATCAGTAAATGGAGTAATAAACTTTAGTGTACTAGATGGTTGGTGGGCAGAAGGATATAACCAAAAAAATGGTTGGTATATTGGTTTAAATGATGAATATGAAAGTTATGAAGTTCAAGACAAAGCAGATAGTGAAGATATATACTTAACTTTAGAAAATAAAATAATGCCTACATATTATGAGAGAGATAAAAATGATATTCCAGATAAATGGGTTAAAATAATGAAAAATTCTATTATATCAACAGGAGGAAGATTTAGTACATCTAGAATGCTTGTTGATTATGTGGATAAATTGTATATTCCACTTTGCAACTTATATGATAATTATTTTAGCAAGTTAGATAAAGTAACAGAATTTAATAGTTGGAAAGAGGAATTATATAGAAATTGGGATGATATTAAGATTACTCAAGAAAATAATTTGGATAATATAACAATAGATGCAGGAAATTATATTGATGTAAAATGCAAAGTAACATTGCCAAATATATCAGTAGACAATATTGTAGCACAAGTTTATTATGGAAGAATAGAAGAAACAGGAGTAGTTGATGATATTCAAGTGATACCTATGAAATTACAAGAAAAGGATGAGGAAAATAAAACATATACATATACTGCTAAAATAAAACTTGTAAATGGTGGAGAATATGGGTACACATTTAGAGTAATGCCAAAACATGAAATGATATTAGATAGCGAAAATTTGGACTTAATAAAGTGGATTTAAAATATTTGATATAAAAGAAAAAATAGATAGGAGGAAGAACAATGGAAGAAATAAAAAAAGGAGAACTAAAAAATGCTGAAAGCAAAGTAGAGGAAAAAAGAAATACATTTATGCTAATATATATTCTTGTAGGAATATTTGGATTAGCGGTACTTGCAATGCTTATATATGCTTTTATAGTAACAAGATAGAAAAATAAAAATTCTCTGGCTAAGCCAGAGAATTTTTATTTTTCTTTACTTACTTTAGCATATTTTTTTAGTTTATTATATACTAAATAATTTATTGTTCCAGCAGGAAACGAACCATTTTCATCTTTACTTCCAGCAGGTACACCGGTTAAAAGCTCAATTCCTTCATCAATTGTAGAAATAGCATAAATATGGAAAGTGCCATTTTTTACAGCTTCTATTATTTCGTCTGAAAGATTTAAATTTTTAACATTTTGTTTTGGAATTATAACACTATGTGTTCCATCTAAACCTCTCATTTTACATACTTGGAAAAATCCTTCAATTTTATCATTTACACCACCAATTGGTTGGATTTCACCTTTTTGATTAACTGAACCTGTTACTGCAAAAGATTGATTTATAGGAATTCCAGACAAACTTGAAAGTATAGCATAAAGTTCTGTACTAGAAGCACTATCTCCATCAACACCACTATATAATTGTTCAAAACATATACTTGCAGTAAGAGATAATGGCATATCTTGTGCAAACATTTCACCTAAATAACCACTTAAAATTAATATACCTTTTGAATGTGATGAACCAGAAAGTTCAACTTCTCTTTCAATATTTATAATACCATTCTTTCCAGTATAAGTATTAGCAGTTATTTTAACAGGCTTTCCAAAAGTATAATCTCCAACATTCATAATTGTAAGACCATTTATTTGTCCAACCTCATTTCCAGATGTACTAATAAGAAGAGTATTATCTTTTATCATTTCCATATATCTATCATCATATTTTTTTACTCTATCAGCTTTTTCTACTAAGGCTTTAGTAATGAATTCTTCTGTAATAATTTTAGATTTTGCCATTTTAGCCCAAGTAGAAGCTTCACCAATAATGATTGATAAGTCTGTAAACCTAGTAGAAAGCTTGTCTTGGCTATCAGCAAGTTTAGATGCATATTCTATAAGTCTTGCCATAGCTTTGCTATCTAAAGGAGGAAGATTCTCATGGTCGCAGTAACCTTTTACAAATCTTGCAAGTTTTAAAATATTATCCTTATTTGTTGGAGCACCGTCTGCAAATTCAACTTTTATTTTAAATAATTTCCTAAAATCAGGATCTATTGCAAGTAAAGTTTGATATATATTTTCATCTCCAATCAGTATAACTTTTAAATCTAATGGTATAGGCTCAGGTTTTAAAGAAATCATAACCATTGAAGAACGTGGGTCAGCAGCATTTTCAATACCTAAGGTTTTACTTCTTAAAACTTTTTTAAGAGCATCATAACATAAACTATTCGTTAATAAGTCATTTGCTTGAAATACTAAATAACCACCATTTGCAATATGAAGTAAACCAGGTTTTAACATTGTAAAATCGGTTTTTAAAGCTCCATAATAATTTTCATATTCTAGTTTTCCAAAAATATTGTGATATGAATAATTTGTATCAGCAACAGTAGGAGCTCCTTCTAAATGGCTATTATCAATAAATAAATTTACTCTGTAATTAAGCCAAGGTTTAACAATTTCAGGATGAGCTGCTTGTGGACCTTGAAGTTTTGCTTCTAAATTTTTTTCATCAGCAGTAAATAAATCTATATTTTTTAAAATATCTTTTTTTATTGAATCTAAAAATGTAGTGATTTTTTTATTCTTTTTATAGTTAGCTTTAATTAAATTGATGTGTGCGTTAATTGTTAAAAGAGCAATGTTAGATTGCCATTCTTGAATATGTTTATCAGATTCTCTTTCAATAGACTTGATTTGCCCAATTGCCTCCATAATATGTTGTTGAACAATAGCAGATTTATCTTCAAATTCTTTTTTGGTAGCTTCGTCTAATTTATTAAATTCTTCTTCAGCAATAGTTTTGCCATTTACTATAGGCATCATATAAATACCAGTTTGAGAAGATTTGACAGTAAAACCATACTGAGCAGACTTTTTGTTAAGTTCTTCCATAAGAATATTTCTTTTTATTTCATATTCTTGCTTTATTACCTTTTTCTCTTTTTCAAAATCTTCATTGCTAAATGTATTTTTGATATCTACCTTAATTTCATTTATAAAAGAGTTCATTGTATCTCTAAATTCCTTACCTTGCCCAGCAGGAAGAGAGATAGCAATAGGCTCATTTGGATTATCAAAATTATATACATAGCACCAATCGCAAGGCACTTTTTTCTTTTTAGAAATAATACTTAAATAATTTTTTACATAAGCAGTTTTACCTACTCCATAAGGTCCCTCAACATATACGTTATAGCCATTTATATCTACATTAAGACCAAACTCTAAAGCTTTAATACCACGTTCTTGACCAATTCCAGTACTAATTGGTTCAAGTTCATCAGTAGTATTAAAACTAAATATTTTTGAATCACAGCTTAATTTTAAATCCTTGTATCCTAGTTCATTTTTTCTTTTCATTCGTATTCCTCCTTGATTTTTTGTCGCGATAGGGACAGGCCCTTTTGCGACATTTTTAATTTTCTAATATTGTATTTTTCTAAAATGTCGCAAAAAGGCCTGTCCCTATCGCGACAAATTCATTAAAATAGCATCATCAGTATTATTATAGTACTTTTTTCTTAAACCTATGCGCTTAAAATTATATTTTTCATATAATTTTATTGCAGGGTCATTGTGTTCATTTACTTCTAAAGTAATGCTTGTGCAGTTTTGTTCTTTTGAAGATGATATAAGTGCTTGTAATAATTTAGATCCAAATCCTAATCTTCTTTTATTTATTTTTGTAACAATATTCATAATGTTTGCTTCATCACAAATTTTAAGAAAGCCTGCAAAACCAACAATTTCATCATCTAATTTTGCAACAAGATAAGTTGAATTAGGATTTTCAAAATCACTTTTTAGATTATTAATATTCCAAAATTCATCAAATTCAGTATTGAAGATAGGGGAAATGGTTTCTATATCTTCTAAAGTCATATTAGTTATTTTAATTTTTTCTTCTAAAGTTCTCTCTGCTTGAGATTTTTTTAAGTAGATAGGAGAAAGACTGGAAGAATCTCCATAAATGTTTTGAGAATATTTAGAAAATCCAGCAAGTGCAATACTTGATCCTTTTTGGACATTATTTTCTTTATCATCAAAAACTGAATTATGAAAATTTGAACTTAATAAATCTTTGTAAATATCAGAAGCATCACCAACAAAAACAATGTTTTCAAAATGTTCTTTTTTATAAATTTCTTTTATTTTTTCTATACTAATATTTATATTTTCTGCAAATATGGTAATTTCATTACAAATATTATGACTAAGCTTATATAGACCACAATATATATTATCATTTTTAGCATCTATCATAGAACAAACTAAAGTAGAGCAAGAAGTAATATCTCTTACATTATATGCTAAACTTTCTAAAGAACTTATGCCAACTACAGGAATATTTTTTACATCTGCAAAAGCCTTAATTGTTGCAATTCCTATTCTGACACCAGTAAAAGATCCAGGACCGATTGCAGCAAGCTAATAAATTTATATCATTTAATGTTAAGTCTGTAGTTTTAAACGCTTTATCTATCATTGGCATTAGTTTTACAGAATGTGTTTTTTCATCATCATTATGAAGTTCAATAACTGGGCTATCATTCTCAAAAATTGCTACACTGCATATTTTAGATGAAGTATCTATTGCAAGTATTTTCATAAATTGTTAATTCCTTTCTATAAATTTGAAATATATCTTATGTAACAGTTTTTATAACCAATTCTCTAAAATTTGGTTCATTATCACTTTTCTTAAAAATTATTTTTGTGTAAGGCTTAGGTAAAACGCTTTCTATCATTTCACCCCATTCAATTAGGCAAATTCCTTTAGAAAAATATTCATCTCCACCCATAGCATAAAATTCGTCAGAATCTTCTAATCTATACACATCAAAATGATAAATATTTAGATTAGAAGTGTTATACTCATTTACAATAGTAAATGTAGGACTAGAAATTTCATTTCCCAATCCAAAATATTCTAATATCCCCTGAACAAATTTTGTTTTGCCAGAACCAAGTTCACCAGAAAGAATAATAATATCTCCTGTTTCTAAATTTTTTGCATATTTTTTTGCAAAATTTATGGTATCTTGTTCACTTTTTGAAATGTATGTACTCATATATTTGACCTTTCTACTAATATCTACATTATTGTATATTAAACTAGATTTTTTGTAAAGGAAAAACCATAAAAAAATACAAAAAATTGGGTTGACGTCGAAAAATATTAATGATATACTTTACGTGAAAAAAATGTCGAGAAAACGAATGAGGAGGAATGTTTTTAAATGATTATTAGCACTAAATTAATAAAATGTGTAAGCATATTATTAATTATGATTATAACAATAATTTTAATTTCAAATATTCTTTTTATAAATGAATCACAGGCAAAAACACAAAACACTAAGGATTATCAAAAAGGAAGCAATATACTAGATGACTATCCAGGTTATTCTACTTTACTAGATAATTTACTAAAAGAACACCCAAATTGGACTTTTACAATATTATACACAGGGCTAGATTGGAATACAGTTATAAAAAACGAAACAACTGCATCACATGGAAGAAATTTAGTACAAAATAAATCGGGAGAATGGGTATGTTCTGTTTGTGGAGATAAACCTTATGATAATGGAAGTTGGAGATGCGCTTCAGCATCAACGGTTTCATATTATATGGATTCAAGAAATTCATTATATGAAGACTACATTTTCCAATTTGAAAATTTAAAATGGGTAGATGGGAAATATACATTAGATGGAATAAATCAAATAATTAGTGATTGCAAATATCTACAAGGAAGTAAAATTACATATACAGATACAAAAGGAAAAACGCAGACTTTAAATAAATCTTATGCACAAGTCATAATGGATGCTGCAAAAGAAGCAGGAATAAGTCCATATCATTTAGCTTCAAGAATAAGACAAGAGCAAGGTCCTGGAACAAATGCATCAGCTACAGCAACAGGTAAATATTCGGGATATAATGGTTACTATAATTTCTTAAATGTTAATGCATCTGGAAATGGAAGTTCAACAATTATAAAAAATGCATTAGAATATGCAAAAAAGCAAGGGTGGACGAATCCAGAAAAATCAATAAAAGGTGGAGCTAAATTCTTAGCACAAGAATATATACAATATGGTCAAAACACATTATATTTACAAAAATTTGATGTAGATGATAGTGATGGAGATTTATATTGGCATCAATATCAACAAAATGTTTCAGCAGCTAAAACAGAGAGCATGGATATAATGCAAACATATAAAGAAATAGATAGCAAATTAGATATGTCTTTCAACTTTGTTATACCAGTATTCGAAAATATGCCAGATGCTAAATGTCCAATGCCAGGAACACAATCAATAGTAACACAAAATATAGAAATAACGAATTCATCTGTTGTAGTCTATAAATCAAAAAGTACAACTTCATCAAAGCTTACAACATTAAAAAAAGGTGAAAAGATTTTAAGAATAGAAATAGGCTCAGAAAAAGAAAATGGATATATTTGGGATAAAGTAGTATTAAGTGATGGATCTAAAGGATATATAATTTCAAGTGGATTTAAAGTTATAGATGATATTACAAATTGCGAAATCACAGCAATAGCTATAGAACCAGGAAATGTAAGAAATGGACCAGGAACTTCTGGAACTATTACACTAACTACTTTAACTGTAGGACAAAGAGTTACAATAATACAAAAAGATGTATACAAAAATATTGATGGATATGATTGGTCAAGAATAATACTTGCTGATGGAACACAAGGATTTATAGTAGCAAGATATCTAGAGGAAGTTAAGAATGATGGTTCAACGGAAACTGGTGAAGACATTGTAAAGGTAGTATGTAACGGTGGACTAACAATAAGAGAAAAACCAGGAACAAGTTCAAAAATATTAGGATATGCAGATAAAGGTGATTATTTAACAAGAATAGAACAAAATTCATCAACCGCAAATGGATATACATGGGATAAAATAGTAACAGATTCAGGAATAACTGGTTATGTTGCAAGAGGGGATGATGATGAAAATTATATAGAACCGATTAAAGAAACCGAATCATCATCAATAAGTGGAGATGGATTTAAAACTACAGGTTCAAAACTAATGTGTGAACCTGATGTAACAGTACAAGAAGTATTAAAAAAAGCATCAGGTGCTACAATAAAAAACACTAGTGGGAAAACAGTAACTTCTGGTAATATTGGAACAGGATATACAATAAAATATAATGGAACAAGTTATACAGTAGTTAAGCTAGGAGATGTTGATGGAAGTGGAAAAGTAACAGCAGGAGATTATGTAAAAATTAAAAATTATATAATGGATAAGGGGTCATTAAATTCTACAGCAAAGCAAGGTGCTGATGTAAATAGTGATGGAAAAGTAACAGCAGGAGACTATGTACAAATAAAAAATCATATAATGGGAAAAGGAAAAATCACATTGTAGAAACGAAAGGAAAAGAAAAATATGAGTAATAAAGTTAGAAATGTTAGCAAAATATTATTTTTTATGATAGTAGTTGCAATTAGTTTATTGTCAGGAATGCCTAAATCAGAGGCAGCAAGTTTTAGTATAACTTCAGGCATATCATCAATTACTGTAGGAAATTCATACACAATAAGTATAAGTGCTGATGGTTTAACAGGAAAATTTAATATATCACATAGCTCAAATGTATCTGTAAATGTAAGCTCTGTTTGGGTAGAAAATGGTAAAGCAGATTCAACGATAAAAGTTACTACTAAAAAAGAAGGAGAAGCAACAGTAACATTAACACCAGAAACAATTGCAGATTCAGAAGGAAATGATGTTACTTTGTCAGCTAAAACAGATAGAGTAACAGTAAAAGCCAAATCTTCAAGTGGTGAGTCAAGTGAAGGAAGTAGTACCTCAGGTTCAGAAAGTTCGTCTGGAAACAGTTCATCAAATGAAACAACAAAAACAGAAGCTCCAACTTTTACATCAGTTAATGAAACTGTATATGTGACTGAAGATGGAATAAATGTTAGATCAAGCTATAGCACAAGTAGTAAAGCATTAGGCTCTGTAAATAAAGGAGATAGTCTTACAAGAATAGGTGTTGCAACTAGCACAATAGATGGAATAAAATGGAGCAAAGTAAAATATAATGGTCAGACAGCATATATAACAAGTACATATTTATCAACAGAAAAACCAGAAGAATCTAACGAAAAAAATCTAAAATCATTAACGATAGATGGAGATTATGAGCTTACACCTAAATTTAATAAAGATGTAACAGAGTATAGTCTATCAGTCGGAAGTGATGTTGAAAGTATAAAAATAAATGCAGAAGCAGTTGACGACAATGCAAAAGTTGAAATTATAGGAAATGATAAGTTACTTGAAGGAGAAAATACTATTGAAATAAAAGTTACAGCAGAAGATGGAACTGTAAGAACATATAAAATAAATATAACAAAAGGTGAAGAAATAGTAAGTACTGATTTTGGATTGTCAGAATTATCAGTAAGTGGATATACTTTAACTCCTAATTTTAGCACAAATGTGTATGAATACAAGTTAGATATAGAAGATGAAACAGTAACTAGATTAGATGTAAATGCTAATTCAACTGTAGAAGGTGCAACGGTAGATATAGCAGGAAACAATAATTTAAAACTAGGAGAAAACATTATTACAATACTTGTTAAATCAGAAGATGGAGAAGAAATTGTAACATACCAAATTGTTGTTAATATAACTGAAAAAACTCAAGAAAATGGTCAAATAATTGCAGGAATAGACAATAAAAATTTATATATGTATTCAGGAATTGGATTAGGTGTTTTAATAGTTATAATAATTGTAGCAGTAATAATTGTAAAACGTAGAAATAGTATGGACGATGAAGAAGAATATGATTACTATAATGGATTTAATCCACTTGATAATAACAATATAAGTAATGAAGATAATGACCAAGAAGAAATTAGTACACCGGAATTAATTGTTAATAAAAATATAAAAAATACAAATGATGAAGTAAATAATGAAAAAGTAGAGAAAGAAGAAAGTAGAAAAAGTGTTATAGAAGAAAATTTTGGTGCAGATATTAGTTATGATAATTTCGATGATGAACCAAGAAGAAAAAGAGGAAAACATTTTTAAAAACAAGAGAGATACTAATTAAGTTTAATTAGTATCTCATAATATATGCCACTATAGCTCAGTTGGTAGAGCAACAGATTCGTAACCTGTAGGTCGCGAGTTCGATTCTCGCTGGTGGCTCCATAATGCGTTTTCGTCGAACCATTTAAAAGTATTGGAACAAGTGCGTTTGAAGAAAACAAAAAGTGAATATCATTTCACATATATAAGTCGATTTAGTCGGCTTATTTTTTTACTCTAACTACCAATATTGGTAAAAAAAGTAAGAAATAGCCCCAAATCATTGAAAAAAGGAGGTTTTTGTGATATGATATCTACAGTTAAAAGAGAAATAGCAATAGAAAAAGAATTACGTTCTAAAATTGAATGGGCTTGCACTTTTAGTAATTGTGAACCAAAGATAAAGAATGGTAAT
>CALXVN010000033.1 GCA_944392085.1 uncultured Clostridia bacterium | reverse complement strand
CCTGCTTTTATTAAACTTTCTATACACTTTTTATTAACAGATGCATTGGCAATTCTTTCACAAAAATCTGCAAAATCTTTAAATTCACCATTTTCTTTTCTTTCAGCTACTATCTCATCAACTGCACCAATACCAACATTTTTAATGCTACCAAGACCAAAACGTATTTTATTGCCATCAACAGTAAATTTTGTGTAACTTTTATTTATATCTGGTTTTAATATCTCTATTTTTAATCTTTTACATTCATCTACATAAGCTGGGATTTTGTCTAAATTACCTAAAAAGCTGTTGAGCATAGCTGCCATAAATTCAGCTGGATAATATGTTTTTAAATATGCTGTTTGATATGATAATACTGCATACGCTGCTGCATGTGATTTATTAAAGGCATATTTTGCAAATTCTGCCATTTCATCAAATATTGTATTAGCAGATTCTGCATCTATTCCGTTTCGTACACATCCTGGTACTACAACTTTTCCATTTTCATC
The DNA here is from genome assembly GCA_944392085.1 of uncultured Clostridia bacterium. GTDB lineage: Bacteria > Bacillota > Clostridia > TANB77 > CAG-508 > CALXVA01. The sequence continues at coordinate 14,991 of CALXVN010000033.1, read as the reverse complement.
AACTTGACCATTTATGAATATTTCTCTTTCTTTTGCCATTACATCAAGTTTTTTCTTACCCATAGCACGTCTAACTAAGTCTGCTCTTCCTAGTGAGTAACCAGCTAAATCTCTTACTATTTGCATAACTTGCTCTTGGTATACCATACATCCATAAGTTACGTTTAATATAGGTTTTAATCTTTCATGAGTGTACACTGCATGGTCTGGATCTTTTTTATTTGCTATATATCTTGGTATTTGATCCATTGGTCCAGGACGATAAAGTGAAACTCCAGCTATAATGTCTTCTAAACAGTCTGGCTTTAGTTCCTTCATAAAGTTTGTCATACCTTGGCTCTCAAATTGGAATATTCCAACTGATGCCCCTTCTTGCCATTGCTTGTATACCTTAGAATCATTCATGTCCTTGTCAAACTCTACATCTATACCTCTATTTTGTTTTACTAAATCTTTTGTATCTTGTATAACTGTAAGTGTTCGAAGTCCTAAAAAGTCCATCTTCAAAAGTCCTAATTCTTCCAAAGTTGTCATTATATATTGTGTAGAAATTGCATTTTCTCTCATATACAAAGGCACATAAGTATCTACTGGCTCTTTAGTTATAACTATACCACAAGCATGTGTTGAAGCCTGTCTTGGCATTCCCTCTAATGCCATAGCAATATCTAAAAGCTTTTTGTATTCTTCATTTGACTCATACGCTTCACGTAATTCTCTATTTTGTTCCATTGCCTTTTTTATAGTTATATGTAATTCGTTTGGAATCATTTTTGCAAGCTTATCTGTTTCTGCATAAGATACATCTAATGCTCTACCAACATCACGAATTACCATTCTAGCAGACATAGTACCAAAAGTAATAATCTGCGATACATGGTCGTGTCCATATTTTCTGCCTACATAGTCGATTACTTCTTGTCTTCTTTCATAACAAAAGTCAACATCAAAATCGGGCATACTAATTCTTTCAGGATTTAAAAATCTTTCAAAAATAAGTCCATATTTTATTGGATCTATATCTGTAATTCCTATTGCATATGCCACAATAGAACCTGCACCAGAACCACGTCCTGGTCCTACTGGAATTCCATTAGATTTAGCATAATTTATATAATCCCATACAATTAAGAAGTAATCCACATATCCCATTTTATTTATAACGGAAAGCTCATAATCTTTTCTTTCTATAATTTCCTGTGATGGATTTTCTCCATATCTTTTTATAATTCCATCATCTGTAAGTTTTTTAAGATAATCAAAATGAGTTTCAAATCCTTCTGGCACATCATAATTTGGAAGTATTGTATGTCCAAATTCAAATTCTACATTACATTTCTCTGCAATCTTTACAGTGTTTTCTATTGCATCTGGAACATTTGCAAAATATTCCTTCATTTCTTCTTGTGATTTTATATATAACTCATCTGTTTCAAAACGCATTCTATCTTCGTCATTCATTCTTTTTCCAGTTTGAATACATAATAAAACTTCATGATTATATGCATCTTCTCTTTTTAAATAATGAGCATCATTTGTAGCAACAAGTGGAATATTAAGTTCGCGAGAAAGCTGTACTAATTTTTGATTTACTAATACTTGTTCTTTTACACCATTATTTTGAATTTCTAAATAATAATCCTCACCAAATACACCTTTAAACCAATTTGCAATTTTTCTTGCTTCATCCATATCATTTTTTAAAATAGCTTGATTTATTTCTCCTGCCAAACAAGCACTACAACAAATTAAATTTTCATGATATTTTTCTAGTATTTCTTTATCTATACGAGGCTTATAGTAAAAACCTTCTGTAAAACTTAGAGAAACAAGTTTAGAAAGATTTTTGTATCCTTCATTATTTTTTGCAAGCAAAATTAAATGGTTGTATTTGCTATCTAGCTCAGCTTCTTTATCAAACCTTGTTCTGGGTGCGACATAAACTTCACAACCAATAATAGGTTTTATTCCATTTGCCTTACAAGCCTTGTAAAAATCAATAGCGCCAAACATAACACCATGGTCAGTAATTGCCATCGCGTCCATGCCTAATTCTTTTGCTCTAACTGGTAAGTCTTTTATTCTATTTGCTCCATCTAATAAACTAAATTCACTATGCACGTGTAAGTGTACAAAATCGCTCATTTTCTTGCTCCTTTTTTAATAGAGTATCAAACAATATATGCTTTAAAATTGTAGTTAGATTATATCACAATAAATTTGTCTTTACAATTTATAAAACCAAAAAATCCAACTTTTATAAAGCTGGATTTTTTGGTTTTAGGTTATTATTTTAGTGTTTAATAGCAAAACTTGCTTTTGGTATTGTTAAAATAATTTATTTACTATTTTTTCTATATTTTTTACAATAAAGTATAAGCTTATAGCTACGATACATGATGCAATATAAAAAATATGTCATAAACCTTGTTCTTTTCTAACATCAACTCAAAAATAAAATTGACGATAATAAGAATCATTGTATTTAGCATTGCTAAAAAAGTCACATTTGATAGTATTTTTTCATTCTCTATTTTATTCATTTTAAAGGATGTAAGTGTTACAAGTAAAATCACATAAACATTCACCTCTAAACATACAAGAATATTAAAAAGATCATAGAGTTTTTCCCACATAATTCTGCCTCCCTTGAGCAAATTGCCTGCCCAAGGGAGAGATGTGCTGTGCCTACATGGGTTTTACCGTTGATACATTGTCCTTATATATGATATAAGGACAACCAGTGTGTTCGGATTTAATCACAATAACTCGTTCGTCAAATTCAGCCAACACTCCTTTTTCCTGATATCCATTATTCATGAATACCCTTACTTTCTTTCCGCACAATTCTTTTAAGTGTTTTTCCTCTACGTTGCCCATTTTTTTAGCACTCCTTTTTTTATTTAGAGCAAAAGCTCTATCTATAATATTTTACCACATAGCGTAACTTATGTAAACACTTTTTACTAATTTATTCCACACTTTTCAAACTTTCTATCATATCAATTTTCTTTAGTGAAAAATATGTTATAATATTTACTATAATTGCAAAAAATACTGTTATTAGTATACCCCAAATATAACTTAGTAACTTAACCTCTGGATTAAACATTGTTATATCTAATTCACAAGTTTTTAGAATATACATTGTTAAGAAGTATCCCCCAAATAGACCTAATGCTATTCCTATTATAGTAAGAATTATTGTTTCTCTTGCAATATAACTATATACTTCTTTATCATAAAATCCTAATACTTTTATAGTTGCAAGCTCTCTTATTCTTTCACTAATATTAGCATTTAGCAAATTGTATAATACAACTAATGCCAAAAGTCCTGCAGCAATAATTAGTATCCATACTACAATTTTCATGTTTTCCATAACCGTTTCAAACATGTTATGAGAAGACGAAGTAAAACTTACACCAGAAATATTATCCGAATCTTTAAGTAATATTTCTCCTAAATCATTTTCCTCTGTTTCTGTCATATCTACTGTTTTTGCTAATATTACATTAGATTCTATTCTAGTATTAAAAATGTTATCATATAGTTCAGGAGCCATATATATATAATGCATTATGTAATTTTCAGTTATATTTGAAACTTGCACTTCTTTTCTAATTCCATCAGCATTTTCTAAGAGTATAGTATCTCCTTTTTTTATATCTAATAAATTAGCTAATTTTTCAGATACTATTATTCCTGTATCATCTAAAATATATTTATCTTCTTTATTTTTTCTATCTCTTAATGAAATAAATTCTTCTAATTTATTTACATCTTCTGGCACAATTAATTGTATACTTTGATTATTGTCATTTTTAATAATTTTTACAGATTGTATATTTAAACCTAATGTACTTTCAATTTTTTCATTTTCTTTTAAATTTTCCTCTAATGTTGCTAGATTTTCACCATATTTTTCATCTTTTAAATTTATACTTATATCATATTTATCAATTTCTCCAAATTGCTTTGGTACCATATCTACTATTGCATCTCTTAAACCAAAACCTGAAACAATTAAAGAAGTACAACCACATACACCAATTATTGTCATCAAAAATCTTTTCTTATATCTAAACAAGTTTCTAGCTGTAACTTTAGCAGTAAAATTCAGATGCTTCCAAATAAATGTTATTCTCTCTAATAAAACTCTCTTTCCTGCTTTTGGTGCTTTTGGTCTCATAAGAGTCGCTGGATTATGCCTTAATTCCCTTATGCTAGTATATAATGTTGCTCCTACTGTACAAGCAACAGCAAAAGCCATACCTACAAATGCTATGTCCATATTAAACTCTAATATTACCTCTGGTACAGTATATACCATACCATACATATCAGCTATTACTTTTGGCAAGAATTTAAATCCTATAAATAAACCTATCATTCCACCAATTATTGTTGCTAAACTTGCATATATTAAATATTTACTTGCTATTTGCCTTTTGCTATATCCTAAAGCTTTTAGAGTTCCTATTTGAACTCTTTGCTCTTCTACCATTCTAGACATAGATGTTAAGCTTATAAGCGCAGCTACTAAGAAAAATACTATAGGAAATACCTCAGCTAGACTTGCAACTCTATCTGTATCTTGCACATAGCTTGCATATCCTACATTTTGCTCCCTATCTAGTACAAACCACTCTGGCTTTTCTATATCATTTAAATCTTCTTTTGCTTCTAGCAATTTTTCTTCTGCTTCTTCTATTTTTTCATCAAATTCTTTTTTTGCCTTTTCTAGTTCTTTTTCTCCTTCTTCAATTTCCTTTTCTGAAGATTCTAGTTTGCTTTGCGCTTGATTTAATTGATAATATGTAGAACTTTTTTGTGAAGCTAATTCTTTTTCACTTTCTTCTATTTGTTTTTCTGCATTTTGTAACTTCTTTTCTCCATCTTCTAATTCTTTTTTGGCAGTTTCTATTCCACTTTGTAATTTACTAATTGTCTCGTCTAAATCTGTTATTCCTTCTTTTTCTAATTCAGTTTGAATAATAGATATAGTCATTTGTAACTTTTGTATTTCTATATTTAATGTATCTATTTTCTCTTGTATTTTTTCTTTTTCTTCTACTGTTTGAGCTTCTCCTAACTGCTTTTTTAGTATTTCTAAATTAGATTGCATTATTTTTAAATTAGTATTTACTTTATTTAATTGTTTTTGAGTTTGCTCTAATGAAGATAACTGGCTTTCGTACCCCTCAATTTGTTTCTCTGCTTTTTTCTTTTCTTGCTCATATTTTTCTTTATTTTCTTCTAAAATATTTTTAGTTTCTTCTATTTGTTTTTCAGCTGAAGCAAACTTACTATTGGCATTTGCTCTATTTGTTTCCAATTCCTTTCTTCCATTTTCTAACTGCTTTTTTCCATCTTGGATTTCTTTTTCTGCATCATCTAATTCTTTTTGTGCTTTTTCCTTTTCTTCATCTAATTCTTTTTGCGCATCTTCTATCTTTGAATTAGCACTATCATGTAGTTCATTATATCTTGCCTCACGTCTTTCATCTGAAATATTCTCTAGTTCTTCTTTCACATTATCTATTTCATCAGAATATTTATTGCTTGTTGTATTTAATTCTTTTGCACCTGATACAGTTAAATAAATATTTGTATATAAATCTACATTTATATTTTCTTTAGATATGTATATATAATAGTCTATTACACCACTTCCAAGCTTTGTACTTCCTCTATCAGTAGATATATATAGTGGAGAATTAATAGTCCCTACAATTTTAACTTTATTTTCTTTTAGTACCTTTTCTTTTTCTCCATCATCATTTGTAATATCTTCTATTTCTAACTCTATGGTATCTCCTATTTTATAGCCTGTTTCTACTAAAAATTTATTTTCAACCACACATTCATATTTATTTTCTGGAAGTTTTCCTTCTATTAAGTCTAGTGTATTCATATTTTCTGAAAAAGCTTCTACTTTTGCTGTTGCTTCTTCCTCTTCTATTTTTACAATTGCATCTGTTTGATATGTACCTTCTACACTTTCTACATCTTGTATATTCTTAATTGCCATTATATCATCATCAGTAAGACCTAGTGTAGATATAACTTGAACATCGAATACATTTAATTTATCAAAATATTCATCAATTGTTTTTTTCATGTCTGGGCTTGCTGCTCTTATTCCAGCAAAAAAACCTACACCTAATAACACAATTAGTAGTATTGAAATAAATCGCTTATATGAATTTTTTATTTCTTTTATTCCATCTTTAAAAAGTGCTGTTTTCAAATGTTTCACCTTCTTTTTAATTTTTATCTATCTTACCATTCAATTTCTTCAATAGGTGTTGGATTTTCGTTTCTTTCTATATTAAAAGCAGTACCGTTTTTGAAATGTATTACTCTGTCAGCCATTGGTGTTAATGCACTATTATGAGTAATAATTATAACTGTCATTTTTTCTTTTCTACAAGTATCTTGCAATAATTGTAATATCTGTTTTCCTGTTTTGTAATCTAATGCTCCCGTTGGTTCATCACATAAAAGTAACTTTGGATTTTTTGCTATTGCTCTTGCAATTGCCACCCTTTGTTGTTCTCCCCCTGATAATTGTGAAGGAAAGTTTTTCATTCTATTTTTTAGTCCAACTTTTTCAAGTATAGTTTCAGGATTTAATGGTTTTTTACAAATTTGTGTTGCAAGTTCCACATTTTCTATTGCTGTAAGATTTTGCACTAGATTATAGAACTGAAATACAAACCCTATATCTTCTCTTCTATATTTTATTAGATCTTTTTTCTTAAATTTACTTATATCTTTTCCATCAATTATAACTTTGCCTGATGTAACACTATCCATTCCACCGAAGAATATTTAATGCAGTAGTTTTTCCAGCTCCACTAGGACCTACAATTACCACAAGCTCCCCTTTTTCAATTTCAAAGTTTGTTTTATCTAAGGCTTTTATTGAAATTTCACCCATTTTATATTCTTTTACTACATTTTTAAATTCAATATATGGCATATTTTTGCCTCCTTTGTTAGCAAAAGGGAGTATAAAATTTATGTTATTATACTCCCCTTTATATGTTCAATCTCTAATATTTACTTGGCTATATTTTATCATTTATTTAAGAAATGTCAATAAGTTAATGCGAAACTTTTACTATTTTCTCACATAAGTTATAAATTCATAATCAAATGGATTTTTTTCATCTTTTAATCCTTTTTCTCTTTCTATTTCTTTCCATTCATCTTCATTTATCTTTGGAAAATAAGCATCTCCTTCAAATGTTTTGTATATCTTTGTTATATACATTTTTTGTGTATATCTTTCTAATTGCTTATAAATTAAGGCACCACCTATAACAAAGTTTTCATTGTCATCATTTATATAGTCTTTTAATTCTTCTATATCATGAACTACTTTTACCCAATCACTATCTATATTATAATTCATATCTCTTGTTAATACTATATGTTTTCTGTCTGGCAAAATTCCACCTAAAGATTCAAAGGTTTTCCTTCCCATAATTATTGTGTGTCCTGTTGTTAATTCTTTAAATCTTTTTAAATCTTCTGATAAATGCCACAAAAGTTTGTTGTCTTTTCCTATAACATTATTTTCTGAAATTGCTGCTATTATACTAAGCATTTTTATTCCTCCTATTATTAGTTTTTATATTGCAACAGGTATTTTTCCTATTTGTATATCCTTATTATAATCGTAATTTTGTACTTCAAAATCTTCTACTTTAAAATCATAAAAATTCTTAGTTGAATTTTTTATAAACAATTTTGGAGTAACACTCATTGGCTCTGCCTCAATTAGCTTTTCTATAATAGGAATATGTCTATCATAAATATGACAATCTCCAATATTATGAGTTAATGTTCCTACTTCTAATCCAGCTACTTGCGCAAACATACATAAAAGTGCTGCATATTGCATAGTATTCCATCCATTTGCTGCAAGCATATCTTGTGAACGTTGGTTTAATATAAGATGTAATTTTCCACCTTTTACTAACCATTGTGTTCCATATGCACATGGCTCTAAATTCATATCTTTTAATTCTTCATGATTAAATATGTTAGTCATAATCCTACGACTTGATGGATCATTTTGAAGTAAATATAAAACATAATCAACTTGATCCATTTTCTTTATTCCTTCTTTTGTCTTAAACTCATACTTTTTACCTAATTGGTAACCATAAGCTTTTCCTATAGTTCCATTTTCATCTATCCATTGATCCCAGATATGAGAATTTAAATCTTTTACATTATTAGACTTCTTTTGCCATATCCATAAAATTTCATCAATAGCCCTATAAACAGTTTTGCTATTATTTCTCAAAGTAATCATTGGAAATTCTTTTCCTACGTCATATATATTACTTACTCCAACTATTGAAACATAATTTGCTTCTGCACCATCTTGCCATCTTGTTCTTACATTCGTTCCTTCTGATGAATATCCTTCACTAATTATTTTTTTACATGTTTCGATAAAATTCTTATCTGCCTCAGTCATATTTTTTCCTCCTTGTTGTCGCGAATGGGACAGGCCTTTTCGCGACACTTTTTTATTTTATTATTTATTTTTCGTATTCTGTCGCCAAAAGGCCTGTCCCATTCGCGACACTTTCCCATTTTGGTACATATTCTTCTTCATGTTCTCCCAATTCCTGCATATATCCATTTTCTAAATTTAAAGTATATAAAAAGTTTTCAATTTCTTTATATTCTTTTTTATTTAACTTTCTATTTATATAATTATCTTGTTTTGCTTTATATGTAGGAAAATACTGAGCCATCACACTAACATAAATATCATCTGGCATATTTTGTTTTATCCATTTTAATACATGTTTGCTATTTTGTAAATGGTTTGGCAAAATTAAATGTCTTATAATTATTCCTTTTTTTATTATTCCATTTTCATCAAACTGTGCTGTACCTACTTGGTCATACATTTCTTTAATTGCCTTTGTTGTTACTTCAAAATAGTTATCTACTTTTGAATATTTTTTTGCTAAATCATTTGAATAATACTTTAAATCTGGTAAATATACATCAATGTATCCATTTAGTGTTTTAATTGTTTCTATATTTTCATATCCGTTTGTATTATATATTATTGGAATTGCGAGTCCGCTTCTTTCTTGCAATTTTTATAGCCTCTATTATTTGGTATGCATACATCGTAGGTGTAACTAGATTTATATTATTTACTTTTTTTGCTTGTTGCTCTAAAAATATATCAGCCAATTCTTCTACTAAAATTTCTCTACCTTTCCCTAACTGACTTATTTCATAATTCTGACAGTACATACAATTTAAATTGCAGTTAGAAAAAAATATTGTTCCTGAACCATTTATTCTGCTTATACATGGCTCCTCATATTGATGAACTGACACAAGTGCAATTTTTATCTTATCATTACACCTACATCTGCCAATTTGTCCATTTTCTCTATTTACTTTACACCTATGCGGGCAAATTTCACAACTTTCTAATTCTTGCATTACCTTAACATATCTCCTTTTGTCGCGATAGGGACAGGTCTTTTCGCGACACTTTTTTATTTTATTATTTATTTTTCATATTTTGTCGCAAAAAGGCCTGTCCCTATCGCGACAAACTCAAATATCCTAATTCATTCCATCTATTGTATGCTAGATTTAAGTTAAATACTAGCTTTGGTTTTGCTCCTGCTCTGTTCTTGTCAACTACACACGCATAATATCTTTCGTCTGGATCATCATATTTTTTTAATTTTAAGAATTTTGTGTCTACTTCTTTTAATGAATATTGGTATTTGTCTAATTCATCTCTTGGTATTTGTTTAATTAAACATAATGTATCTAGTACTTCTTTTACAGTTCTACTTACTGCTAAATCATTTACGTCTAAATTTATTGGAAGTGTTTGGCTTTCCATTAGTTGCAGTGTTGAACAAATAAACATATTAAAGTTTTGTGCTAAATTTGAGAGTATTGTTGCTGTTCTTTTTATTTCTTCCCCATTTCCAATGTTTGCTGTATCTGTTTTTAATGTATCGTAAAATACATATTCTATTTTTTCTTTATAATAATAGTTCATTATTACCTTTTTTAATTCATCATTTGTATGGTCTGTTATATTTATAAAGTAAATGGAATTGTTTATCTGATTATTTATCCAATCTGTTACTGCAATGGTTTGATTAAATTCAGTTGATACTTTTTGCAATCTTTTTACAAATTCTTGTCTTGTTTCTTTCTCTTTTTTCAATACAAATCCATTTTCGTCTACTTCTACTTTTGCATCTTTGTCTGGCCTAAATTTAAATTCTAATAGTTCTCCTTCAGTTTTTGAAATTTTTTGTCCATGTAATTTTTGCATTTCTGGATTATTCAAAACTGTTGTTATTAGGCAAAGTTTCATTTTTTCTTCAGACATCTCATTTGAAATTACAAGCACTTTCTTCTTATGAATAAATGCCGTATATGCAGAAAGATTAATAGTAAACCTACTTTTACCTGAGTTTGATGGCATTGCAAATGCCATTGTTTCTCCTTTTCTTATTCCTTTAAATACACTAGATAATATTGGAAATGGAAGTCCTAAACCGTCTGTTAAATTGTTTTCACCTTTTTCTAAAAAGCTGGTTAAATCCTCACTTAATACCGATTGCTTAAATTTTTGTGTTACACTAACTTGTACTATTGCTGCTTTTACTTCATCAGTAGTCATCTGGTCATATAGTTCATAGTCGCGTATATCTACAATTTGATTTTGTATTTCTTCACGTGGTTCTTCTATATAATTTTTTCTTAACACACATAATTTGCTAAGTTCTAAATATATTTTTTCTGGTTTGTAACTTTTTTGTTCAACTTCTAATTTTAAATTACATTTTTGTTTATATGTTTCGTTATTATCAATTGAAAAGTTAAATCCTTTTTTAGCTATCTCTGGTGTGAACTTTCCACCTTCTGTAAACAAAATACTTTTATATATATTAAGAAGACTTTGGTCATCAAAATAACATTCTTCAAACAAGATATAATATTTTGTAATTAATTTTGGATTGTTTAAAAGCATACCAATATATGTTTTTTCTAGTTCTTCATCTCTTAGCTTTTCTGGATAAATTGATTCTTGCTTTTTTGCTTCTTCTTTATATACTACCTTTTCTTCATTATTATTCCATTCGTACTCTTCATCATCTTCATCAAAATTATCTTCATCATTATTTTCATTAAAAGATTCACTATTATCTTGTTCCTCATATTCTTCTATTTCATCAATGTCTACATTTTCTTGCTCTTCTTCTGTTTCGTTTTCACCATAATAATTTTCGTCATCTTCTTCATCATAATAATTTGGCAAGTCTTCATTTTCATCATCTTCTAACACTTCTTGTTCTGGTTCTTCCTCTTTTTCTTCTTCAACTATTACCTTTTTTCTTTTTTTAGGAGTAGTTTTTACTTTTTCTTCTTTAACATTATTTAACTCTCTTATTTTTTCTAATGCTTCTGAAATTCTTCCTTTTTCTATCATTGTTCTTATCTTTTTAATTTCTTTTTTATCTTTTCCTGCTTTTTCAAATGCGTCTAATACTTGATATAATTTATCTATATTATTATCTGCCATTTCTTTTGTTTACCTCCTTCTCCTATTTTCATACAAATTTTATCATAATTTTTATTCATTTACAACAAAAGGCCTGTCCCTTTTCTGACATTTTCATTCATTACTATATCCTTTAGCTATTAATGAATCCTCTAATTGATTAATTCTTGTTATAAGTGATAAAAAGAATTTAGCTAAAATTATTTTCATATTTTTTACATTAAAATTAATGTTTTTAGCTATACAAGCTTCTTTAACTTCATATAATTCTCTTTTTAGGATAGATATCATAGATAAAGAAATACAAATCATTATTTTAATTTCATCTGGGCTTACTTTAAATATTTTAAGTGGTGTACATAGTATTTTTATTGTTTCTGCTATCCCTGAAATACTTGTAGTTTCAGAATATATGATTGTTATATTACATACTATAAATAACTTTATACTTATCCATATTGCATTATAAAGATTATCTAATAAACAATTAATTATAAAAGTAAAAATAATAAATGGTATTATCTGCAAACTTTTTTTAAAACTCTTTTAATGTTTATTTTACTAACAATAATTATAAATAAATTTAAAATAATAAACAATATAATAAAATTATTGTTAGGTATAAAAAAGATACTTGTACTATATATAATAAATAATAAAAACCTAATTACATTCTTCATTTTTTAATTTTCCTTTCAACTTTGATACCAACTCGTTAATAGTAAATTTTTTCATATCTAAAATTATTCCTTTTTCTTTTAAGCTATTTAAAATTTCAAGTAAAGTTGGCTCTTTTATATCAAATTTTCTAAATACATAAGCCTTTTCTATTAAATCTTCTTTTTTTATTTCTTCGACTATTTTTCCGTTTTTTAGTATTAAAATTCTATCAGCAATTAGGATTTCATCAGCCAAATTAGTTATACATATTATTGTATAACCTTCTTTTTTTAATTTTTCTATTATTTTATAAATTTTTTCTTTTCCTTTACTGTCAATCATTGTAGTTGGCTCATCAAAAATAATATATTTAGGTCTTTTTGCCAATACTTCTGCTATCATTATTCGTTGCTTTTGTCCTAATGATAGTGAATACAAATCTTCATTTTTGTATTTAAGCATTCCAACTTGTTCTAAACTTTCTTGTATTCTATCCTCCAATTCAGTTTTTTCAAGTCCCTTTAGTGAGAATGAAATTTCATCATAAATATTATTAAATATTATTTGGTTTTCTGGATTTTGAAATACAATTCCTACCTTATCTTGAATTATCTTTTGTTTTTTATTTTTTCTAATATTTAAATCATCAATAACAATATTACCTTCTTTTAATTTAATAATTCCTGCAATCAGTTTTCCTATTGTTGATTTGCCTGAGCCATTTTGTCCTACAATAGCAATTATCTCACCATCCATAACTGAAAAATTTAAATTATCTAATATTTTATTTTCACTATTTTTATATTTGAATGAAACATTTTCTACTCTAATCATTATTACTCCTTATATACTTGTCAAATGGCTTTCTTATTATTTTTTCTATAAATAAAATTACTAACACCTTTATTGGAATCATTACAACTTCTTTTACAATTCTTGTTCCTAGTAAAACAATATATGATTTCCCTGCTGTAATACTTATCCACAATGTATTTAATCCTATATTTGATATACAAGTAACTAAAACAGCTGCAATAATTAATCTTATAACAAATTGCTTATCGTTAAATGTATTAGCTTCTCTTTTGTATAATAATAAACCATAAATTAATCCTGCAATAGCAGTACTTATTGTATATCCTATAAAATATGGACCTGTTGGAAATAATGTAGCACCTATAATATCTCCTAATACATTTAAAAGTACTGTCCATTTAGGTCCTAGCCATATAGCACATAGCATTGTTGGAACAAATGCAAAACTAATTTTTACTATAGGTGTTTTTATTGATAAAAAACGTGACAATATTACAAGCATTGACAAAAGTATAGCTACTAATATAATTTTTTTATTTCTAGTCATAAAAATCCTCCCTTTCTTTTTCCGCACTAAAAGAAAAGGAGGCATAAAACTTCCAATAATCTTTATTAGCGGAATGCGAAAATAAATAAGCGATTTTCTCTTGCCTTAGTAGCAACTTCCCGTCTACTAAGTCTTAACTATTTATTTTCTACTCTAATTTACTATTATTTTATCATAAAAATATTTTTTTTCAAATAATTTTACTACTATATTTTTATAAATTTGCTACAAAGTTCCATATAACAACTTACTTTATTCTAAAAATAAAATTACATCTATATTTTTCTTCAAAATATAGATGTTATTTCTATCTAATAAAACTTGTAAAATTAATTTTTTCTTGTTTAGGCTGTTTTATTCCTTTCTCCTTTCCAGCTTCAATACATTTTAAGTAATATGCCATATTTCTTCCTAGTATTCTCATTATTTGCATTCCTTCTAAATCTTGCTTTACTTCTTCTGGTGTTCCTCCATGTACCATGTTCCAATACCTTGATGAAATAATTGGCATTTGTGTAATTCCAAAATATTTATTTAGTTGATCATATGTAGCTGTTGTTCCTGCTCTTCTTGCTGAAATAACTGTTGCAGCTGGTTTAAATAAAAATATATCTGATTTACCACTATTTGAAGCTAAGTAAAATACTCTATCCATAAAAGAAGTTATAGCTCCTGTCGCTCCTGCATAATGTACTGGACTTCCAAATATAAATCCATCTGCTTCTTTTGCTTTTTCTACAAATTCATTTACTACATCATCAAATATACATTTTCCTGTTTTAGAACAAGTTCTACATGCAATGCATCCTGCTATTGGCTTTGTTCCTATCCAAAATATCTCTGTATTAATTCCTTCATCATTTAACGTTTTAGAAACTTCTTCTAAAGCTTCATTTATACAACCTTTTTCATGTGGTCCACCATTAACTAATATCACTTTCATATATTTTTTCCTCCTAACTAAATTTTATGTGGCTTATGTAAATTATATGAATTAATTAATAGTAAAATAAATATACTACTCATATTTTACTTCTACTCATACTTATTTTTCCACATAAATACATTTTAAATCTTCATATTTATATTCTTTCCAGAACATATTTCACATATTTTTATCATTCGTTTACCATCCTATATAAATGATTATACAATACATTATTTAATTTTACTAGTATATATGAAAAAAATAACAGATAATTACTTATCTGTTACTCTTTATGGCTCCTCATGTTGGACTCGAACCAACGACCTATCGGTTAACAGCCGAGCGCTCTACCAACTGAGCTAATGAGGAATATTTAATACTGGCGACAACCTATTTTCTCAGCAGGGTAACCCACAAATATCTTCGGCACATTGGAGCTTGACTTCTGTGTTC
>CALXVN010000032.1 GCA_944392085.1 uncultured Clostridia bacterium | reverse complement strand
CTACATTGAAATTATATATTAGGGGGTATTTTGTTGTCAAAGTTCATTTCTCATTTATTACAGGATGCTTTTATTTACAATTTTTTAACCAATAACTCCCATTCAATTTCGTAAAGTTTAATATTTTTATTAAATTTAAAATTAAATTTTTCATACAATTTTTTTGCGATTATATTTTCTTTGTTAACCAATAAATATATATAATTAAACCCTTTATTTTTAGCAATTTTAACTATATATTGTAATAAAATTTTGGAGCATCCCTTTCCTTGATACTTTTTCTTCACTCCAACTCTTGTTAATAAACATAGATCATCATTTCTATTTATCTCTTTCTCAATATCAACTTCTTTTGTTAATGTAGCAACAGCTATTATTTCATTATTATTTTTCAAACAAATTAGTTCTTTATTTAAAATATCTCTTTCAATATCTTTTTTAGTTGGATATTCTTCATTCCAAGTACAACCTTTTTGACCTATCAAAGATTTATATAAATTTTGTATCTCTTCTTTATCAATTATTTTTGCATTTTCTATTGTATATTCCAATTCTAAATTTCACCTTTCTTTGCTTTTAGTCCATATAAAATTCTTCTTAAATAAATTCCATTGCTAGTTTTATTTTTCTCTACATAGTAATTAAATTTTTCATAGTCTTTTTCTTTTTTTCCAAACTCGGGAATAATTGGCGTGTTATTTAATAAAAATAATAAGTCTTCTTCTCTTTCGTAATATTCATCTTGTACTATGTTATAAAATTCAAAATCATTAATACCACTATTAATTAAATTCATTCTATCTTGTTCTCTTTGTTTTACCTTTTTTTCAAAACCTTGCCCTCTACCAAATATTTTCTTTAAATCAATACAATCATCTTCATCTACTTGCTCTGAAATAAGTATTCCACCATTTTTTAATACTCTAAAAACTTCATTTGTATTAAATGGTGTATGCCTAGCAGATACAATATCAAAAAAACCTGTTGGAAATTTTATTTCATTTGAATCCATTTCAAAAAACATAACATCATTTCTTGCCTTTGAATTTTCTTTTGCTCTTTTAATCATTTCCTTTGAAAAATCAGTTCCTATAATTAATTTAGCATCTTTTATATTATTTAAGATTTTTTCTCCACCTCCTGTACCTATGTCTAATATAATTTTTTCTTTGCTTACTTTATTTATTTCATTAAAATATTGAAAAGGACTATTATCAATCATTTTGCATTTTATACTAGAAAAATCCCATCCTATTGTTTTTCCTATTTTGTCATAAAAATTTTTTTCTTCATTCTTATCCATATTTTTTCCTCCTTTTTTTCAAATTATATACTAATCTCTCCTTTTTATCAATATATTTATTATAAATAAAAAATCTTCTTATGCCTGAATTTAATCAAACATAAGAAGATTTTAACTTACAATTTAACAATGAAATCTCCAATTGCTAAATAATCTAAATTCATTTCTTTTGAACTTCTTATAGCATCTTTTGGCGTACACACAATCGGTTCACCTTTTACATTGAAAGATGTATTAATGACTACTGGTATTCCAGTAATATTATAAAATTCTTTAATGATATTATAAAATCTTTCATTATACTTCTTTGTTACCGATTGCACTCGTGCTGTTCCATCTACATGAGTAATTGCTTGCAAATTGTCTTGTTCCGCTTTTAAAACATTACAAGTTTTTGTCATGTGAGGAGTAAATTTTTTATAATCAAAATACTCTCCTTGGTGTTCAAACAAAACTGCTGGTGCTAGTGGTCTCCATACTTCTCTACCTTTTAAAGTATTCAATCTTATTAACATCTTTTCCTCTCTTGGATCTGCTAAAAGACTTCTATTTCCTAATGCTCTTGGACCAAATTCTAATCTTCCTTGGAAATTAGCTACAATATTTTGTTCAGCTAATAATTTCGCTATTACTTCTTCAATATTTTCTACTTGCTTATAAGGCTGATTTGATTTTTTTAGTTCTTTCTCTATTTCGTCATTACTATACTCTGGTCCAAGATAAGGTATCATCTCTATATCTACATTTTCTCCATTGTCTATTGCAGTTTTTATTGCAGTTCCTAAAGAAATACCACCATCATTTGCAGCTGGCTGAATAAATACTCCTGTAATGAAAGGTAATGCCTCAATAGCCGAAGAAGATGTACAGTTGAGTCCGACTCCTCCAGCAATAGCTACATTAGTAATTCCTGTTTTTTTGTAATATTTAGTTACAAGTGTCTTTAAAATTTCTTCTAGCAAAACCTGAGCAGAAGTTGCAAGATTAGCATATGGTCTAATTTCTTCATCTATTTTGATGATTCTTCCATTTCTTTCTGGAATTATTTTTTTCAAAATTTCTAACCAAATTGCAAGAGTTTCATCCTCCTCATCTTTGCTCTTCTTTTTTACTGAAAATACACATTGTAAATCTCCTTCTTTATTTACATTAATATATTTTCTTAATTCATCCAAAAATAATGGTTTCCCATAAGAAGCTAACCCCATAGTTTTACCTTCTTGTCCA
This sequence comes from uncultured Clostridia bacterium, assembly GCA_944392085.1. GTDB lineage: Bacteria > Bacillota > Clostridia > TANB77 > CAG-508 > CALXVA01. Next base: position 13,614 of record CALXVN010000032.1, on the reverse strand, counting down.
CTGTGGAATCCAATATGCTTTGTAATACCTGCATAGAAGTACCCTAATGAAATATTAGTTTCATAAAGTAACTTCATCTCACCAGTTTCTCTGTGTGCTTCAAAAACAGAAGTTGCCATATATTCCCCTTGCCCATCAATTACTAAAACGAGGGCATCCTTAAAGTTTGAAGGATAAAATGTACTAAAAGCATGTGCCAAATGATGATTTGTATAGGTAATCCTATTGGCATACTTCTCTGTTCCAAACAAGACATTAGACATTTCTTGTTTACTCACAAAATCTTTTGATAGCATATCATATAACATTGGATAATCCCATCCTATGCTAAATACATCTATGTCGTCAAGTTTTAAATTTCTTTCTTTCAGAATTAAACTTATAGATTCGTTTGGTGTTCTATCATAAGCATGCCTTAAACCAATAAGTTTTTCTTCTTCGACAGCATAAGTAAGCCGACCATTTTCTAAAATGCTAGCTCCTCCATCGTGTCCTCTTTCTTTCCATCCATTTAATCCTAAAATAATCATAGTAATTACCTCCTAAAGTTTAATGTGTAAATAATAGCCAATACAGTAAACTATATTCCAACAAAAATAATATATTGCTGAAATTATGCTTTTCTTACTAATTGGATAAAGTAAATTCCAATTAGCTGTTGGTCTATGCTTGTGCAAATTTTTATTTGCTGCATTCTTTACTCCATACCCATATCTATATGCTGATTTTAGGTCTTGCTTAAATGTTAAATTATCGTGAATACATGTAATTTCACTAATAATACCAACTTTTATTTTAGCTTTACTTGCTCTGATATTCAATTCAGAATCTTCAATCCATTGAATGTCATCATCGAAGAAATAATTTCCAACTTTCTCTTTAATATTTTTATGGATACCTATCGCTGGACATAGTGCATATCCAGGTATTCCAAGCTCTCGTGTTGGACTTATTACTTTGCTCTGAAATGTATCAGCTTTAAATTTAACTTTCCCATCAACTAACAGATATTGATCAAGTAATTTATAAAACTTTTCTATTGCTCCTTTAACTACTATGCAATCACTATCATATAAGACAACCTTATCATAAGTTGCCGTTTTCATTCCAATATTTCTTGATTTGCTCAAATTTCTTTCTGGAATTTCCACAACAACTAATTTATACTTGTCAGTTTGCTTATATTCTTGAATGATTTTTCTTACCTGTGCAGTTGCACCGTTTAATACAACTATTACTTCGCAGAAGATGTCAATACTTTCTAAAGTATTTTTTATCCGAATGTCATCAGCGACACAGATAATAAGAGATATTGGCAATTTTTTCATTTTAATATTATCTCCCTCCATTGGATTAATTAATGAAATGACGGGAGGAAAAAACTCCTCCCTTCATTTGTGTATTTTTTACTAACTTTCGTAATCTGCTGGATCTTTTAAACCTATTTTTTCAAAAGATTCCCTTCTGTTTCTACATGGTTGACAAATTCCACATGGTTTCTTACTATTTGAAACGCATGTCCATGTATGTTCAAAAGGCACTTTATATTTTATTGCTGTTTTCAGGATTCTAGGTTTGTCTAAATCATTTAATGGTGCTTCGATGGTAACATTTGAATTTGTTTTCATTGCAACTCTCGCTAATTGATTCATTGCCTTAATGAATTCTGGTGAATTATCAGGGCAAATCCACGGACCAGCTTCGCTTCCAATGAAAATTTTTTCCACATCAGAGTCGGTTTCTGCCCAAGCAATAGCTGCTGACAAAATACAAGCATTTCTAAAAGGTACGTAAATCAAGTCATCATGTATTGTGTCAAATTTGATGTTTTCATCCGTCATTCCTGACTTTCCAAGTTCTCCCAGCCATGTCATATCAATAATTTTATGCTTTTCTGCATTAAAGTATTCTGCAAAATACTTTGTATTTTCTATTTCCCGCTCAATGTTTTTTTGCCCATAATTAACAGTTAGAAAATACAATCCATAGCCTTTGGACTTAGCAATTGCAGCTGTTGTTGTACTGTCAATTCCTCCACTAATTGTAATAATAGCTTTTTTCATAATGTTTTCTCCTTTCTATGATTGCCTATTAACTACTCTTACACTTAATTCATTACTTTGGTTGTTATCCCTCCTTAGCTAAATTACCATTTCTTCTGTTTTTTAGTAATTTGAATTATATTCTTTAGTTACTTATATATTTTTTATCTTTCATCATATTGAATGATATAACTAATTTTTAAACAAATTAGTGGTTACTTTCACAAAATAATAATTTTTATGAATATAAAACAAATTACGCATATATAATATCACACATTTGCTTATTTTTAAAGTGTTTTCTAAAATTTTCTAAAATTTTAGAAATAAAAAGGTTACTATTCACAGCTTATAAATTTCTTGTATCAATAAGCATTACATGGATTTTGAATAAATTTTAACCAAACGAAAAATAGCACGTTTGCGAGCTTTTTTATTTATATTTAATTTTATCAATTCTCCAAACTACTGTTATTATTGGATTTTTCATTTGAAATCGGCTGTGAATAGTAACATAAAAAGAGTTCAAATTGAACCCTTTCTATTTTAACATATTAAATAATTCATTTTTGATATTCTCATCATCTTTAAATTTTCCCCTTAAAGTCAATGTTCTAGTTTTTACATTTGGCTTTTTTATTCCTCTTGTAGTCATACAGGCATGTTCGCCTTCAATTATTACTGCAACATCCTTTGTATCACAAGCCATTTTCATTACTTCAGCAATATCTGTTCCTATTCTTTCTTGTAATTGCAATCTTTTAGTTACCATATCCACAATCCTTGATATTTTAGATAATCCAATTACTTTTCCATCTGGAATATATGCTACTGTAATATTCATATTATACATCAATGCAATATGGTGTTCACAATAACTAAAAGCTGGAATATCTTTCTCTATAACTATATCTTTTTCTTTATGAGTAAATGTTTTCTTAAACATATTCGCAATTTCTTCATTTGTGTATTGTATTCCTTCAAATATCTCTTCATACATTTTTGCTACTCTTTGAGGCGTTTCTTTAAGCCCTTCTCTATCAGGGTTTTCTCCAATACCTATTAATATTTCTCTAATTGCATGTTCAATCATTTCTTTATTAAATTTATTACTCATTCTTATACTCCTTTCATATCTGGATTCCATATTATTTTATGTAGTTGAACCTGTACTCTAACCTTTTCCATATTTACTCCTCTTTCGCTCATTACTTTCATAAATTCCACTATTTTAGCTGGTTCTACTTTTCCAAATATTGGGCTTATATAAATATAACTCTTTATGTTATAAGATTTTATGATTTTTTCTACTGTATTAAAATCACTTTCTTTTACTACAAATTTTAAAACATCACTATCTGTCAATTTTTCTATATTAGAAAGTAACATCTTTTTCTCCATTAAACTTGATGGAGCTTTATAATCCATTGTAATTAAACACCTATTCAAATATTTATCTATTAGAATAGAACCGTTTGTTTCTATATTAACTTTATACCCTTTGTTTATTAGTTCATCTATTAATAAATCTACATCTTTATGTATAAGTGGTTCTCCTCCAGTTAAAGTAATATTTTTTGTTTTATATTTTTCTACTTTTTTTATTATTTCACTTATCTTTAGTTCTCGTCCATCATTGCCATTTAACGCATATAAAGTATCACAATATGAACACCTCATATTACATCCTGCTAATCGAATAAAAGTTGCCAATTCTCCTGTTCTTAAACCTTCTCCATCAATGCTACTAAAAATTTCATTTACAATCATTTAATCCACCTCATATCCAGCAATATTTCCTTCACTTTCTTGCACTGTAACTTTATAACATTTTTTTCCTAATTGTTCTTGAATCCATTTAGCAATATTTTCTGCTGTTGGATTTATACCATTTAAAACATCATTTAAGTTTTGATGATCTAATTTTGATTTAACTTTCTCTTTAATATTTGTAAAATCATATACCATACCATTTTCATCTAATTCTTCACTTCTCATATAAATTTCAACAATCCAATTATGTCCATGTAGATTTTCACATTTGCTTTTATAATTTAAAGATAGCTTGTGGCTAGCACTTATTTCAATTCTTTTTTTTACAAAATACATAATAATTTCCTCCGTTTTTTTAACATTTTAGCACTTTTCTTTTAATTATTCAATATATTGTTATCTTAACTTTCATAATTTTTATAAAATATTTCTTTCTCTCAAACAATTATTTTCCATCTTGAATAAATTTTTCTAAAGGCAGGAAAGAGATACAGAGTGTATCTCGTAAACACATAGAAAAACAAGTTTTCTAGTTCTCTGCAAATTAAAGAAAAATGCAGAGGAAATGCAGAAATATCCTAACCTTAGGATATTTCTGTACTTCTTCTACTTCTAGACTTTTACATTATTCGGAGTATACTTACTTATTTCTAGGCATAAAAAAAGGGGGGCTTTTCCCCTTTAATAACTGACCTTTCAAACTTTTATAAAAATAATTTGTAAAATTAATAATTTCATTATCAGTATCTTTGTTTTGTGATTCTCGTAATTTACATTCATCATAAAGACTAATTATCTGTTCTCTATTCATTTTATATAGCAAATGGCTCACATTTTCTTTTACTGTTAATGCTAATGAATAACTTATTACTTTTACTTCCTCAATATTTTCTGGTTTCATATATTTTAGTATTTCTTCTGTAAAAATCATTTCATATTTTTCTAACACCTCCAATATTTGTGATTCTAAATTTTCAAATTCTTTTGAAATTTTTTTCTTTATTTATTATATAATTAAAAAACTATCTAACATATTATTATTTATAATATTATTGGTGAAAATTTTTTCATACCCCCTATGAAATTTTTTTCATACTCCATTGAAAATGCTAAATATATTTTCCTTATTAATAGAGATTATACCTAAAAAATATAATCTCTTACTAATTCTTAAAATCGATTTTAAGGCTTTTTTTATTTTATTGGTAAATTATTTATCGTTTAATTTTTTTGAATAACTTAGAATAGGCTTTTAAAGGTTTGATAACAAAATGGTACAGTCGAATATGCTCCATTTTGTTATCAATAGTTGATATTTGATAACAATAAACGGTTTAATTGATAACATTTTGGAGCCTATTCTTCTGTACCAATATCATTCAAAATGGCCTTAGATTTTTGATCTGGCATTCCAAATCTTTGTGATAAATAACGAAGAGATGCCGCAAGTTCTCCATCTGGGCCACCGTATTGGGATATGATGAATTTTGCAAGTTTTGGATTAGGACACTTTATATTAATTGGATATTGTAATACTTTGTTATAAGTCCACATTAAAATCACTCCTTTCCCAAGGCCATGGTTCTTCTAACCATCTCCATTTGTTACATGGATAATATATACTAAGTGGTCCAAATACTTTTTGATATTTATTTTTTATTTCTTCTAATTGGTTGCAATATTCTCTGTGTAAGCATAAAGCTTTTTTATCATCTGGATGTGTATCAAGATACTGTGCAATATCAACAACTGCAAAATTTAAACATTTTATTTGTTTCATCATTTCAGCTCTTACTCTGTTTCTGTCTTGCATGCATTCTTCCTCATTACAACTATTACAACAATTCATATCATTACTTAATATTTGTGCAGTATTAAATCCAAATGCAGCATTAATTCCTTGAGGAGTATACTGGCAATTATTTTCCGTATTGCACATACAATTTCTATTTTCATAATTAGTTTCCATTATCCATTGCACCCCTCTCCTATTTTATTTCTTCTAATTAAATATTCATTAAACCTCATATTTTGACATGGTTCATATGGATTAACTAGTTCTGGAAAAATTGTTCCATTTTTTAAGCCACAACATGGAGTAAATGTTTTATCTAAAGTTTGAATTGGTACATAACTTTGTGCAAGCATTGGATTTAATGGAAATACATTTTCTTCTTCATCAAAACCGCAGTCACATTCATAGTTATTCATATCACAGCTATTCATACAGCAGTTTGTGTTTTGCATGTTTGTAACATCATCACATATATCTTCTAATACTTGATTATTATTACAAGACATGCAACAACATCTTCTAAACCTGTTATACATATTGTTTCCTCCTATTCATAAGTTATACTATATTATATGTACTTTTTATGTAAATGTTTCAGTGCAAAAAAAATTCTAATTTCTTATTTAATTAGAAATTAGAATTTTTCTATTGCTTAAATTTTATTATTCAACTCTCAATATTCCACCTATTGTTTTATTCATATCTGAATGTTGACCATTTAATATAGAAGCTCCACCTGCTATAGCAATTAAATCTCCTTCTTCTATAATTCCTACTTCTTTTGCTTTTTTTACTCCATCATCTATCATATCATCTATGCTTTCTTTTCTATCTACTAAAATTGGATTAACATTACATACTAATGCTAATTGTTTGCTAACTTCTTCATTTGCTGTTATTGCATAAATTGGACATTTTGGCATAAATCCTGCTAAATTCATTGCTGTTCTTCCCGTATCTGTATATGCAAAAATTGCTTTTGCATCTAAATTCATTGCTGTCATGCAAGTAGAATAGTTTAAATTAAATTCATAATCTTCTTCTAATATTGGAAATTCTTTATTTTTAAATCTTTTCCAATATTTAATAGAATTTTCGATAGATCTTGCTATTTTATCCATAGTTGTAACTGCTTCTATTGGATATTTTCCTGCTGCTGACTCTGCTGAAAGCATTATAGCACTAGTTTGATCATAAACAGCATTTGCAACATCGCTTACTTCTGCTCTTGTTGGTCTTGGATTATTTATCATAGACTCTAACATTTGTGTTGCTGTTACAACTATCTTTCCTGCTTCGCCGCATTTGTGTATAAACTCTTTCTGCCTAATTGGGACTTCTTCCATAGGTATTTCAACACCTAAATCTCCTCTTGCTACCATTATTCCATCAGATACTTCTAATATTTTATCAAAATTGTCTATACCTTCTCTATTTTCTATTTTAGAAATAACTTTTATATATTCTCCACCATTTTCTTTTAAAACTTTCTTTATATTTATTACATCTTCTGCTTTCCTTATAAATGATGCAGCAATATAGTCAAATCCGTTTTTTATACCAAATAAAATATCTTCTTTGTCTTTTTCTGTCATACTTGGTAATTGAATTTTTGAGTTAGGAATATTTATACTTTTTTTATTTGTTAATCTTCCTCCATTTTGTACTTTACATACAACATCTTTTCCATCTATTTTTTCAACTATAACTTCTATTAATCCATCATTAATAAGAATTCTTGTACCAACTTGTACTTCATTATATAAATTTTTATATGTAACAGATACTTTTGTATCATCTCCATCAATATCTTCGTTTAATAATGTAAAAGTAGCTCCTTCTTTAAGATGAGCTTCTCCTGTTGCAAACTTTCCAATTCTAATTTCAGGTCCTTTTGTATCTAATAGCATTGCTACTGGCAAACCTACTGCTTTTCTAGCTTTTTTAAATGTTTCTATTCTTGAACCTTGTTCTTCATAATCTCCATGAGAGAAATTAAATCTAGCAACATTCATTCCTGCTTTTATTAATTTTTCCATCATTTCTTGTTCATCAACTGCTGGTCCTAAAGTACAAATAATTTTTGTTTTTCTTGGCATATTAAATCAAATCCTTTCTTTTTTTAGCGTACTTTTTTATTATATCATAAAATATTAAAAATTGCTACATGTATCTAGATATTTTTAATTTTTGTAGTTACTATTTGTTACTGTTCAGTTATAGTAATAATTCCATACTTATTAATATTTCTGACTAGTCGCACGCAGGCATTGTACTTTTCTTTCGAATACTTGGAGAAAGAAAATGTACATTACCGCCTAAGATGCGACGGATGTATTTGTATATATTTATTTTTACGCTGAACAGTAACTACTATTTAATGGTTTTGTAACCTTTAAAGTAAATTTCTAGGTTTATTTAATTCTTTATTAGTTTCCTTTTCTTCATTATATCTTTCAATAAAATATAATGGTCTTCCTTTTGTTTCATAAAATGCTCGTCCTAAATATTCTCCAATTACTCCTAAGAATATTAGTTGTATTCCTCCTAGGAATAAAATAACAACCATTGTTGAAGCATATCCTGGTACATCCACACCAGATACTATTGTTTTTATAATAATATATAACATATATATAAATCCAATAATTGAAACAATTATTCCTATTATTGCTGACCATCTAAGTGGGGAAGTTGTAAAAGAAGTAATACCATCTATTGATAAATCCACTAATTTTTTATAATTCCATTTAGTTGTACCTGCTGCCCTTGGATCTCTATCATATAAAATTTCTTTTTTATTATATCCAATCCAACTAAATAATCCTTTTGTATATCTTTGTGATTCTCTCATAGATTTTAAAGCTTCAACACATCTTCTGTCTAATAGTCTAAAATCTCCTGTATCTTTTTGTATTTGAATTTTTGTAAATGCTTGTAATACCTTGTAGTACATAGTTGAAGTAAACTTTTTAAGCCATGTTTCACCTTTTCTTGAACGTCTTTTGGCATAAACATCATCATAGCCTTCTTCCCAGTATTTTAACATTTCTGATATTAATTCTGGAGGATCTTGAAGATCAGCATCTATTATAATAACTGCATCTCCTTTGCTATAGTCAAGTCCTGCTATCATTCCAGTTTCTTTTCCAAAATTTCTTGATAGGTTTAAATAGCATACTCTTTTATCTTTTTTTCTTAACTCTTGCATTATTTGCAAACTATTATCTTTGCTACCATCATTTACAAATAATATTTCAAAATCATATTTACTATTCTCATCCATTAGTTTTTTTAATCTGTCATATAACATGTGTAGTACTTCTTGCTCATTATATGCTGGTACTAATATCGTTACCAATTTTTTTTCTTCCATTAATTTTACTTCCTTTCAATAGTACAAATTTTAGTATATATTATCATAAAATATTAGAATAGTAAATATATAATTTTTTTATTTGTTAAATGCTGTAGTCTGAAGCATTTTATATGTTCTACAAATATTACAATCCTGACATATTGAAACTCTATTTTCAAAAATTAATTTTAATGTACTTATAAATTCATCTTCTGAATCAATTATATGCATTTCTATTTTTTGGGGAAGCATACTAAGTAAAGTATTTAAAGCAATATCATTTGAAGAAAAACTAATATCTGATAAATATTTTGTATTAGCTAAATTTCCATCAATTTGTACTATTTTTTTATCTTTATCTAATAAAATAGATTCTCCATGAACATAAATTAAATGTATTATATCTGTTTTATACTCTGTAGTATTTACATATAATTTAAGTAAACTTATAAATTCTTTATATTCCTTTTCTATAATATATTTATTTACAGCCATATCTACAATATTATCTAAGTACTTTATATACTCATCTATTCTAAAATTTACTATTCCATCTAATACAATATTTCTTTTTTCCTTCAAATATTTTTTTATTTGCTCAAATAATATTTCTTCTGCTTCTTCTCTATTAAAAAATTCCTTACAATCTTCATATATTATATTTCTTTCAAAGTCATCAAAATAAAAATAATTAGAATTAATTATTCTTCTTATTATTTTTTCTTGATAAAATTTGATTATCACATCTATAATTAAATTAGAAACTATATTTTCAAAGCTTTCTATGTTGTTTTCTTTATAATGTAATATAATATTTTCGTATATTTTAAAAGATTTATTACAATAATATATATTAGAAAAGTCAAATTTTGAAATTTTATTTAGTAGATATGTTATTATCTCTTGATTTCCGTACTTTTATACAATATGATTTCATTTAGGAATTTCTCCTTTCTTATTTGTAATATTATCTACTAAATTGTTATTAGATATACATATTTTATTCTATTTTTTTATAAATGTGATAATTGCTTTTTACTATTTAACCCAGATGCTATCCATTCCTCCCTTTAGATTGTATACATTTTCATACCCCAATTTTTCTAATTCTGTTTTTGCTGTTTTACTTCTTGCCCCTGTTGCACAATATAAAATTATTGGTTGATTTTTATTCTTTATAATTTTTTCAATTTCTTTTTTTATATTGTATGATGGAATGTTTATAGCACCATTTATATGGCCTTCGTCATATTCTTGACTACTTCTTACATCTATCAATAATGCCCCTTTATTTTTTATAAATTCATTTAGCTCTTTATATGAAATTTCTTTGTTTTCTATACATCTATAAAATATTTTTCTAATTGTATTAATCAAATTTATCACTATCCTTTCTGTTTGTTCATATAAGAAATGCTGAAATATTAAGTAAAAAGTTGATTTTTCCTATACAATAAAAAAAGACACTATTAATATATAATATTAATAATGTCCCTTTTTTGATATTTACTTATTTTTATTTTCTTCTACTACTAATTTTGAAAGTTCTTTTTCATTTTTAAATCCTAGAATTGTAATTACCACTACTAATAAAGCTAACCCTAGTGGAATAACAAATCTGTTTACAGGATACCTTGCTATTGCAATTATACTTAAAAGTAGCATTTCGCTTGCTAAAATTGTTAATATGTATTTGGCAATTATTTTTAAACTTCCTAATTTTCTATATCTAACTCCTACATAAACTAAAATTATTAACATACTTATTCCTAGTGCTACAGCATATGGCATAATTATACTTGATAATTTAATTTTAGGATTATGTATTATTTCTATATCTTCTATTTCATTTTCTACTTCGTATTTTTCATTAATTTTATTATTTAACTCTTCTACTTTTTCATTTAATTCTTCATCTGTTCTAGTATCTTGTAATTTTATAGAAACCATATCTTCAAATAATTCTATTTCTTGAATTATTACTCTTTCATTTGGAAACACTTCTGATACAATATTTTGTATATCGTTTTTTTCAAAAGTTTTTCCTATGTATATATCTATTTCAACATTTTTGCTATATATTAAATCTGCTTTTAGTCCCATTGTAGCAATAACTACAATTCCAGCAATTATTATACATACTAAAATTGCATATATTACTTTTTTCATTTTATCAAATCCTTTCTCGTTTTGTTACTATTTATTCTTTTACACTATTTATAAATAATAATCTTGTAACCCAAGCATTATATAATGCCATAATTAGTATTCCCCAGAAAATTATTGTTCCAAAACTATATGCAGGAAGCCACAAAGCAAAGCATAGAGCTATTCCTATTATTAGTGTTGGTATTAAAACTAATACCATAGATAACATAGATTTATTATACACTATTTTATATTCATTCCTCGTTTTTTCTGTTTTCTTTAATTGTTGCAAAATATATATTAAAAGAATATAGTTTATTATTCCCATTATTATAATTCCACAAATTCCTTCTAATGTAACAACTAAATTAGTATATCTTATTACTACAAGTAATATAGCCAAATATCCTATATATGAAAATATTGAAAGAATACCAAGCTTTTTGTATTTAATTAATAATACTAAAAATGCTAGTACTAAAATTGCTCCTAAAACTATTGCAGGAATTATTGCATCTTCTAAACTTAAGTCAGATTTTATAAATCTATTTTGTTCCATTGTATATGTAATTGGAACTGGTCCATTATTTACTAAAATTGCTATATTTGATGCTTGTTCAATATATGAATTTATTGTACTACTATCTGTGCTAGTACCTAAAGTTAATTGTAAATTCCCATTTGCAATTTCTTCAGAAAAACTAGTTTCTAGTAGTGGTGAACCATCTATATTAATCGATACCTTTTTTGAAGTATCTTTTCCTTCTTCATCTTTTGATTCTACATAAGTATTTGTTATCTCTTTTAGCTTTTCTATAGAATTTTCATTGAATTTAAAACTTAAATATACTGTTGTTCCAGTAGTTCCATTTGAATAACCTACTTGTACTTTTTCTAAGTTTGAATTATCTAACAAAACTTGTCCATCTTCATTTTCTATAGTAAACTTACCTTGACTTTGTAGAAATTGTACAGCTAAATCTGTCATATCGTCTTCTGGTATTTGGACAGTTATAGTTCCATCTTCTTCATTTAATCTAATTAAATATTCAGAAATGTTTAAATCTTCTAATCTTTGTTTAATTAAATTTTTTGTATTTTCAAAATTTTCTTTAGTTAACATTTCTTCACTATTTATTAAAACTTCTTTACTTGTTCCATCTTCTGTTTCTGTATCTACTTCATTTCCATCTTTATCATAGTAGATAGTCTCTGTTTCTTCACTTACTTTAATAGTTACTGCTCTACATCCTCTTAAGTCCATTCCCAATTGATATTCTGGAAGTATATTTTTCATAAATTTCGTATCTTGTATAAATAAACCCACAAAAGAAATTATTGATATTAATATAATTACTAATATTGTTAATATTATTTTCAATCTTCTATCCATTTTTATTTCATTCCTCTCTTTTATAATAATTTAGTATCATTTATAATTAGTTCAAACCATATTCCTAAATATTTTGCAGCATGTTTACTCATCATTGTCCTATCCATAAATATTTCAAAATAGTCTAAAACAGGTGATATTTTAGTATCTATTGTTAAATTCAATGTTACTTTTCTTTCATTTTTATTTATAATAAATTCTGAATTTGTAACTGCATAATTTACTTTATCGTGTTTATCAAATGTAGATATATTTTTATTTACTACTCTTGATCTATGAACATCAGACTTATCCGCAAGTATTAATGCAGCTGAAATATCACTTACAGCTGTTCCTGTCTGTTCATCATGGTTTCCTATTGCCATCATAATTTCTGTTCGCAATTCAGGATCTAGTCCCATACCTTTTAAAATTTGATATGCAAGTATTGCACCTGTATGTGCATGATCTACTCTATTTACACAATTTCCAATATCATGCATATATCCTGCAATTTTTGCAAGTTCTATTCTTTCTTTTGGATATTCTAAAGCTTCTAATACCTCTGCTGCACGATTTGCTACCATTGTAACGTGCCTTACAGAATGTTCGGTATATCCTAAGGCATTTAATTGTTTTTGAGAACCTTCAACTAATGCTTTTACCTCTATATTGTTTTTTACATCTTCATAAGTTATCATTTTTTTCCTCCGTAATTTGTTTTAATACTTAATGATTTTATATTAATTTTATAAAAATATCAACTACTTTGGCAAATTTTTCTAAAATTTCATATTAATTCCTATTCAGACAAAACTCTATTAATATTATACTCATCTAAATTCTTACCATGTACTAATTATTTTAATCATCGTATGGCTTTTAAATTTTGGAATTTCTTGCATTCAAGAAGATTTATCCATATCGACTTTGATAACATTTCTCCAAGAAATTCAAAAAATTTAAGAATTTCTATAAAGCAAGAGGTTTATCGGAAATGATAGGCCTCTTGCTCTTTTTTATTGTATAGGAAAAATCGAAGATTTTGACTATACAACAAGGTTAAGTTTCCTTGGGCTGTGCATATTCGCGAAGCGAAATGCACATGTGGCGAAGCCACTTTTCT
>CALXVN010000031.1 GCA_944392085.1 uncultured Clostridia bacterium | reverse complement strand
ATTCACTTGAATATTTACTCATAAAAAATGAACCCTCCTTGTTAAACTTTTTTGTCTAACAATTTGGGTTCACTTCAAAAGGCTTCTTTTTTAAAATACTTCACAAGTGTCTTCTACCATAAATTTTTTATTATCATATTTGGGTATAATGTAATCAGGAGTTCCAAAATCTACAATTTTGCCTTTTTCAATAACTAAAATATTATCCATGTCTTTTAATGTAGATAATCTATGGGCTATACATATTATGGTTTGATTATTAAAGTATTTATGTATATTTTTTTGAATTTTAAATTCAGTATTATTATCAAGGCTACTTGTAGCTTCGTCAAATATAACTATTTTTGAATCTCTTAAAAATATTCTAGCAAGTGCAATTCTTTGTCTTTGTCCACCAGAAAGTTTTATACCTCTTTCTCCAACAATTGTGTTATATTTATCATCAAGACTTTCAATAAAATTATGTAATTCTGCTTTTTTTGCTGCATTATATATTTCTTCATCTGTTGCATTAGGTTTTGCAATTTTGATATTATCATAAATACTTGAATGAAGTAATATTGTCTCTTGAGGTACGTAAGTTAGATTATTATATAATGAACTTGTACTATAATCTTCTATATTTTTATTATCTATTAAAATACAACCTTTTTGAGGAGAATAAAATTTAAAAATCAAATTAACTAGGGTTGTTTTTCCACTTCCACTTACACCAATAATACCTATTTTTTGTTTATTTTTAATTGATAAATTAAAATTTTCAAAAACATAATTTTTATTATATTTAAATGAAATATTTTTAAATTCCAAATTTCCAGAATCAATGGTAATATTAGGTTTATTTTCGTCATATAAGTTATCTCCATCATAAAGTAGTTTATAACTGTTTTTCATTTTTACTATAATTTCTCCTATATGAATATATGACCAAGTAAAATTTGTAGTTTGACTTTTTAGAGAAATCATAGCATTTAGAAAGAATATAAAACTACCTAGAGTCATCATATTGTTTATATACAAATTAATAGAATAGTTAATTAAAATTGCAAAAACTATTATATAACATATATTAGCTATAGCTCCAAAGGTAAATTCTTTTTTAGATGCTTTATTTCTGTAAAAGTTTGCTTCCTCTTTTTTAGATTTTAAATTTTTGGAGAAATTTTTTATAGCATTATACAATCTTAAAGAAGTAAAATTTAAAATTGCATCATTTAATATTCCATTATATTCTCTATTATATTTTTCAGACTTTTCTATATATGGTAGGTATTTTTTTGAAAAGTATATTAGCCTTGATACTATTATTCCTGTATATAATATTGAAGCAGTAAGGAAAATATTTAAATCTATAGTATATAAAACTACTAAACTGCTTATCATTGAAGTTAACAATGAAATAAATTTAGTGGTTATCTGTGTATTTAATTCTGTAACTTCATCAGTAACCTGATTTATTGCAGTAGATATCTTTCCTGTATAATTATCAGTAAAAAAAGAATAAGACTTTTTACTTAAATGAGTAAATAATTTTTCAGCTATGTAAGGAGTTTGTTTTTTTAGAATAGATATTGTTCTTGTTATATTTGAAATATAAAAAAATATTAATTCAAATATGATAACTATTAATAAAACAAATATTACATTATATAAATCAGATATTTGAAAGTTTTCAATAGTTGGCAAGTCGATTATGCCTTTTATAATATATTGTTTTATTAGATCTAATATTTGAGATATAATCATGCTTGTAATCATAACAAATGTTAAAAATTTTACTGGTTTATATAAAGAAAATAAAAACTTTTTAAAATTATTTTTCAATGTAATTCTCTCCAATCTTATAATATAATTTAGATGTTAAAATTATATCATAATTTATTAAAATTTAAAAAGAATACTATAGAAAATTAAATATTTATAATTATGATAAGGCAAACTGGAAGGATAATTAGGTATATACTATTATTTATAGCTTGTTTTATTAAAATATATGAATTATCTAAAAAATAAAAGTCATTCCACTATATACACATTATTTGAGTAATTAAAATTCTATTGTATTATTTTTTATAAAAATAAAAAGCATGGCATAAAAATCCATGTTTTTACTCTGGTGCGCCATAGAGGATTCGAACCTCCGACCATTTGATTAAGAGTCAACTGCTCTACCAACTGAGCTAATGGCGCATAACTAAATAATATTATAATACCTTCAAACAACATTTGTCAATGATTTTTATGAATTTAAGTTGTAATTATGGAAAATTTATGTTAATATATTAACTTAAGGGGTGATAACTATGTTTAAAATGTATAATACAAATATCGAAACAAATATTACAGAAGAAACAAAAGAATTTATGAGGGGAAATTGGATAAACATGGTTTCACCGAGTGAGGAAGAAATAAAGCTAGTTTGTGAAAATATTAATATACAAGAAGATTTTATTAGATATGCTTTAGACCCAGAAGAAAAAGCCAGAATTGATATTGAAGAAGATGATAATACAATATTATTTATTATAGATACACCAATTATGGAGATTGAGTCAGGAGCAAAAGTATATAGTACAATGCCGATAGGAGTGATTTTTGTTAGAGATGACTATATAATAACAGTGTCATTACATAAAAATTCAATTATGGAAGATTTAGAAAAGAAAAAAGCAAGAAATATTATTACATATAAAAAAAGTAGAATGCTTTTACAAATTTTTTACTCAAATGCAGAAATGTTTTTAGCATTATTAAAAAAATTAAATAAAGAAACAGAAATTGCTGAAAATGTTTTAAAAAATTCTATGAAAAATAAAGAACTTTTAAAACTACTAAGTTTAGAAAAAGGTCTTGTATATTTTACAACTTCTTTAAAATCAAATGAGGTTGTAATGGAAAGAACAATGAGAGGAAACTTAATTAAGCTATACGATGAGGATGAAGATATATTAGAAGATGCAATTATAGAGAACAAACAGGCAATAGAAATGGCAAAAATATATAGAGATATTTTAACAGGTACAATGGATGCATATGCTTCAATTATATCAAATAACTTAAATGGAGTTATGAAATACTTAACTTCAATTACAATTATTTTAGCAATTCCAACCATGATAGCAAGCTATTGGGGAATGAATGTTGCGGTACCAATGCAACACAATCCTTTTGGATTTATAATAATCGTTGTAGTATCTCTATTAATAGGAATAATTGCTACATTGTGGCTTAAGAGAAAAGGAATGTTAGATTAAAATGTCGCGAAAGGGACAGTCCCTAACGCGACAAAAGGGAGGTAAAATATGTTAACTGCAAGTGGTGTTACAATTAGATTTGGAAAAAGGACTTTGTTTGAGGATGTAAATATTAAGTTCAATAAAGGTTGTTGCTATGGAATTATTGGTGCTAATGGTGCTGGTAAATCTACTTTTTTAAAAGTTTTATCAGGAGAATTAGAATCAAGTAAAGGAGAAGTTTCAAAGGAAAAAACAGAAAGACTTTCTGTTTTAAAACAAGATCACTTTGCTTTTGAAGAATATACTGTTATGGATACAGTTATAATGGGAAACCAAGAACTATATAGCATTATGAAAGAAAAAGAAGCAATATATGCTAAACCAGATTTTTCTGAAGAAGATGGTATGAAGGCTGCAAAGTTAGAAGAAAGATTTGCTGAACTTGATGGTTGGAATGCAGAATCAGATGCAGCAGTTTTATTGAACGATTTGGGAATAAATCCAGAAAAGCATTATAAAATGATGAGTGAAATTGAACCTAAAGAAAAGGTAAAAGTGCTTTTAGCACAAGCTTTATTTGGAAATCCAGATATCTTACTTTTAGATGAGCCTACAAATGACTTGGATTTAAAGAGTATAAATTGGCTAGAAGAATTTTTAATTAATTTTGAAAATACAGTTATTGTAGTATCACACGATAGATACTTCTTAAATAAAGTTTGTACACATATTGCAGATGTGGATTTTGGTAAAATAAAAGTCTATCCAGGAAATTACGATTTCTGGTATGAATCAAGCCAGCTTGCATTAAAGCAAATGAAAGAAGCAAATAAAAAGAAAGAAGAAAAAATAAAAGAGCTTCAAGAATTTATTGCAAGATTTAGTGCCAATGCTTCTAAATCAAAGCAAGCAACTTCAAGAAAAAAATCATTAGAGAAAATAGAATTAGATGAAATAAAACCATCAAATAGAAGATATCCATATATAGACTTTAAACCAGATAGAGAACCAGGAAAAGATATATTAGAAGTAAGAAACATTTCTAAAACAATAAATGGAGAAAAAATACTAGATAAAGTATCGTTTGTTGTAAAACCAAATGATAAAATAGCATTTTTAGCAGATAATGAAAATGCAAAAACTGTGTTATTTCAAATACTAGCAGGAGAACTAGAACCAGACTCAGGAACTATTAAATATGGAGCTACAATAACAACAAACTATTTTCCAAAAGATAATAATTATTTGTTTGAATCAGATTTATCAATAACAGATTGGCTAAGACAGTATTCAAAAGATCCAGACGAAACTTATGTAAGAAGCTTTTTAGGAAGAATGCTATTTTCAGGAGAAGAAGCTTTAAAGAAAGTAAATGTACTATCAGGAGGAGAAAAAGTAAGATGTGTGCTTTCTAAAATGATGCTATCTGGTGCAAATTTGTTAATATTTGATGAACCAACAAATCATTTAGATATGGAAAGTATAACAGCATTAAATGAAGGGTTACAAAAATATAAAGGAATACTTTTATTTACATCACATGACCACCAATTAACACAAACCGTTGCAAATAGAATAATAGATATAAAACAAGATAGAGTAGTAGATAGAGAAGTAACATATGATGAGTATTTAGAGATTGGCTAGTATGCATGACAATTTAGATTGTGGAAGGAAAAATATGATTATTAAAATAGAAGAAAAAGAAGGGCTAGAATTATATAAAAAATATATGGAAACTGATTTCCCAGAAGATGAGAGACCATCATACAAAGAATATAAAAAGCTGACAATAAGTAATAAACATGATATATATAAATATCAAGAAAATGGAGAAACAGTAGCGTATTTTATATCTATAGAGAAGGATAATAATATTTTAATTACTCATTTGGCAGTAATAAAAAAATATAGAGGAATAGGGATAGGAAAAAGATTATTAAATTCTATAATAAATTTTTATAAAAATAAGAATTTATTAATAGTAGAAGCAGAATCAGAAAAAATGGCAAATAATGAAGCTGAACTAGATATAATAAAAAAAAGAAAAAAATATTATCTGAATGCAGGTTTTGAAGAACAAAAGGGTATTAAATACATATTAACAGATGTAGATTACAGTATTTTAGTATATTATTATATTACAAAGTTAACTAATCTAGAATTGACTAATATAATAAAAAGTATTTATAATGATGTTTTACCTAATATGGATTATTTAAAAATAGAATCTGATGAAAAAGATATTTAAGATAAGAAAGGAAAAATAAATGAATATTAAAAATATAATTGCACAAGAGTTAAGTATAAGAGAGAGCCAAGTTGAAGCTGCTGTTAAATTAATTGATGAAGGAAATACAATTCCTTTTATTGCTCGTTATAGAAAAGAGGTGACAGGTGGGCTTTCTGATGAAGTTTTAAGAGATTTAGGAGAAAGACTTACATACCTACGTAACTTAGAAAAAAGAAAAGAAGAGGTTACAAAGTCTATTGAAGAGCAAGGAAAATTAACAGAAGAAATTAAAACAAGTTTAGAAAATGCTCATACTTTAGCAGAAGTTGAAGATATATATAGACCATACAAGCCTAAAAAGAAAACAAGAGCTACCGTTGCCAAAGCAAAGGGGCTAGAGCCTTTGGCCGATATTATTTGGGAGCAAAAAGAAACAAGACCTATTGAAGAAATTGCAAAAGAGTTTGTTACAAATGTGGAAAGTGTGGATAACTCTATTCCAAAAGATAAAATTGTTGCAAATACTGATGACGCAATTTCTGGTGCATTAGATATAATTGCAGAAAATATTTCTGATAATCCTACATATAGAAAAAAGATAAAAGGTATATGCTATAGAGAAGCGGTAATAAATGTAAAATCATCAAAACCCGAAGAAAAATCAAGTTATAATATGTATTATGATTTTAATGAAAGTATAAAAAGACTTCCAAGCCACAGAATTTTAGCTATAAATAGAGGGGAAAAGGAAGAATTTTTGAAAGTGAAAATTGATAAACCAGAAGATAAAATAATAAATCTAATGGAAAGAGATATTATAAAAGGTCATACTCAATTTGAAGAATATTTACAAAATACAATTCAAGATAGTTGGAAAAGATTAATTGAGCCATCTATAGATAGAGAAATTCGTTCTGATTTAACTGAAAAGGCAGAAGAAAAAGCTATAAAGGTATTTGGAAAAAATGCAAAACAATTACTTTTAGGGGCACCAATTAAGAATTTAACAGTTATTGGATTTGACCCAGCATATAGGACAGGTTGCAAAATTGCAGTAATTGATGAAACAGGAAAAGTATTAGATACTACAACAATTTATCCAACAGAACCACAAAATGATGTAGAAAATTCAGCTAAGATTTTATTAAATTTAATAGATAAATATGATGTAAATATGTTTGCTATCGGAAATGGTACAGCTTCAAGAGAATCTGAAATATTTGTAGCAGATGTGATAAAAAGAGCAAAACAAGAATTAAATAAAGATGTACATTATGCGATTGTATCAGAAGCAGGAGCATCTGTTTATTCTGCATCAAAACTTGCAACAGAAGAGTACCCAGATATAAATGTTTCTTTAAGAGGAGCTATTTCAATAGCTAGAAGATTACAAGACCCATTAGCAGAGCTTGTAAAGATTGATCCAAAGTCAATAGGTGTAGGGCAATATCAGCATGATGTTGACCAAAAGAAATTATCTGAGAGTTTAACAGGTGTTGTAGAAGATGCAGTAAATAAAGTTGGTGTGGACGTAAACACAGCAACACCATCACTTTTACAATATATTTCTGGTATAAATAAAACTATTGCAAACAATATTGTAAAATACAGAGATGAAAATGGAAAAATAAAAGAAAGAAAAGAATTATTAAAAGTACCGAAATTAGGAAAATCAGCATTTGAGCAATGCGCAGGATTTATTCGTGTATTCGATGGAAAAAATCCATTAGAGATAACAGCAGTTCATCCAGAAAGCTATGAAATTGCAGAAAAGTTATTAAACAAAATAGGGTATAGCAGAGAAGAATTAACAAATAAAGAAAAACTTAAGGAAATGAGAACAAAATTATCAGAAATAAAATTACAAGAAACTTCAAAAGAACTTGAAGTAGGAGAAATGACACTAAAAGATATAATAGACGAGCTTTCAAAACCTGGTAGAGACCCAAGAGAAGAAATGCCAAAACCAGTTTTAAGAGAAGATGTGCTAAAATTTGAAGATTTAAGAGAAGGACAAATCCTAACAGGAACAGTAAGAAATGTAACAGATTTTGGAGCATTTGTAGATGTAGGAGTTAAGCATGATGGCTTAGTACATATTTCAGAACTAAGTAATAGCTTTGTAAAAAATCCATCAGATGTTGTCTCTGTAGGAGATATTGTAAAAGTTAAAGTAATTGGAATTGATTTAGAAAGGCAAAAAGTAAAATTAAGTATGAAGATATAGTAATTAGAGTTCAGTAATTATATTTTACTGAACTTTGTTTTTTTATAATTATTTAGTATAAAAATTAAAATACTAGGAAAAATATACATAAAAGTTATAATTCATTTCTTAAGTTTAAAATTAAAAAATTAAGGTATTTGATGAATTACGATAAATAAAAAGTAAAAATAATATAACCTATTGTCTTAGGTTAATAAGAAAAAATATCATTAAAATGCAATTAAATAAGTAATACAACAATAAATATAATGCCGACAAATTACGGCATTATATTTATAAAATTTATTCTTCACGAAGTTTATTTAAATATATTCTATCTTGTTCATCTAAGTTACTTAAACTAAATTGTAGCAAAGAAATAACAGTTCTATTAAATGATAAATTTTTAAAATTTGCTAAATGTTGAATGTCGTCTACAATATTTTCTGGTAATCTTAATGTTTTACTTATACCGCTATGATTCTGTGGAATTTTTAATTTATTCATAATTATTTCAATCCTTTCTATATATAAATTTTAAATATATTAAGTTACTGCAATTATTTTATACTTAATTAATAAATAAATATGCACCTAAAAATAAATACAGAGAAAAAAATCTAAAAAAATAAGAAGTAGTATAAAAAAGCTACTTCTTAAAAAAACATATTTTTATTTTAAGCTGGATATTTTTCTTTAATTTTTTCTATTTTATCATATTCATTATCAATAATTCCTAAAAATAATTTTCCTAATTCTGGATCAAATTGAGTACCTAAGTTTTTTTCTATCTCTTCTCGAACAATATCTATAGGTAAAGAATTTCTATAAGTTCTTTTTGATGTCATTGCATCAAAAGCGTCTGCTAAGGCCGCAATTCTTGCAAAATATGGAATATCATCACCTGCAAGTTTTCCAGGGTATCCTCTTCCATCATATCTTTCATGATGATGTTTTACTATTGGAATAATATTCCTAAATACTTCAGCATTACAAAGAATATGAGCACCAATAGATGGATGATTTTTAATTTCAGAATATTCATCATCTGTAAGCTTTGCTTCTTTTAATAATATACTATCAGGAATACCAATTTTCCCAATATCATGGAATAATCCACCAACACGAAGAGTTTTTAAATCTTCATCAGAAAGGCCTAGCTTTTCTCCAATTAATACTGAATATTCTGCAACTCTATCAGAGTGTCCCCTAGTATAAGGATCTTTTGCTTCAACTGTGTATCTTAGAGTTTCTATACTATCTAAATAAGCTTTTTCAAGCTTTTCATAAGTATTAGCAAGTTCTAAATTAATTCTTTTAATTTCCTTCATTTGAGCAATAGATTTCATACCAGATTCAATTAAAAGCAATAATTGATCAAATTTGTCACTTTTTTCACAATATCCTTGAATATCTAATTTTCTTATTGTTTCAAGAGGTGGTGCTAAATCTTTATGCCCTGTTAATAATAAAATATATAAATCTTTGTTAAATTTACGTATTTCTTCTACAACTTTATCTCCATGAATTGGATCCATTATAAAGTCTAAAATCATTAAATCAAAGTGTTCACTTTTTACTCTTTCAATTGCTTCTAGAGGATTAGTCACACCAGTAAATTCATATCCAGATTTATTTAAAAAAATTGAAAGTGAATCTACAATGCCTTCTTCATCATCAACAGCAATTATTTTATAACCATTAGGTTGTGCAATATGTTCATTTTTCCTCATACAATCACCTTTTTTTCTAAGATATACCTATTATATAGGTAGTTTTGTAAAAAATCAAGATATTTTGTCAAAAAGTATAAAAACGGTAAATAAATACCTTGTAATTATAATTTGAAATTAAATAAATCATGAAATAGGAAGAATTATATAAAATGTAGTTCCTTTTCCTTCTTCGCTTTCAAAAGTTATATTTCCATTAAAATGAGCTCTAATAGTAGAATAAGACATAAATAAACCTAAGCCTGTGCCATTTTTACCTTTGGTCGTTATCATTTCTTTAAATAGTTTTTGCTTAACTTTATCAGGTAATCCATTTCCATAATCTTTTACAGATATGATAATATTATTATCTTTTTTATCTAGTATTAAGTCAATACTTTTATTAGTTTCACCATTATATGCCTGTATACTATTTGAAATCATATTATTTATAACTTGTACTAAACTTGTTATATCTCCATGAAGAACCGTGTTTTTATCGGTATTAAATTTTATATTTAATACAATCAATGCATTTTTTAATTCATGCTTCATTAAAATATTTACTCTTTTAATTAGTTCATCCAAATCAAAAGATGTTGATTCATTTTCTGATAGAGTAACAGCTTGTCCTTTAACAGCAGTAATTACATCAGACATATATTCTGAATATGATTTTATTTTATTCACCCATTCAGTCATATCTTTTGCAATAGCATGGTGATCATCATTGGTTACTTCAGGGTCACCAATAGATTCATCATATTCTTTTATTAAATCTGATAGCCCTTCACTAGCTCCTGAAATTGACATTATAGGTGTTTTTAAGTTATGTGCAATTCCACCAATTAATTGACCAAGTGAAGCCAATCTTTCTCTTTCCATAAGCATATTTTGGTTATTTCTAATTGTTTTTAAGTCGAGCATATGTTGAGTTGTATCTTTAAATAATATAAGAATTCCTAAAAATTTTCCATCTGATTTTATTGCATTAATTTCTATATGGAAATATTTTTCTTCGTCTATTAATTTCTTTTCAAAATTGTATGTATCATCAGACATTTTTACCTCTTCAATACAATTTTTTAAATCTTCTTTTTTGAAATTAAAATAGTTTAATCCTGCAATAAAATCATAAAAATTTTGATTTCTGACAGAGATTTTTTCAAGTCCAAACATATTTAAAAAAGTTTGATTGAAATCAATAATTAAATCATCTTCGTTAATAACAACATAACCATCCGAAATTCTGTCTACAATTTTTTGCATTGCAATAGGTGTAACTGTAAGAAATTCAAATTTGAAAATTGCAATTGCAAAAAATAAAATTGTAAATGCAAAGCAAATTGGTGTCGTGTAAACTGTCATAGAAATAATATTGAAAGTTCCTAGAATATTTACAACTATTGGAATTAATACACCAACAACAATTAAGATAGACTGTTTAGAAAAGAATCCAGCATTTTTAACAGAATATCTTAAAAGATTTATAATACTAATTGCAAATAATCCATAAGTATATATATAATGTACTATAGTATAAGGACCCGTTATTGTATCATTTAAATGAATAGAGTATTTTCTATAAAATAGATGATGATAATCATTTGTCCATAATACAATTAAAGAAAGTATAGGAACAATAAATAACAGTAAATACCTTTTCTTAAATTTAATTTTGGTATTTTCAAATATTAAGCTTGTAAAAAATAATGATACGGGTAAAAAACATGTAAAAATATATACAAAACATTCAAAAATATATGGATCAATATTGTATTTAGTACTTAATTGATTTTGTAATAATATTCCAAAATTCCAAAAGAAAACTAGTCCAATAGTTACTAAGAAAATGTTTTGTAATTGGCTTTTATTTTTTTGTTTAAAAATATAAATTAATAAAATTAATGATACTATATTACTAATTAGCAATCCTAATGTTGCCATATTATACATCATCCTTTCTTTTAAAATAATTCAAATTATAGAAAAAGTCTAAAAATTTTTTGATATAATCTTCATCCAATTCAGGCCAATCAAATCCCACTTTATTTAAATACTTTATAGAAAAACCAGACTTTATTTTTACAGGTGAAGAATATACAATCTTTCTATTCTCGTCAAAATCATTAATTATTCCAGATAAAATATCATTAGAATAAGGATTATTTAAAATTTTGTCAATAGTCTTAAGAAAAGCTTCGTTATTAACTATAGATATTTTATCATAGAATTTATTTAATATGTTTATAAAACGATAAATATCTATAGTTTTATGATTCAATAAATGAAAGATTCGGTTTGTTTGGCTGTTATACTGTAATATTTTTAAAATTGCATTTGCGCAACAATCAACAGGAGTAAGTTCCAAATAGCCATCTAGTAAATAATTAGGAATACATCCTATTTTATAATAAGAGATTAGTCTATTAATATATGCGTTTTCATTTACATTTGGCTGAAATTTACCATCTGTGAACCTATTCATTAAATTACCAACTCGTAATATATATCCATCTAATCCGTTTAAAATATTATTTAATACTATTTTTTCAGCTTCAAATTTACTACGAATGTAAACATTATCTAAAGACTGATTTATATAGAAATTATTTTCATTAAAATCAATGTCGTCTTCAAAGTCTTGTTTAATATAAGAATCATCTATAAATGAATTTCCAGAAACACTTAATGTGGAGATTTGGTAAAAACGTTTATTATTTTTTAAACAAAAATCAGCTAAATTTTGTGTTCCATCTACATTAATTTTTTTATAATCACTATAATTTCCATAATGGCTTACTTTAGCAGCACTATTAATTACAATATCTATCTCATCAGACAATTTATTTAAAGTAGATTGAGATAAACCAAAATTAGGAACAGTTATATCAGCTTGAACAGGTATAATTCTAGTACCAATCAAATTATCATATTTTTTATCAAAATAATAATGTAATTTATTTAATAATTTTTGTTCAATTGTTAAACCAGGTTCAGTTCTTATTAAACAGTATACTTTGCTATTTTCATTTGTTAGAATACTACTTAATATATGAACTCCAAGAAATCCAGTAACACCTGTAAGCAATATGTTTCCTAGTGAATTATATTTAAGTTCTGTAGGCATAGTAATAGAATTTTTAAAAATTGAATCAAAATTATTTACTTCATTTGCATCTATTCTAGTAAGTGACTTTTTAGAATTAGATGATATATAATTAGCCAAATCCTTTACAGTAGGATATATAAATATATCTGAATAATTGATATGTATATTTAATTTTAATAATTCTAATTGTAATGCCATTGCAAGTAATGAGTCTCCACCAATATCAAAAAAATTATCATAAATGCTAATTGGAGAAACTGATAATAAATTTTCAAAAATTTGACAAATTTTAATTTCTAAACTATTAGTTGGTGCAATAAATTTTTTATTAGATGAAACATTTTCATTAGGTAAAGGTAATGCCTTTTTATTTATTTTTCCATTAGGTAAGTATGGAAATTCATCTAAAACTATAAAATGTGTAGGAATCATATACTTAGGAATATGTTTACTTAAATATATTTTTAACTCATTAATAGAAATCCTATTATTAACAGTTATGTAAGCAATAAGGTATTGTCTACCGTTTTTATCTGTACTAGAAGATAAAACCACTTTATTAATATAATCATATTTCATAATCCATTTTTCAATTTCATCTAACTCTATTCTTAGTCCCCTAATTTTTACTTGATTATCTATTCTACTAATATAGTCTAATTCACCATTTGGTAAAAATCTTACTAAATCTCCTGTTTTATACATAATAAAATTAGGATTAAAAATATCTTGCACAAAAGATTTATCTGTTAAATCTTTATTATTTATATATCCTTTTCCTACTCCATCTCCAGAAATATATAGTTCTCCAGGAATACCAACTGGACACAAATGTTTATCTTTATCTAAAATATATGCGTAAGTATTTGCTAATGGTTTTCCAATATTAACATTTCTATATTTTGTTACATTAGTAAAAGTAGAAAATACAGTTGTTTCACTAGGACCATAACCATTATAAATAGTAATATTTCCTAAAGATAATAACTTATCTCTTAACTCATTAGGTAAAGCTTCGCCTGCAAGAGTAATATATTTTAAATTAGACAAATGAGGCATATAATCCTTATTATTAATAAATATTTCCATCCTAGAAGGTGTCATCTGAATTGCTTTTATATCATGCTTATAAATTAAATCATCTAACAAATTAGGATTTGTTTGCTGAGCTTCGTTAGCAATAACTACCTTAAGTCCTTTTTGTAAAGAAATAATTGTTTCAAAAAGGAATATATCAAAACTCATTGTAGTAATAGAAGCAATAGCTATATTTTGTCCAGTTTTAAAATAATCCACTACATTATTTAAATAGCAAGTCAAATTCATTAAGGATTTATGTGTTAAAATAACTCCCTTAGGTTTTCCAGTTGAACCAGATGTATATATAATATATGAAGGGGTATGTGGATTAATATTAGTGCATAAATTATTTTTTTCATAGTTAGTGTATATAGAATTATTAATATCTATATTAATAGTATTTTGGAAATTAACTTCTTTTGTATTATTTAATTTTAATAAAACAATAGCATTAGAATTTTCTAGCATATATTTAATTCTTTCGTTTGGAAAGCTTTGATCTATTGGAATATAACATGCTCCTGTCTTTAAAACAGCTAAGAATGCAACCATAATTTCTAATGAGCGAGGGAGCATAATTCCAACAATAGAATTATTTGTAACACCATTTTCAATTAAATATCTTGCTAATTGGTTAGCTTTTTCATTTAATTCCCTATATGTTAGTTTTTGGTCTTCGAAAACAACAGCAATATTATTTGGAGTTTCTTCTACTTGTTTCTCAAACAAATCTACAATCGTTTTATCACGAGGGTAGTCTACTGTAGTATTATTAAAATTATATAATATTTGTTTTTTCTCTTCTTCTGAAAGCATATCAATATCAGCTATTTTTGTATTAGCGTCTTTCAAAACACTATTTAATATGTTTATATAATGTGATGCAAATCTTTCTATAAAATTTTTATCAAATAATTTTGTACAATATTCAAAACGTAAAGATAATTTATCCTCAAAAGGTATAATTTCTAAAGACAAGTCGAATTTTGAAATATTGTTATCTGGTATAAAATATTTAGATTTTATACCTTTAAAATCTATTTCTGGATACCCATTATTCTGATAAATAAACATAATATCAAATAATGGATTTCTGCTAGCATCTCTTTTAATATTTAATTGTTTTACCAATTCATCAAAAGGATATGTTTGATTTTTGAAAGCTGATAAACAGTAATTTCTAATATTATTTGCAAAATCTTCAAAACTTATATTATGGTTTACTGTATTTCTTAGAGCTAAGGTATTAACAAACATTCCTAAAACATTTGAAAGCTCTGGTAATTCTCTTCCAACAATAGGCGTTCCAATAACAATGTCATCTTGAGAAGTATATTTTGAAAGTAATACATAAAAAACAGATAACATTAGCATATATGGAGTAATTTTTAGTTTTTTAGACACATTATTTATATTATCAAAAATATCTCTATTTAAATTAATATAATAGTTACTACCTTCAAAGCTTTGTACAGAAGGTCTAGCATAAGTTGTAGGCATATTTAATAAAGGTATTTCATCTTTATATTGTTTAAGCCAAAAATCTTTTGCCTGTGCAAATTCTTTTCTATTAAATTGTTGCTTCTCCCATACTGCAAAATCTGTATAATCTATATGTTTTTCAGGTAATTCTTTTTCATTATATAAATCACATAATTCTTTAATAAAAATAGTTAAAGAGGCTCCATCACTAATAATATGATGCATATCTAGTAAAAGTAAAGAATGATTATCCTTTAAATTTAATAATTCTGCTCTAAATAAAGGCGCTTTACTTAAATCAAAAGGTTTAACAAAGTCTTTAAATAAATCTTCAATAGAAGAATCATTTTGGTTTTCTACTATTAAATTAAAATCTATGTTGTTTTTTACTTTTTGAACAATCTCATCATTTAATAAAGTAAATGATGTTCTAAAAGACTCATGTCTATTTATTAAGATTCTAATGCAATTTTCTAATTTATTAACATCTGGTATTTTATCAAATATAAGACCACCAGAAATATTATATAATAAAGAATTTGTATCCATATTAGAAGCATAGTAAATTCTTTTTTGGGCAGAAGAAATAGGGTAATATTCCTTCTTTGTAGTCTTTGAAATTGTTATAGTTTCTTTATTATTTGTTAAGTTAGATGAAATATAATCTGATAAATCTTTAATAACAGAATGCTCAAATATATCCTTAACAGATATAGATAGATTATATCTTGTACTTAAATAAGTTGATAAAGAAATTGCACTTAGTGAATCTCCACCAATATCAAAAAATGAACTATCTATACTTATTTGCTTTAAATTAAACATATCACATATTTTATTTATAATACATTCATCTACTAAATTACGTGCAGGAACTATCTTATCCTCCTCAAAAACAGGCATAGGAAGTGATTTGCGGTCTAATTTCCCACTAATAGTAAGAGGTAAACTTTCAACCTGCAAAATATATTTTGGAATCATATACTTAGGCAAGTAATCTGCAACAAATGCTTTTAGATTATTTATATTAATTTGTTCATCAGCAATAATGTATGAGCAAATTGCTTTTTGATTATTTAATTCTATTAATATAGATATACTTTGCTTTATGCCATTATATT
>CALXVN010000030.1 GCA_944392085.1 uncultured Clostridia bacterium | reverse complement strand
AATGCTAATATAAAATGGGGAATGAATAATCCAGATGACTTTAACAAATTAAATCATAATTTGAAATTTATAAAAGAGAGAAAAAAATTTATATCGTAAGAGGGAATTTAATTCTCTCTTTTTTAAATGAATATATAGAATATTTTGACTGAATATGATATAATTTCAAATAGTTTTAATGAGGTTATATATTATAACCACAAAACAGGAACAAGCCTATAGATATCAATAAAAACATAAACTCTTGAAATAGGCTTAAAACTAAGTTTTGACTTGTTGCAATAAGCTCAAAACTCACTTATATCATGCACTTTAAGGTAGATAGACAGGATACGCAGATTTTTGAGGTTAAATACAAAAAGTCGCGAGGAGGATAGATATAGTAAGCAGATAAAGAAGGATAAAGAAAATAGGGGGAGTTGATTATATATGGACAGAATTATTCCAGAAAAATTAAAAATAGGTGATGAAATAAGAATAATTGCACCTTCAAGAAGCATGAAAATTTTAGGAGAAGATGTAATCAAAATTGCTAAAGAACGATTAGAAAATATGGGATATAAAGTCTCATTTGGAAAAAATGTTATGAATTCAATTAACGAAGATTTTTGCTGTGGAAGTATATCAGATAGAGTAGAAGATATCCATGAAGCTTTTGCAGATAAAAATACATGATTAAACAAATTTTATCTAGTAACAATTAAGAGAAAGGAAATGTTAGAGCGATTGGAAAATAATTTAATGGAAGATAATAAAATTATAATTTATACTACAGAAGATGGACAAGTTGATATTGAAGTAAGACTAGAAGATGAAAATGTGTGGCTCACCCAAAATTCAATGGCCGAACTATTTGATACAACAAAACAGAATATAAGTTTACATATAAAAAATATATTTGAAGAAAAAGAGTTAAATGAAAATTTAGTTGTCAAGGAAAACTTGACAACTGCAAAAGATGGAAAAAAGTATAAAACAAAATTTTATAACTTAGATTTGATTATATCAGTAGGATATCGTGTGAAATCTGTTCGTGGTACTCAATTTCGAATATGGGCAAATAAATTAATAAAAGAATATCTAATTAAAGGATATAATTTAAATGTTAAGAGATTTAAAAATAATGGTGGAGGAAGCTATTTTGAAGAAGTATTAGAGAAGATAAGAGATATACGTTCTTCTGAAAAAGTTTTTTGGAGAAAAATTTTAGATATTTATGCAACAAGTGTAGATTATGATGCAAAAGATGAAAAAACAAAAGAATTTTTCAAAACAGTTCAAAATAAAATGCATTATGCTGTTCATGGAAATACAGCAGCAGAAGTTATATTTAATAGAGTAGATAGCACGAAGGAAAATATAGGATTAACAAACTTTAAAGGAACTATCCCTACAAAATCAGAAACAGAAATTGCAAAGAATTATTTATCAGAGAAAGAATTAGATATGTTAAACAGAATGGTATCTGCATATTTAGATGTAGCAGAAATTAATGCACTTAATATGCATACTATGACAATGAAAGACTGGATAAAAGAGTTAGATGGATTTTTAACAATGACTCATAAAGATATTTTAAATGGAACTGGAAGTATTTCACATGAAAAAGCATTAGAAAAAGCACATCAGGAATATGATAAATACATGAGAACTCATTTAACTCAAGCAGAAAAAGATTATCTGGAGATTATGGGAGAAGATATAAAGAAATTAAATTAATAATAGGAAGGTATATATTTTAGCCACAAAAATGAGCAATTTCTTATAACTGTAAGAAAATATTGGCTTTTTTAGAATCCTACAAGACAGCCACTTTGACGAATTGAAATGGACGCAAAAAGATCTATTATCAAGCATTTAGACCAGTAGTGACAGGGTACACAATTATGTGTGGTTAAATAGGAAAAGTTCAGAGGAAGATAGATATGCTAAGCAGATAAAGAGAGATAAGGAAGAAAATTAATTTTTATTGATAACAAGTAAGTTATAGGAGAAATTTTGAAAAAATAAGTTTTGAACAATAAATTGAGAAAGGTATAAAAAATGCAAATATTTGATTGTATTGATAAAGTAGGAAATAAATATGGATATAATTCTGAATTAATAGATGCACTTAAAAGATGTATTCCAGTAATGATACAAGGAAAAACAGAAGAAGATATTAATTTATTAATGGATACTCTAGAGAGAGTGCAAATTTATACTTTTAACGAACAACCAAAACAAGAAGAAATAGATGCTATTACTAATAAAAAAATAAATGGAAGAAATAATCACGTAAAGATTATATCATATGATAAAGGTGAATATGGAAAAACAGTTTCTTCTGGAGCATATATAAGTGAACCTATTTTTGATGAAGATATGAATATTATAGATAGAATAGGCTTTATTTATATTACAGATTTATACAGTAATAGTAAAACAGCAAAATTTTATGGTACTAAGATTAATTTATCACATTTAATTCATGAATTAGGACATGCATGGGGAGCACAAAAAAGTGAATTTCAGCAAGAAGATAGTGGAAACTATACTATGTCAGTTGGAGCAGCAAAATTCCATAATATAGTTGATAGAAAAACAAAAACAGTGGTAGAGGCCGAAGTAGATGGTTTATATATAGAGGAAGCTCTAAATTCTATTGAAGAGGAAGAATCTATTTATAGATTATTTGGAATAGATGATTTTCATAAAATTCCAAGTTATGTGCCATCTAAGTATCAAGGAAGTATGACTGCTATGATGAGATACTATATTGAAAAATTAGGTAAAAATACATTTGAAAAATTAAGAATTCAAAAAGATAGAAGAGAAATAGAAAAATTACAAGAAATATTCGACCAAACAAATTTTATGAAGAAAATACAAGAAAAAGATTATTATGCTAATAAAGAAAAAAAATTAAATTGTGCACAAAATACAAGTATGTCAGATAAAGCAAAAAAAATAATAAAAGATTTTTTTGAAAAATATAGAGATTTATATTTAATGCCACAAAAAAATAAAGGCTTTTTAGGACACTTAGATAGAGTTATGGAACAATTATTTAATTTTACATCAATCAAATATAGTTATGATATTTTTAGTGAAGATATAAAAAAAGCTTATCAAGAAGCATATTTTTCAATTCTCGTAGAAGGGTACGTTCCTGTAAATCAAGTAGCCGAAATTATGGAAAAACGTAAAAAGCAAGAAATAACACAAGCTACACTTAGCAATTTAGCAAGGGAGGCCCTAGAAGATAAAATTAGAATGGGTGAGATAACTGATTTGCCAAAAGAGAATAGAGTAAACAATAGGGAGGAAAAAACAATAGATGAAACAAGCATATAAAAAAGCTTATACTGAAATATTAGAAATAATAAAATATTTACCTCATAATGAATATGAAAAAATTCCTGAAGAAAAGCTTAAATTTTATGAAAGGTATAAAGATTCATTATATCAGTTCAAATATAATCCTAATAAATCATTAAATGAGCAAAATGTATCAAGAGAAACAAAAGTACTCATAGTTGATTTATTTAAAGAAACAATAGCTACAAAAACACAAAAAGAAAAGCTTAATATTTTATTACTTCAAAATGAAAAAGAATATCAGAATAAACTATATGAAAAATATAGTTATGATAAATTATTTAATAAAAGACAAAATAGAATTATAGTTGAAAATAAAAAAGAAGAGAAAAATGAGAATATTAATAATAATGTAACAGTTTATAAAGAAAATATATTTTTTAAAGTATATCAATTTTTAAAAAGTATATTTAACAAAAAGATAAAATTTTAATATAAAAGATTTAAGAAAGATAATTATATAAATTGAAAATAAATATATAAAAAATTTCAGATTAATATATAATAAGAATTTAAGAAGGAGAAAATAGATGTCTAGATTAGTTTTGATTGATGGAAATAGTATATTAAATAGAGCTTTTTATGGAATAATGGGAAGTAAAATGCTTACTACTACAGATGGAAAATACACAAATGCTGTATATGGTTTTTTAGCAATTTTATTTAAAGTAATAGATGATTTAAAGCCAGAGTACATGGCAGTAGCATTTGACTTAAAGGCTCCTACTGCAAGACATAAACTATATGAAGGATATAAAGCTAAAAGAAAAGGTATGCCTAATGAACTTGCAGAGCAGATGCCAATCGTAAAAGAAATACTAGAGCTTATGCGTATAACCATAATTGAAAAAGAAGGTTATGAGGCAGATGATATATTAGGTACTCTTGCTAAAAAAGGAGAAAAAGAAGGGCTAGATGTAACTATTGTGTCTGGGGACAGAGATACTTTTCAATTAACTAGCAAAAATATCAATATAAGAATTCCACATACAAAAGTGGGAAAGACAGAAATTGATACATTTGGAGAAAAAGAAATAGAAGAAAAATATGGAGTAAAGCCTATTCAATTAATAGAAGTAAAAGGACTTATGGGAGATGCTTCAGATAATATTCCAGGTGTGCCAGGAGTAGGAGAAAAAACAGCTTTAGAATTGGTAAAAGAATATAAATCTATTGATAAATTATATAAAGCAATAGAAAATAATAAAGACACTCTAAAGGAAAAATTAAGACAAAAATTACTAGAAAATAAAGATTTAGCAATATTATCAAGAACCCTAGGAACAATAAATGTTAAAGTA
Organism: uncultured Clostridia bacterium; assembly: GCA_944392085.1. GTDB lineage: Bacteria > Bacillota > Clostridia > TANB77 > CAG-508 > CALXVA01. The sequence goes on along the minus strand of CALXVN010000030.1, from coordinate 11,619 downwards.
CCTTTAGACAATAAAGTAGAAGATTTAAAAATAAAAGAATGGGACAACGAAAAGGTATTTGAAAAATTTAAAGAGCTTAATTTCAACAGATTTATTGATAGATTTAACTTACAAGAAGAACAAGAAGAAAAGGAAGTATCTGATTTAGTAAACATTGAAGAAAAAACTATAGAAAATATTTTAGAAATATTAAATAAAGTTAAGGAAAATAAAGAATTTGTATATATATTAGAAAAAGAAAATATTATAGATAATACCAGAATAATTAAGAAAAAAATCAAAGGTATTGGCATATATATTGAAAAAATAAATATTTCTTATTATATAAAACTAAATGAGAATGCTTTTGTAAAATATTTTAAAGATATATTTGAAAGTATAGAAATAAGAAAATATGGATATGATTTAGCTGAAGATTATGTGATATTAAAAGAGCTAGGAATTAATTATGAAAATATATATTATGATGTAAAAATTGCTTCTTATGATTTAAATCCAACAAATAGTAACTTTACAATAGAAAATGTATCAAACCAATACTTAAATATTGATTTAGGCGAATATTTAGCAAAATATGAACAAAACAAAAAAGAAGTAAAACAACTAAACTTATTTCAAACAGAAGAAGAAAATGAAAACGGTAAATATATATATGGATTTAAAGCATATATTATAAGAAAGATAGCGAATAGAACTTTAGAAGAATTAGAAAAGATAAAATCTATAGATTTATTTACAAAAATAGAAATGCCTCTAGTAAAGGTATTAGGCGAAATGCAAGTAAATGGTATGTATGTAGATAAAGAAGAATTAGAAGCTTTTGGAAAAGAATTAAAACAGCAGATCGAAAAATTAAAAAATGAAATTTATGAACTATGTGGTGAAGAATTTAATGTAAATTCAACTCAGCAATTAGGAGTAATATTATTTGAAAAGCTAGGATTGCCAGTATATAAGAAAACTAAAAAAGGATATTCTACAGATGTGGATATATTAGATAAATTAAAAAAAGAACATCCTGTTATAGAAAAAATATTAGAATACAGAAGTTTAATGAAACTTAATTCAACTTATGTAGAAGGCTTAATACCTTATATAAATGAAAGGACAAATAGAATACATTCATATTTTCATCAAACAATAACTGCAACAGGAAGAATAAGTAGTACAGAGCCAAATCTTCAAAACATACCAACTAGAAATGAATTAGGAAAAACTTTAAGAAAGGTATTTAAGCCAACTACAGGAAATATTTTTGTTGATGCAGATTATTCACAAATAGAATTAAGAGTATTAGCGCATATTTCAAAAGATAAAAATATGGTAAAAGCTTTTAAAAACGATGAAGATATCCATAAACAAGCAGCTTCAAAAGTATTTGAGGTTCCCATGGAAGAAGTAACAAAAGAGCAGAGAACTTCTGCAAAAGCGGTCAATTTTGGAATTGTTTATGGAATTAGTGATTTCGGTTTAGCAGAACAGTTAGGTATAAGCAAAAAACAAGCCAAAAGATATATTGATCAATACTTAGAAAAATATAGTGGTATTAAGAAATTTATGGAGACGATAGTTGAAGAAGCAAAAGAAAAAGGATATGTAGAAACATTATTCCATAGAAGAAGATATATACCAGAGCTTACTTCTAATAATTATATGGTAAGGCAATTTGGAGCAAGAGCAGCAATGAATACTCCAATACAGGGAACCGCAGCAGATATAATGAAAATTGCTATGATAAATGTATTTAATAGATTAAAAACAGAAAAATTAAACGCGAAAATAATTTTACAAGTACATGATGAACTAATAATTGAAAGTAAAATGGAAGAAGCAGAAAAAGTTAAAAGTATATTAAAAGAAGAAATGGAAAAGGCTATGGAATTAAAAGTACCATTAAAAGTAGAAGTGTCAGAAGCATCTAATTGGTATGAAGCAAAATAAGAAAAGGAGAAATCTAATGACAAAAAAGATAATGTTAGGCTTAATTATTCTCATAATATTATTAGGAATATATTTTATAGGTTTTAAAATTGTAAGAATACAAGATATGATATTAAAAAAAATATATCCAATAAAATATGCAGAATATGTAGAAAAATATTCTATAGAAAATGGGATAGATAAATATTTGGTATATGCAATAATAAAAGCAGAAAGTGATTTTAATCCAAATATTACGTCAAATGCTGGAGCAAAGGGACTTATGCAACTTATGGAAGAAACAGCAGTAGAAAGGTCAAATGTGATAGAAGAAAAAAAGATTGAAACAGAAGATTTGTATAATCCAGAAACTAATATAAAATTAGGAACTTCATATTTTGCATATTTATTAGAAATATATAATAACAATACAGTTTTAGCATTAACTGCATATAATGCGGGACTGGGAAATGTACAAGAATGGATAAATAGTGGAATTATAAAAAAAGATGGTTCAGATATAGAAAACATACCATATAAGGAAACTAATAATTATGTAAGAAAAATTTTGAAGAGTTATCAAATGTATTTAAAGATATATGAGTGAATAAACAAAACATCTATTAAAATTCAAATTTTAATCTTAATAGATGGTCTTTTGGTTCACATATATACAGAATTTGATAAATGGAAAAAATTATGCTATAATATGTTATGTAAATACATTTTAGAAAAGAGGTAAAATAATGGAAAACCAAAAGCGGATACTATTTAAGAAAATTTACATCTATTTTATTATAATTTTGTCTTTTACGATGTTAAAGCAATGTATAATGCCTATATCAGCTAATGCAACAGAATCTTACAGTAACTATCAGGCAAATATTATTAACCATCAATCAAATAAAATGAAAAAAGAAGTAACAGATAGCATTGTTTTGAAGACTATGAAAAAAGAAGCATCAAGCATTGATAGTATAGAGAATGAGTATGCAGGAACTCAAATTCAGCTTAGTGATGAAGAACGCCTATGGCTAGCAAAAATTATCTATGCTGAAAGCGGTATTTGTGGTTTAGATGAACAAATAGCAGTAGGTAAAACCATTTTGAATCGCATGGAAAAGTACAATATGACAATTTATGAAGTTATTACTTCAAAAGGGCAGTTCTCATCTGTGATTAATGGTGAAGTTTACCTTATAACTAGCAGTGGAAATATATTAGTTACTGAAGATATAATATCTGATAGAAGCTGGGAGGCTGTGGAAACAGTTTTGTCTGGAGAGCAAACTTTGGTAGAAAAACTACTAATGGATGAGGCTATAAGATTAGGCTTAGATGTACAAGAATATGCAGAAGGTGGTCCAATGTTTTTTGTTAATGTTGATGCTGTTAAGAATAAGGAATATTATAACAGTTTGACTTGTAAAGTAAAAATTGGGTATCAGACATTTTATAAAGCACCATATTAAAAATTACCTCTATTCCCCTAACTGATTAATTCAGTTAGGGGGATTTTTAGTTATATAAAAAATAAAATAAAAATTAAAAAGTGTATATTAACTATTGAAAAAAAATTTATTTTAGTATAGAATTTATAAAACAAAATATATAAAAAATAACTTAGGAGGAAACAATGGCGAAAAATGTTTTTAATACTAGTATTTGTATAGAAAATACAAATAAATATCAAATATTAAGAAATAATTTGGATTATTGGTAAGAGATAATTAAAAATAAGAAAAGTGATAAAGCTAAAAAAATAACCATTTTTAGCAAAATTAATTCATAAGAAGGGAATGAAAGTGAAATGACAAGGGATGAAAAAAGATGGATAATTCTATTAATAGCAGTGCTAGTAATAGCAATAGGCTTAATAATAGGATTAGCAAAAAGTAAAAATGTGAAAAAAGAAGAACAAAAAGAAAATATTACTAATGTAGAACATATACAAAATGAAGAATATGTAGAAGTATTAGATGATGGAACAAAGGTAAATACAAGTAACAAATTAAAAGAAGATAAAGAATTTAATGGTTTAAAAATAAGTAATATAAGTATAGAAGAAAAAGGAAATGAAACAGTATTAGAAGCGGATATAACAAATATATCAAGTAAAAGTCAAGGAGATTATGGGATATATTTAGTAATAAAAGATGATGAAGGAAAAGAGATAAAGAAGATAGCAGGATATATAAATCATATAGAACAAAATGAAAAAACAAAATTAAAAATAAAGACAAGTTATGATTTCGCAAATGCTTATGATTTTGAAATAGAAAAACAATAAAGGAGGAAAAGAAAGATGAAAAGACAAAATTTAATTGCAGTAATAGCAATAATAGCTGTAATTATAATAGCAGCAATAATTCTTGCAAATAAAATAGGAGGAAGTAAGAAAGAACCCCAAACAAATGAAATAAAGCAAGAAGAATATACAGTAGAAAGTGCAAATGGAAATAAAGTAAATACAAGTGAAGCATTAAAGAAAGAAAGGGAAGAACTAGGATATTACGTAAGTAATATAACATTAGAAAGACAAGAAGCTCAAACCGTATTTAAATTAAATTTAACAAATAAAACAAGTACAGAAATGCCAGGCAAATTAGTAGATATAGTATTTATAGGAAAAAATGGAGAAGAAGAGGCAAGAATGGCACTATATATAAGAAATATAAAAGCGGGAGAAACAATAACGACACAAGCAACAATAAATAATGATTTTACAAATGTATATAATTTTAAATTAGAAGAAAGACAATAAAGAAGAAAATAAAAGGAGGTAAAAATGAGGGAAAAAAAGGGAATAACGCTTGTTGCGTTAGTAGTAACAATAGTGATATTAATCATATTAGCGGTAATAGCAATAAATTTTCTATTTGGAGAAAATGGATTAATAGATAGAGCAAAGCAAGCAAGGTTTTATCATATAATAAGTTCATTAGAAGAAATTGCGCAAATAAAAGGAACAGATGTGTATTTATATGGAAAAACAATATATGAAGCAATACCAAATTATGGAGCATTATCAGAGGAAGAAAAAAATACAATAGTAAAAGAAATACCAACACTAAATGAAGCAGTATATAAGGCAACAGGAGAAACAGTATATGATAGAGATTTGTACTGGTTAAATACAGAAGAAAACTTAAAGGATAATAAAAAGTACATAATAGATATGAATACACTTCAAGTATATGATTATGAAGGAGATGTATTTTTAAATGCAAGGTGGCACACATTAAATATAGGAATAAGTATAGATGACGGAGAAGATGGTGGAGAATCTGGAGAAGGAGGAGAAATACCGGATGGATATATGAGAATACATTTAGATTATCCAGAAGACTCTACAGATAGACAATGGAGAATAGGAAGACCTGGTGAAACAAGAACAGATGGAGATTTAATATGGCAAGATTATACAGGACCAATACTTGTAAAAATAGATGATATAAAAAATATATGGATAAGATATAATTTAAAAGGAGTAGAAGTAGTACAAGCACCAAGTGGAACACTAGCAGTAGATATAAGAGTAAATCCTTTAGCTCCATATCAAGAAAAGGTAACAGTAGATGTATACTTTGAACCAGGAAGTACAAACCAAAAAGTAAAAGTTGGGAATGGTGGTTGGAGAGTATATGAAGGACCATTTGAAGTAACAGAAAATTGTACAATAGAAGCAATGGCAGAAAAAGAAATGGAAGTTACTGACCAAAATGGAAATAGTTTAGGTACAACAACTATAAAAGGAAAAGATAGCTATAAAATAACAAATATAGGAGAAGAACCAATAAATCAAAACCTACCAGCTCCAATAATAGATGATATAGGAAATCAAGGAGGAGAAGAGAAAACAACAGCAAGAGTAACATACCCTCAAGACCAAGGAAATATAAGAAAAGTATATAAGATAAATAGTGGATTAGAGCAAGACTATGTTGGAGACATAAAAATAAATGAGTGGGGAACAGAGTTAATAGCATATTATTATACAGAATCAGGAGATAAGTCACCAGAAGCAAGAAAAACATTTAATGATCCAACAGTATTAAATGTAGATATATTCTATCAACCAAATCCAGCATTAGATGATAGCATAAAAGAAACAACAGTAGAGATAGATTACAGTAACGAGGCAGAAAGTAAGACATATAAGATAGATAATGGACAAGAACAAGACTATACAGGACCATTTAAAATAACTCAAGATTGTACAATAACAGCATATGCAAAAAAGACAGGAGTAACTACAGCAACAGATGTAGCAGTAATAAAATTTAAAGTTCCACAGCAAGTAGTCTTACAAGCACCAAGATTTAGTCAAGCTAATAATCAAGACAATACAGAGGCAACAGTAACAATAACATATGATACAAAAGCAACAATAAAGAAGTACAGTGTAAATGCAGGTGAATTGCAAGATTATACAACACCAATAGAAAATCTAAAAGATGGAGATGTAGTATATGCATATTGTGAAGATGAAGAAGGAAATAGTGCAGATGGAACATATACAGTAAATTTACAAACAACAACACCACCAGGTCAGCAATTACAAGCGCCAAGATTTAGTCAAGCAAATAATGCGGATAATACATTGGCAACTGTAACAATAACATATGATACAAAAGCAGTAATAAAACAATATAAAGTAAATAATGGTGGAATGCAAGATTATACAACACCAATAGAAAATCTAAAAGATGGAGATATAGTATATGCATATTGTGAAGATGCGGAAGGAAACAGTGCAGATGGAACATATACAGTAGACTTACAAACAACACCAACACAATTACAAGCACCAAGATTTAGTCAAACAAATAATCAAGATAATACTCTAGCAACAGTAACGATAACATATGATACGAAAGCAACAATAAAGAAATATAATATAAATGGAGGAAATTTACAAGACTATACAGTACCAATAGAAAACCTAAAAGATGGAGATGTAGTATACGCATATTGTGAAGATGCAGAAGGAAATAGTGCAGATGGAACATATACAGTAGATTTACAAACAACACCAACACAATTACAAGCACCAACATTTAGTCAAGCAAATAATAGCGATAATACATCAGCAACTGTAACAATAACATATGATACAAAAGCAACGCTAAAGAAATATAATGTAAATGGAGGAAATTTACAAGACTATACAGTACCAATAGAAAACCTAAAAGATGGAGATGTAGTATACGCATATTGTGAAGATGCAGAAGGAAATAGCGCAGATGGAACATATACAGTAGATTTACAAACAACAACACCACCAACACAACAATTCCAAGCACCAATAATTAGTCCAAGCTATGCATCAGATAATTCAAAAGTGACTATAAATATAAGGTATGACAGTAATGCAGTAACAAAGAAATATAGCATAGATGGAGGAGAACTAAAAGACTATACAGGACCATTTGAAGTAACAGAAAATGGGACAGTAATATATGCAGTAAATACAAGTAGTGAAGGTGAACAAAAAGATACAACATATACTGTATCAGGAATAATAAAGAAACTAGATGTAAAAATATCAGTAAATCCAGATACAACAGATGAAGTAGAAAAAGTAACAGTAACAATAGATTATGATGAAGAAGCAACCGAAAAAGTATATAGCATAAATAGTGGAGCAAGCCAAAATTATACAGGACCATTTGAAGTAACAGAAAATTGTACAATAGTAGCAGAAGCAAAGGCAACAGATGCTTATGGAAAAGATACAAAGCAAATAACAAACTTGCCACAAGGATTAGCAGCACCAGTAATATCAATGACAAAAACAACAGAAACAGAAGGAGAAGTAGCAAATATAACTATAACTTATGATAAAAGAAGTATATCAAACACATATAGCATAAATACAGATGCAATGCAAAATTATACAAGTGGATTCCAAGTAAGAGAAAATGGAACAGTAATAAATGCATATAGTGTAGATAAATTTGGAAATACAGCAACAGCGCAATATGTAGTAAATGATTTAGTAAGATATTTGCTAATAGATAAAGGTAAATATTATTGGATATTATTACCATATCCAGAAAATTCAATAAATAGACAATATAAATATAAAGAAGATGGAGTATGGAAAGCATATAAAGAAGATGGATTCATATTAGTAAAATCAGAATATGAAGATGAACTAATACAAGGCGGAAAGCCAATAAAACTAGAAGTAGAACCAGGAAGATATGTGGATTTTGATGGACATTGGTATATATTAGATAGCGACCCACAAAAATTACAAGAAGATATATATATGAAATGGGATGATCCAGATAATGGAAGTACACCAAGAGTACCACTTCAAATATTAGCAATGCCAGCACCGCCAGAAAAAACAGATAAAGTAGATGTATTTATAATATATCCAGCAACAGCAACAGCAAAACAATACAAAATAGATGATGGAGCATATCAAAATTATACTGGAAAATTAGAGATAACAAAAAATAATACAACAATAACAGCAAAAACACAGTATTCAGATGGAAGTTGGTCAGAAGAAGTAAGTTATACGGTAACAAATATAGATGAAAATATAGCACCAGAAGGAATAGTAGAAATAAATGCAGAGCCAAAAGAATGGACGAAAGATAATGTAACAGTTACAATATCATATAATCCAAATAGTACAGTGCTAAAGAAAAAATACAAAATAGGAACAGGAAGTTGGCAATATACTGATGAATATTCGGTAACATTAACAATAGACGAAAACACAACAATATATGCAGCTTTAGAAAATGCAGCAGGTGAGTCAAGTGAAGCCGTAGTATATAATGTAGAGAATATTGATAAAGAAAAACCTGTAATATCAAGCTTTACAGCAACAAATGTAACAGAAAATAGTATAACTGTAGAGGTACAAGCAACAGATGAAGGTAGTGGCTTAGCTGATATAGGAACATATAAATATTATCAAGATGGAACTTTAAAAGCTACAATAGAAGGGAATATTTATACATTTGAAAATTTGGAAGCAAGCACGAGTTATATGCTAAGAGTTGAAGTGTTTGATAAAGCAGGAAATATGAAAGATACAACTACAACAGTTGCAACATTAGCACCACCAGACTATGTAGATAGTGTAGTAACATCTTCACCAAAATTATCAGACGGAATGACACCAGTAAAATGGACAGGAACAAACTGGGTAAAAACAGATAGCACAGATCCCGACTGGTATAATTATACTGAAAAGAAATGGGCTAATGTAGTACTAGGTGATAGTAAATTTAATGGAAATGTATTAGACGAAACCAAACCATATAGTATGCTAGTGTGGATACCAAGATATGCATATCAGATAACAAGTATGTATCATCAAAGTGGAACGGGTGCAGGAAATATAAATATAGTATTTATAGATACAGCAAATCAAAATAAAGACAAAACAAAAACATATAGTGAAAACTATCCAAGCTATACAACAGGAAGTGGAATGAGTGATTATGTAGTGCATCCAGCATTTAATTTTGGAACAACAAAACTTCCAGGATTTTGGGTAGGAAAATATGAAACAAGTAATACAAATTGTACAACAACAGCAAGTACAGGAAATGTAGCATATACAGGCAAAGAAGTAGTAACAATAAGACCAAATGTAACAAGTTGGAGATATATTACAGGAAACAATATATTTACTGTTTGTACGGAACTAAATAGAGAAGAAAATCCATATGGGTTAAATATAGACGACAATGTAGTAGATCCGCATTTGATGAAAAATACAGAATGGGGAGCAGTAGCATATTTAAGTAAGAGTGAATATGGAAAAAAAACAGAAGAAGTATGGAAAAATACTAGTAGCAGTTATATAACAGGAAGCGCAGGAACTACAGTAAGTTCAGGAACAACAAATGCATATAATACAACAAATGGAATGAAAGCAAGTACAACAGGAAATATTTATGGAGTGTATGATATGAGTGGAGGAGCAGATGAATATGTAGCAGCATATATTGATAATGGAAATTTAAATCTAAATTCTGGAAGTATATTAGTGAATGCACCAAGTAAATATAAAGATGTATATAATATAGAGAATACAGACAGTGCATTAGAAAATTATGAGGTAGCAACGCCAAAAGATGGATATTATGGAGATGCAATTTGGGAAACATCGAATGAACATGATAGTTATGCTTCTTGGTATTTGGATAAGTCATACATGCCTTATAAAAGTTATCCGTTTTTGACTCGAGGAGGACATTGTACTGCTAATCCAATTACTGCTGCTGGCGTGTTCAGCTTTAGTGGTAATAATGGGCAATTATATAATCCACGGCACTTACAGTTTCCGCGTGGTCATTCCAGTTCTTTCAGATTAACATTGCACCTTGAGATTTGTATATGGAAGGCAGATACCTGCCTCTTTTATTACAAAAATATTACAATTTCATGACATTTGTGTAACAATATTGAAAATTGGCTATACTTAGGATATAATTATGGCATAAATAATTACTTAAGTATAGCCTTATTTTAGGGGAGGAAAGAACATGGGAGTAGAAACCTTTGCAGATTACATTTTATCTGAAAAAGATTGGATAAAGAAAATGGAAATTGTATATTATTTGCAAAAAAGAACTGGAATATTTTATGATAATTCAGTTGTGTTTAAGACTCTACTTACCAAGCTATTTATAGATAGGGTAGACTTAGAAATAGATAAAAATGAAGTTATTACAGCAAGTTTATTATGGAGTTGTAAAAAAGAATTAACAGCAAAAGATATTTCAAAAATTCATTCATTCGCAAAAGAAGGAGCAGAATATTTATCTAAATTAGGATTTAGTGATAAGTTTTGCAGAATATGTGAAGGTGTTACTAGATATAGTGGTTTAGAACCAAGAGAAAAGGAAAGTGATATATTAGAACTTACAGATCAATTTGGTGGAATGTTATTAGATAGACCAGAAAGAATAGCATTTAAGCCAGATGAGGCATTAGTACTACTTGAATATAGAAACTTAAAAGATAAGGATAATAGATATCTGGAAGAATTTAAAGAATTTATAAATAGTATGGAGGAAATAAGAATATGAGTGGATTCGTTGGATGTATAACAAGTGCATCAAAAGAGTTTAATGATATTGGTACAGGTAATACTATTGAAGGAATAAAAATTGCTAATTTTATTGAAGGAAAGATTAAAAATGCTGAAATAGCAAGGAATGAGATAGAAAATAACAATCAAAAGCAAAAATTAAGCTTTGATACAGCTAATCTAGTAAAAAATATAGAACAGGATATGGAAGATAGCAGAGGAAGATAATTTCAAAAGATAAGTGCAATTACCACATGGAACTAGAAAGAAATAAAATCTAGTAATCTATTTATAAAAAACAAAAGATTGGAAATGGTATAGAACCAGTATGCCAGTCTTTTGTTTTGATTAAATATAAATTACTGCTAATAATAAAGAAAAGAGGAAATAATGATGAACGAAATATTTGCAGATCTACATGTACATATAGGAAGAAGTGAGAATGGAAAACCAATTAAGATAACTGCGGCAAGGTCACTTAATTTTGCAAACATTGCAAAAGAATGTGCAGATAGAAAAGGAATAAATGTAGTAGGAATAATAGATTGTGCTTCACCTTATGTTATAGAAGATATAGAAAACTTTTTAAAAACAGGAGAAGCCTATGAAATAGAAGATGGTGGTATTAT
>CALXVN010000029.1 GCA_944392085.1 uncultured Clostridia bacterium | reverse complement strand
AAGTAGAAGGGAAAGTTACAAAAAATGCAAAAAATAAAAAATAGTTTTAAATCCGTAAGATTTAAATTATTCTTTACAATGTGTATTGTAATAGCAGTTATAGTCTTATGTTTAGTTGCAATAAATAATGTTGTATTAGAATCTTTTTACTTGTATTCAAAAACTAAAACTGTAAGAGATTTATATAAAAGAATAAATTCATATTATAACACAAACCAAAATGAATACAGCTTAGATGATGAATTAAGGAGAATTGCATATAACAATAATTTTGATATTTTTATCGAAACAGATAACAATATAATTATATTTAGCACAGATAGAGATTTATACTCAACAATAGATACAATTACAAATGCAAAGAACTATAATAACAATAATAGTGTAATTTATTCAGATAATAATATAAAAATATCTAGAGTAAAAGACAAATATAATGCAAATTATATTTTGTTATCTGGAAGCTTGGACAATGGATATAATCTATATATAAGTATACCAGCAGTTCCAATAGAAGAAAGTGTACAAATTTCAAATAAAGCATTAATATTAATAGGAATAATAATTCTATTAATCTCAGGGTTTATTGCTTCATATATTTCTAAAAAATTTACTGCACCTATTTTAGAACTAAATGAAATTACAGACAAAATGGCAAAACTAGATTTTTCTAAAAAATATAGAATAGTAGATGCAGATGATGAAATAAACGAGCTTGGAAAAAATATAAATACTATGTCTGATAAACTAGAAAGAACAATAAAACAATTAAGAGAGAATAATTCAGAACTTGAAAAAGACATTGAAGAAAAATCTAAAATAGATGAAATGAGGAAACAATTTATTTCAGATGTATCACATGAATTAAAGACACCAATAGCATTAATACAAGGGTATGCAGAAGGTTTGATTGAAAATGTAAGTAATGATGAAGAATCAAGAAAATTTTATGCAGAAGTTATATTAGATGAATCTAATAAAATGGATACTTTAGTAAAGCAATTACTAGAACTTATGAAACTTGAATATGGAAAAAGAGAGTTTAACAATTCTAATTTTGATATTGTGGAACTAATAAATGAAGTAATAAGAAAATGCAGAGTAATGATAGAAGAAAAAAATATCAAAATAAAATTTGAAACAAAGAAACCTGTAATTGTGTTTGCAGATGAATTTTATATAGAACAAGTAATTACGAACTATTTCACAAATGCTATTAAACATGCAATGAAAGTAAATGAAATAAAAGAAATAGAAATAAGAATAGAAGAAAAAGAAGAAAAGATAAGAGTATCTGTATTTAATACAGGTGAAAATATTTCAGAAGAAAATATTCCAAAAATATGGGGAAGATTTTTTAAAGAAGATACTTCAAGAAATAGAGCAGAAGGTGGAACAGGAATTGGCCTTGCTCTAGTTAAAGCTATTATGAATAATTATGAAAATGCTTATGGTGTAATAAATAAAGAAAATGGTGTGGAGTTTTATTTTGAGTTAAATAATGAAAAGAGATAAAAATTAGCTTAAAGTATCTAAAAATTTTATAAATTTCAATTTACTGCTTTTTTATATGAGGCTTTGCAATTAAAGAAGCTATATATCCAAAGAAAATAGCAGCAGCAATTCCGCCTGCAGAAGCCTTAATTCCACCAATAAATGCTCCGAGCAAACCTGTATTTTGAGCTTCAGTTATTGCACCTTTTGCAAGATTTGCTCCAAATCCTAAAAGAGGTACAGTAGCACCGCAACCAGCAAAGTCTATTAGATATTGATATATACCAAGTGCTCCTAAAATTACTCCAGTAGTAACAAAAATAACTAATATTCTTGCGGAAGTAAGTTTGGTTTTATCTATTAAAATTTGTCCTATTATACAAATAAATCCTCCTACAATAAAGCATCTAAATAATTGCATCCAATCAATACTCTGTAAAAATTCCATAAAATATCCTTTCTTTGTAGCAAAGCTACAAAAGGGACTCTTTTTATTGTTACAGTAAAATAACTTGTCCCTTTTTTAGTTACTTTCCTGTTTTTTAAAATTTAAATTTTCTATTGAAATAGCATGTGCTATGCTAGGAATACTTTCACCCTGTTGAGAACTTGTTGAATTCATTAATGCACCAGTAGCAATAAGCAAAAGTTTATTTATCTTATGTTCTTTTAACATTTTATAAAAATAGCCAGAAAAAACAGATCCTATGCATCCACAACCACTACCACCAGAATGGGTATCCTGAGTCTCTCTATCAAAGATTAAAACTCCGCAATCATTGTAATTATTTTTTATGTTGTATCCTTTTGTTTCAGATAGTTCAGTTAAAATTTCTTTTCCAACATATCCTAAATCTCCAGTGATTATTGCATCATAGTAGCTTGGTTTTCTTCCAGTATCTTGCAAATGAGTAATTAATGTATCTAGTGCAGCCGGAGCCATTGCAGCACCCATATTATTTGCATCTTTTACACCCATATCAACAATTTTTCCAGGAGTTAAGTAAGTAATTTGAGGACAATTTTTTTCTAAATTATTGTTTGATAAAACAGCAGCTCCAGAACCAGTTACAGTCCATTGCGCAGATTGTGGTCTTTGATTTCCAAGCTCAAGAGGAAATCTGAATTGTTTTTCAGCACTACAAAAGTGGCTTGAAGTAGCACAAAGTACATTTTGAGCAGCACCACCATCTATAAATAAACTTCCTAGACACATAGATTCAACAAAAGTAGAACATGCACCAAATATACCGAAAAAATGGAATATTTGTTTCTCTTAAACCAAAGCATGATGAGATACATTGATTTAATAAATCACCTGCAAAGCAATAATCTATACTAGTACTTGAAAGTCCAGATTTTGCAATTACAGAATTTACGTTTTCCTTTATTATTTTACTTTCTGCTTTTTCCCAAGTTTTTTCTCCCCAGAACTCATCATCTAAACATTGATCAAAATACTTTGCAAGAGGTCCTTCAGACTCTTTAGGACCAACAATAGATGAGGTTTCCAAAATGTATGGAGCAGAACTTAGCATTATTGTTTGTCTTCCTAATTTTCTCATATTTAAATTCCTTCCTTTAAAAAGTATTTAATTTTTTTGGTTTTAACCATAAAACAATTGTTATACAAAAAATATTGCAATTATTCCTACCAAAATGGAAGTAGAAATGCCATACACTAAGACAGGACCTGCCACTGTAAACATTTTTCCTCCAACTCCCATGACATATCCTTCAGATTTATATTCAATAGCAGGAGAAACAATAGAATTTGCAAAACCTGTGATAGGAACAAGAGAACCAGCACCAGCAAATTTACCAATTTTATTAAAAATATTAAGACTAGTTAAAAGTGCAGCAATTCCTATTAATGTTATAGATACTATTGTTGAACAAGATGTATAATCTAATCCATTATATTCACAAAAATCAAATATAATCTGACCAATTGAGCAAATGAGTCCACCTACCAAAAATGCATTAATACAATTTTTGAAAATAGGAGAATTAGGAGATTTTTTATCTACATATTCAAGATATTCTTGTTTAGTTTCAATAGGTTTCATATATAACTCCTTTACTTAATCTCTGTCTCTATCTATTACAAAAGATAAATCTAAATCGACATAGTATTGAATTAATTTTTTACCATCTATTTTAGCTCTTTGATCAATTACTCTTACATTTGTTAAATAGTCTATAGTTTTAGAAGCCTCTGCAACAGCTTGTACAACTGCATCTTTCCATGAAACATTTGATGTTCCTGTAATACTTAAATGTTTTTCTATACCCAATTAAAATCAACCTCCAATTTAATAAAATTCTAGTTATATAATTTCCAATAATTTTCAAAATATACAAAAAAAAGTATAAAAGTTTTATACTAATTTTATTGTATAGGAAAAATCGACTTTTCATTTGATATTTCAGTATTTTCAACGATTTTTCCGTATACAACAAGGTTAAGTTTCCTTGGGCTGTGCATATTTGCGAAGCAAAATGCACATGTGGCGAAGCCACTTTTCTTATTGTATAGGAAAAATCGACTTTTTACTTGATATTTTAGTGTTTTTAACGATTTTTCCGTATACAACAAGGTTAAGTTTCCTTGGGCTGTGCATATTTGCGAAGCAAAATGCACATGTGGCGAAGCCACTTTTCTTATTATTAATATTTCTAGCTTTGATATAAAATTTAATAAGTAATATGTTAATAGTAATAATCTGTAAGTTACTTTTCAGTATAAAAATAAACATAAATAAATACACTAGCTGCATCTTAACTAGTAATAGATATTTTGCTTCTTCATGTATTCAAAAAAGTGCATTGTCTATATGCAACTAATTAAAAATATTATTAATGAATAGGAAATTATTAACAATCTAAGTAGCAGCATTCTGTAACAATTAATTTGTAAATTCTTTGTAAATTACTTGAAATAAATACAAATTTGATATAAAATGTAAGTGTTTAGGGTATACTAAACAAAAAAGATGCTAAAAAGCATCAAAGAATAGGAGGAATTTATATGTCAATAAAAATTGGTATTAATGGGTTTGGAAGAATAGGAAATTTAGCTTTTCAAGCCGCTTTAGAAAGAGAAGGAGTAGAAATAGTAGCAATAAATGATCCATTTATTACAGCAGACTATATGGCTTATATGGTTAAATATGATACTGTACATGGAAGATTTAATGGAACTGTATCAGGAGAAGAAGGAAAATTAATAGTAAATGGAAAAGAAATAAAAGTATATAATGAAATGGACCCAAAAAATATTCCATGGGGAAAAGATGGAGTAGAATATGTATTAGAATGTTCAGGAGTATTTACAACAATGGAAAAAGCTCAGTCTCATCTAGATGCTGGAGCTAAAAAAGTAATTATATCAGCACCATCAAAAGATGCTCCAATGTTCGTAATGGGTGTAAATAATGAAAAATACACACCAGATATGAACATAATTTCAAATGCATCTTGTACAACAAACTGTTTAGCACCACTTGCTAAAGTTATAAACGATAACTTTGGAATAAAAGATGGTTTAATGACAACAGTTCACTCAACAACTGCAACTCAAAAAACAGTTGATGGAGCTTCTAAAAAAGATTGGAGAGGTGGTAGAGCAGCTGCTGCAAACATTATACCATCATCAACAGGAGCTGCAAAAGCAGTTGGAAAAGTAATTCCAGAATTAAATGGTAAATTAACAGGAATGTCTTTTAGAGTTCCTACAGTAGATGTTTCTGTAGTTGATTTAACAGTAAACTTAGCAAAGCCTGCAACATATGAAGAAATATGTGATGCAGTTAAAAAAGCTTGTGAAAACGAAATGAAGGGCATAATGGAATATACAGATGAGCCAGTTGTATCATCTGACTTTATACATGATCCACATACATCTATATTTGACGCAGCAGCAGGTATAGCTTTAACAGATACATTTGTTAAATTAGTAGCGTGGTATGATAATGAATGGGGATATTCAAACAAACTTGTTGATTTAGCTATGTATATTTCTAATAAATAATTAGCCAAATAAAGAAGTTGTAGTTTATTGTGTATTTATTTCTACAATTTATAATGAAAAATACACAATAAACTATTTTTTATGAAAAACGGAAAAAGAATTACAATTTTGACGTCTACAAACTTTATTTGAAATTTAATAAACATACAAGGAATAATTCTCATAAATCTCAAATTCGTTTTGATTTGCCAAAAATTTAATTCTTTTCAAACTAGATTTGGACTAGAAAGGAATCTGATAAAGTATGGATAGAGAAATAAAGATAAATGGAATATATAAACATTTTAAATGAGATTATTATCTAGTAGAAGATGTTGCAACTCATAGTGAAACAAGAGAAAAATATATTGTATACAGAGCTCTTTATGGAGATAATAGCTTATATATAAGACCACAAGATATGTTTTTATCAGAAGTAGATTATGGAAAATATCCAAATGTAAAACAAAAATACAGATTTGAGTTACAAGAAATTAAAAGTGTGAAAGATAATTTTAAAGCATAGATATAACTAAAAAAATAGCTTTAAGCGATGAAATGCTTGAATTTGGAGGTATGTTATGAACAAGAAAACTGTAAAAGATATTGATGTAAAAGGGAAAAAAGTGCTTGTTAGATGCGATTTTAATGTTCCATTAGACGAAAATGGAAGAATAACAGACAATACAAGAATAACAGCAGCACTTCCAACAATAAAATACTTAATGGATAAAGGTGCAAAAGTTATACTTTGCTCTCATTTAGGAAGACCAAAGGGAGAAGTAAATGCAAAATATTCTTTGAAACCAGTTGCAGACGAATTAACTGATTTATTAAGTACAGATGTAAAATTTGCAAATGATATAACAGGAGAAAGTGCAAAACAAGTAACATCATCATTAAATGATGGAGATGTTGCTTTACTTGAAAATGTAAGATTTGATCCAAGAGAAGAAAAAAATGATGACACATTGTCAATGGAACTTGCTTCATTGTCAGATGGAATATATGTAAATGATGCATTTGGAACAGCACATAGAGCTCATAGTTCAACAGAAGGTATTGCACATCATGTAGATGAAGCAGTTGCAGGGTTTTTAATGCAAAAGGAAATAGAATTTTTAAATGGTACTTTAGAAAATCCAGAAAAACCATTTGTTGCAATATTAGGTGGAGCAAAAGTATCTGACAAAATAGGAGTTATAGAAAACTTATTAGATAAGGTTGATGAAATTCTAATAGGTGGAGGAATGGCATATACATTCTTAAAAGCAAAAGGTTTTGAAATTGGAGATTCTTTATGCGAAGAAGATAAAATAGATGAAGCAAAAAGAATAATGAAAAAAGCAGAAGAAGCTGGAGTTAAATTAGTTTTACCAGTAGATACTGTAGTAGTTCCAACACAAGAAAAGACAGATGAAGAACTAGATAAAAAAGAAAAACAAAAAAGATTTATAGAATATTTAAAGACAGCACCTGACAAAGTCGTAGATTCAGATAAAATTCAAAAAGGTTGGGAAGGATGCGATATAGGTCCACGTACAGCAAGAAAATTTGCAGAAGAATTAAACGGTAAAAAAACAGTATTATGGAATGGACCACTTGGAATATGTGAAGTAAGTAAATTTAGCCTAGGAACAGAAAGTGTTGCAGAATCTATAGCTAAAACAAATGCTACATCAATAGTTGGTGGAGGAGATAGTGTTGCTGCAATAAAAAAACTAGGTTTAGGTGATAAATTTACACATATATCTACTGGTGGGGGCGCTTCACTTGAATTATTGGAAGGAAAAGATTTACCAGGTTTGGTTTGCTTAACTGATTTGTCGCGATAGGGACAGGCCTTTTTGCGACAAAAAGGAGAAATTTAAAGAGCAAAGTAATTTTAATTCTTCTTTGCTTACATAGATTATATAAAAAATGTCGCGAAAAGGCCTGTCCCTATCGCGACAAAAAGGAGAAAAGTATGAGAAAAAAAGTAATAGCTGGAAATTGGAAAATGAATATGCTTCCAGATGCAGCAATTAGGTTTATTGATGAACTTATTCCACTTGTGAAAAATACTGAAAATGAAGTGGTTTTATGTGTTCCATATACGGATTTATTTTATAGCTTACTTGCGGCACAAAATACAAATATAAAAATTGGTGCACAAAATATGCATTGGGAAGAAAATGGAGCTTATACTGGTGAAGTTTCAGGAAGAATGTTAAAATCAATAGGTGTAGAATATGTAATAATAGGTCATTCAGAAAGAAGACAATACTTTGCAGAAACCGATGAAACAGTAAATAAAAAAATAAAATCAGCTTTTAAATACGGTTTAAAACCAATAGTTTGTGTTGGAGAAACTTTAGCACAAAGAGAAGAAGGAAAAGCTATAGAAATAGTAACTAATCAAATAGAAAAAGCATTAGAAGGATTAACAGAAAACCAAGCAGAAAACACTATAATAGCTTATGAACCAATTTGGGCAATTGGAACCGGAAAAACTGCAACAAAAGAGGATGCAAATGAAATGACAAAAGCTATTAGAGAAAAAATATCATATTTATATGGACAAATGGTAGCAAATAGAGTTATAATACAATATGGTGGAAGTGTAAAATCTTCTAATGCCAAAGAATTATTTTCTATGTCAGACATAGATGGTGGTTTAGTAGGTGGGGCAAGTTTGGATGCTACCGAATTTGCTAAAATTGTAAATTATGAAAATTAAACAAATAATTTATAAAATATGTGAAAATGTAAGTAATCCCACATGATAATTGTACTTTTCGTTTGAATATTTGGAAAACGAAAATGTCATATTACCATCAAGAGGGGACGTAAACGCATAAAAATATAAAAATCACATAATTAGAAAGGACTATAGTTATGGACAAAAAACTTACAATGTTAATGATATTAGATGGATTTGGAGAAAATAAAAATGAAGAAGCAAATGCTGTAAAGCTAGCAAATACACCTAATATAGATAAACTTATGAAAACATGTCCAACAACAAAAATATATACAAGTGGACTAAATGTTGGGCTTCCTGATGGACAAATGGGAAATTCAGAGGTTGGACATACTAATATAGGAGCAGGAAGAATTGTATATCAAGAGTTAACAAGAATTACAAAATCAATAGAAGATGGTGATTTCTTTAGTAATGCAGAGCTAGTAGAAGCAATAGAAAACTGTAAGAAAAACAATTCTAAATTACACATTTTAGGATTACTTTCAGATGGTGGAGTTCATAGCCATATACGTCATTTATTTGCAATATTAGAACTTGCAAAAAGAAAAGATTTTGAAAATGTATATGTACATTGCTTCATGGATGGAAGAGATACACCTCCAACTTCAGGTGAGACTTATATTATGAAACTTGAAGAAAAGATGAGAGAAAAATGTGTAGGTAAAATTGCTTCTATTTCAGGTAGATTCTATGCAATGGATAGGGATAAAAGATGGAACAGGGTTCAAAAAGCTTATGATGCATTAGTAAATGGAGAAGGAATAAAATGTACATCAGCAATTTCTGCAATAGAAGGTTCATACCAAAAAGAAGTATTTGATGAATTTGTTGAACCAACAGTTATTTGCCAAAATAATGAACCTGTTGCTAAAATAGAAGAGAATGACTCAGTAATATTCTTTAATTTTAGACCAGATAGGGCAAGAGAACTTACAAGAGCTTTAGTAGATAAAGACTTTGCCGAATTTGAAACAAAGAAAATGAATTTATGCTATGTTTGTTTTACTCAATATGATGAAACAATGCCAAATGTAAAAATTGCATTTAAGCCAGAAACTCTAAAAAATACTTTTGGAGAATATATAGCAAATAAAGGTTTAACACAATTAAGAATTGCAGAAACGGAAAAATATGCTCATGTAACATTTTTCTTTAATGGTGGAGAAGAAAAACAATATCAAGGTGAAGATAGAATATTAGTTCCATCACCAAAAGTTGAAACTTATGATTTGAAACCAGAAATGAGCGCATATGAAGTAACTAACAAAGTTGTAGAAGCTATCAAATCTAAAAAATATGATTCTATAATACTAAATTATGCAAATCCAGATATGGTAGGACATACCGGAAATTTAGAAGCAGCAATAAAAGCAATAGAAACAATAGATGAATGTGTAGGAAAAGTAGTAGAAGCAATAAAAGAAATTGGTGGAGTAATGTTAATTACTGCAGATCATGGAAATGCTGAGCAAATGCTAGATTACAAAACAGGAGAACCACATACAGCTCATACTACCAACCCAGTACCATTAATATTAGTAGGAAAAGAGGATGCAAAATTAAGAGAAGGAAAACTTGCAGATTTAGCACCAACTATGTTAAAATTAATGGGACTAGAAAAACCACAGGAGATGACAGGAGAAAGTATTATAGTAGAATAAAAGCAATTAATTGGAGGAATATATGTTACAAAATTCAGAGATAAGAAAAATTTACTCTGAATTACAGAAACAATTATTTTATCTAATTCCAGAAAAATGGGATAGAATATATTTATATGCTTCTGTAGAAGAGAAAATGGAAGGGTTAGAAACTGGAGAACTATTTTTCTATTATTTTCCGAAAGGAATATTAAAGAAAAATCCTGTAAATGTATATGAAGTGCCAAGTAAATTTAGTCTTAATGAAGAAGAATATATTAAATTAGTTGAAAAATTATATATGGAAATAAAAAAAATAAGGCAAATTTTTAAGCAAAACAAACATAGAGTTTGGAATAGCATTACTATAAGGATTGAAGGTCTAAAATTTGAAGTAGAATATAATTATGAAAATTTGTCTAATTTAAATTATTCAAATATGGATAGGCATATTATTTGGAAATATAATAATTTGAAATTACCACAAGAAGCATTTTCTAAGAGTGAACAAAAAATTATAAAAAAATATACAAATGAAACTATATATTTTAGCCCAGATATTGAAACTTATACTGAATCTATATATAAGAATCCTGTAAAAAAGATAGTTGCATATAATAGGGAAAAGACAGAACCTCTCTATATACAAGAATCTAAGTTTCAACAAATAGAAGAGCAGGCAAAAAGTAAATTTCAGGAGCAAAGATATACTTATAAAGTAAGAGGAAAGAAAAAAATTAGAAGATTATATGAAAAGGAAAATAGTAAACCAAAAACATATATTGAGCAGATAGAAGAACAGAGGAATGCTGTTAAGAGTCAGATTCTCAAACACATGTAAATTCTAAAAATAATCATCATCTTGCGTCGTCAAACATGCGTAAAATTTTTTTCAATATACCACACGTATTATTTCAAAAAAATTTTACTAGTTTTCCTAGCAATACAATAATTATTTTTAGAATTTGAAAAGAAGAAAAATAAGAATATAGATATTAATGTTTTACAACATAAATATAAATAGATTAAAGAAAGGAAGTATTTAATTATGAAAGATTATTTAGGAATTGAAAGTGTTAGAGCTTTAGAAGTATTGGATTCAAGAGGAAATCCAACAGTTCAAGTTGAAGTTGTAACAGAAGGAGGATTTTCAGGTGTAGCAATGGTTCCATCAGGAGCATCAACAGGAAGTTTTGAAGCAGTTGAGTTACGTGATGGAGATAAAAATAGATACTTAGGAAAAGGTGTTCAAAAAGCAGTAGATAACGTAAATAAGAAAATTGCTGATAAATTAGAAGGAATGAATGTTTATGAGCAAGTTAAAATAGATAAAATGTTAATAGAATTAGATGGAACAGAAAATAAAGCAGACTTAGGCGCAAATGCAACACTAGGCGTATCTTTAGCAGTAGCAAGAGCAGCTGCAGCATCTTTAGGAATGAGTTTATATAACTACATTGGTGGAGTAAATGCAAAAGAATTACCAGTTCCAATGATGAATATTATGAATGGTGGAAAACATGCAGATAGTGGACTTACAGTACAAGAATTTATGATTATGCCAGTAGGAGCAAAAACATTTAAAGAATGCATGAGAATGGGTGTAGAAGTATACCACAATTTAAAGAAAGTATTAAAAGAAAAAGGATTATCTACAGCAGTAGGTGATGAAGGAGGTTTTGCTCCTAATGTATCTAGCGAAAAAGAAGCTTTAGATTTAATACTAGAAGCTATAGAAAAAGCTGGATATGTACCAGGAAAAGACGTATGCTTAGCTTTAGATGCTGCTTCAACAGAAATGTATGATGAAGCTAAGAAAGTAGGAAAAGATGGATACTTATTCTGGAAAACAGGAGAATTTAAGACAAAAGAGCAAATGGTAGAATTTATAGTAGATTTAGCAAATAATTATCCAATAATTTCTATCGAAGATGGTTTAGCAGAAGAAGATTGGGAATCTTGGAAAGCATTAACAGAAAAAATAGGAGATAAAGTTCAATTAGTTGGTGATGACTTATTTGTTACAAACATTAAGAGATTACAAAAAGGAATTGATATGGGAGTAGCAAATAGTATATTAATAAAATTAAATCAAATAGGAACATTAACAGAAACATTAGATGCTATAGAACTTGCTCATAAGAATGGATATACAGCAGTTGTATCACATAGAAGCGGTGAAACTGAAGATACAACTCTAGCAGATGTTGCTGTAGCTACAAATGCTGGACAAATCAAAACAGGTGCACCATGTAGAACAGATAGAGTTGCTAAATATAATAGATTATTAAATATAGAAGATGAATTAGAAGATGTAGCAGTATTTAAAGGAAGAAAAGCTATAAAATAAGAAAAAATATAATTTGAAGAGGCGGTCAGTTTGACCGCCTCTGTAATAAAAAGAAATTTTTATAGCTACCACTTGATTTCGGGATGTTCGCGCTCCAACTCCAAACGAGCTAACGAAGAAAATTGTTCTTCTCCCTTAATTGGAATAATTTGATTCTTCCAAGGTACACCGAAAGCGACAATTGTTGAACCACAATCTGTATCGCGATAAACAGGGATTAAGGAAAATTTGTTAGCAAAAATTTTGGGAGGGCCGACGTAAACTGTTTTCATGAAAAAAATCTCCTTTTATATATTATATGCTAGAGTATAAGAATATTATATAACAACATTATAAAAAAAACAATACTTTATGTAAATAAATACTGAAAAAATAAAAAAAACTATTGACTTTTAAAAAAATAAGCGTATAATATTAATATAGGTCAAAGAAAGTCAAAGTCAACATGCTAAAATTGCAAAAATATATAACTAAGAATGGAAGTGATGAAATTTGAGAATGTCAGATATGATAGAAGAATTTATAAAAGAACTATTTGATGATGAAGATTATATAGAAATACAAAGAAATGATTTAGCAGAGCATTTTAATTGTGTTCCATCACAAATAAATTATGTTATATCAACAAGATTTAAGCCAGCACAAGGATATTATGTAGAAAGTAAAAGAGGTGGAGGAGGGCACATTAGTATAAGAAAGATAAATACTACAAAAAGTAATTACTTAATGCATGCTATATCAAGTATAGAAGATAGAATAACATCACAAGAAGTAGATATATTTTTAAGCAATTTTCTATCATATGAAGTTGTAACAGAAAAAGAAGTAAAGCTTTTAAAGGTGGCAACAAGTGACAATGTACTTACAGTACCACAAAATATAAGAGATGAATTACGCGCAAAAATTTTTAAGAATATGTTAATAAATTTAGTTGAAGATTAATTTTAAAGGAGGTTTTTATTATGATGTGTCAAAATTGTGGAAAAAACGAAGTTACATTTAAGTTTACGCAAGTTATAAATGGAGTTAAAAAGGAGATGAATCTTTGCGACAAGTGCGCTAGAGAATTAGGACTAAAAGATATGAATTTTAGTATGCCAATTAGCTTTTCTAGTTTCTTAGGAGATTTCTTTAATGATTATACTGATAATTTACTACCAAGTTTTATGGGAACACAAACTGTGCAGTGTAAAAATTGTGGAACAACATTTGATGATTTCATAAACAGTGGAGAGTTTGGATGTAGTGATTGTTACGATTTATTTGAAGATAGAATTTCTCCAATACTAAAAAATTTACAAGGTGCAAATAGACATGTAGGAAGAGGATATAAAGAGCTAGCTGATAAGGCAGATAAAGAAAAAGTAAACAAAAAAGAAGTAAATAAAGAAGAAACAAAACTAGAAAAATTACAAAAAGACTTGCAAAAAGCAATTAAAGATGAAAGATATGAAGATGCAGCTAAAATACGTGATGAGATAAAGAAGCTTGATAAAAAATAAAAGCTATAAAAATTCTGTCGCATCTTAGTCGGCAATGGGGATTTTCTTTCTCCACGTTTTCGAAAGAAAACCACATTGCCTGTGTGCGACTACGATGCAATTTTTTAGAAAATAGTTATAAAATGACAGATAATAAATTGATTTTTTATCAAAAAGGAATAGGAGGAAGTTAAAATGTCGAATTGGTATTTGCAAAATGGAAAAGATTCAGATGTAGTAATAAGTTCAAGAGTAAGATTAGTTAGAAACTTAAATGGTTTTAAATTTTTAAGCAAATGTTCAAAAGAAGAACAAGAAAAAATTCTAGAAAAGATAAAAGAAATTGTACCTAGTTTAGGATATGGATTAAAATATTTGAAATTAGAAGATTTAGATGATATAACTAAATTAAGTTTGGTTGAAAAACATTTAATAAGCCCTGAATTTGTAATGAATAATAACGCAAAAAAAGCAATTATAGTAAATGATGAAGAAAACATTTGCATAATGTTAAATGAGGATGACCATATTAAATTGCAAGTGTTTAGTTCAGGACAAGAATTAGAAAATTTAATGAATTTAGCAATTGAATTAGATGAAAAAATAGGAGAAATTTTAGATTATTCATACAGCAAAAACTTTGGATATTTGGCAGCATCTCCAATAAATATAGGAACTGGTATGAAAGCATCAGTTATAGTTCATCTTCCAGCTTTAACTTATACAGGAAATTTGTCTAAGGTTTTAAGAATTGTAAATAACTTTGGTATGAGTGTAAAGGGACTATATGGAGAAGGAACACAGAATCAAGGAGATATGTATTTAATATCGAATAATCAGACAATAGGAGTAAACGAAAAAGAAATAATTTCAAATGTAAAAAATATTGCAGAAAAGGTCATTGAACAAGAAAGAACAGCCAGAAAATTTTTAGGAAAAAATAGTCTAGAATTAGAAGATAGAGTTTATAGAAGTTACGGAATTCTTAAATTTGCAAGCAGAATGTCATCAGATGAATGCAAAAAATTATTATCAGATGTAAAACTTGGTGTAGATTTAGGAATTATAAAAGAGTTAGATGATAGCAAAATGAAAAAGTTAGAATTATATACTAAATCAGGAAATTTACAAAAATATTTTGGAAAACAATTAGAGGGATATGAAAGAGAAATAAAGAGGGCAGAGGTTATAAAGCAAATTATGAATGAATAAAAAAGGGCAGCTCAATTTCAAAGAAAAAGAGCTACCCAAAGGAGACTTACTTGCGAGCAATGAAATTTTGGAATAGGTGAATAACACCAAAAAGTAGTGTTCCACCTCCAAATAGTGCTAAAACGAAAATATTGCTTGAACTAAATTCTCCTATCACGAGGACAATTGCCAAAGAAAGTGAAAAAACAAGAGCAAAGAATTTCATAAAGCCTAAAGTAAAAGTTTTCCAATCTTCCATAAGATTTCCTCCATAATATGATTGCAGTTGCAATCAAACTGTTTAGTATTACGTAAACATAATATTATTTTACCATAAATTTTAAAAAAAATCAAATAAAGTGTCGCGATAGGGACAGTCCCTTCCGCGACAAAAGGAGAGTGATAAATATGATGTATAGATTTACTGCTAGAGCTGAAAAGGCTATAGAAATTGCAAATGATATTGCATTAGAACTTGGACATAACTATATCGGTACAGAGCATATTTTATATGGATTATGCAAAGAAGGTACTGGTGTTGCAAGTAAAGTTTTAGAAAATCAAAATATAACTCCTGAAGAAATTTTACAAGAAATTGAAAATCTTGTAGGTACAGGAGAACCACTAAATGAAAATGAGTCTTTAGGTTTTACACCAAGATGTAAAAGAATAATAGAAAACGCATTCATAGAGGCAAGAAAATTAGGAAGCGAATTTATTGGAACAGAACATCTTTTAATAGGTATTATGCGTGAAGGTGATAGTGTTGCAGTTAGAGTTATGATGGATTTAAATATTGACCCAAGAAAGTTATATAATGAAATTGTAAAAGTTATAAATGAAGATGGAATGGATTCAAATTCTGCTAAAAATCAAGCAGACAAAAATTCAGGAAGTTTTAATTCAACACCAACATTAAATCAATTTGGCTCTGATTTAACAAAACAAGCAAGAGAAGGAAAATTGGACCCAGTAATAGGTAGAAAAAATGAAATTGATAGAGTAATCCAAATTTTATCAAGAAGAACAAAAAATAATCCATGTTTAATAGGTGAACCCGGTGTTGGTAAAACGGCTGTTGTTGAAGGGTTGGCAGAAAAAATTGTTGCAGAAGATGTTCCTGAAATGTTAAAAAATAAAAGAGTAGTAAGTGTTGATATTTCAGGAATGGTTGCAGGTGCTAAATATAGAGGAGATTTTGAAGAAAGAATAAAGAAATGTCTAGCAGAGGTAAAAAAAGCAGGAGATGTAATTTTATTTATTGATGAAATTCATACAATAGTAGGTGCAGGTTCTGCTGAAGGTGCTGTAGATGCTGCTAATATATTGAAGCCACTTCTAGCAAGAGGAGAGGTTCAAGTTGTAGGTGCTACTACTTTAAATGAATATAGAAAATATATTGAAAAAGATAGCGCTTTGGAAAGAAGATTTAG
>CALXVN010000028.1 GCA_944392085.1 uncultured Clostridia bacterium | reverse complement strand
ACAACATATTATTTAAGAGTAATAGTAACAGATAGAGCCGGAAATACAAAAACAGGAACAGCAGTAACACAAGCAACTAATAAAAAAATTGCAACAAATATAAATGAATTTGTTGCAGGAGATTATGTAACATATCCATCACCAAGTAGAAATATAGCATGTAGAGTGTTATATGATAGTTCATCAGGATATGGAGTACAATTAATAACAAGCGATACGGTAACAGATAGTTATACATTAGGAAGTATGAATTTTACAACATCGATGAATATATATAATAATGTAATAAGTACATTAAATAGTGCAGTAAGTAGTTATAATAATAGCACATATAGTACAGTAAGATGTGTAGGAAGTGTGCCAAATAATCCAAGTCAAGATAGTGCAGGTTATTATACATTTACACAATTTAATTCAAGTTATAGCGGACAATTCAAAAACACAGATACAAATTATACTACAGATTATAACCAAATGGGAACATTGGGAATAAGAAATATAGGAAAGGATTACTGGTTGGTATCACGTCTTGTGTCTTCTTTCTCTAACAACTCGCTCTTCAGTGTGCGCCGTGTGTACTCGAGTGGGGATCTGGGCGCCAGCGGCAGCTTGTGCGATGTGACTTCTAGTGGTCGCACGTATTACAATAGCTATGCGTTTGGTCTCCGCCCAGTGTACATTCTGAAATCTGGTATCAAAGTAACAGGAGGAAACGGTACGTCTGGCTCACCATACACTTTAGGAGTATAAATTAATGATAAAGTAAAGAAAATTTAATATAAAAGAGCTAATATATTAATAAATAATTAATAAATTAGCTCTTTTTTCTTAATAAAACTATGCTATACTAATAATGTGAAATTTAAAAATATGATATAATATTATTGAAAAAATATAAGGGGACGATTTTTATGTATAATATATTAGTATGTGATGATGATAAAGAAATAGTAAAAGCTATAGAAATTTATTTAAGTAAAGAAGGATACAATATTTTAAAAGCTTATGATGGAATGGAAGCTTTAGAGATACTAAAAAAGAATGATGATGTTCAATTAATTATTTTAGATATAATGATGCCAAAATTAGACGGCATTGAAACTGCTAATATTATAAGAAAAGACAAATCAATACCAATTATAATGTTATCTGCTAAATCAGAAGATTATGATAAAATATCAGGTTTAAATAATGGAGCTGATGACTATGTTACAAAACCATTTAACCCTCTTGAACTAATAGCAAGAGTAAATTCGCAAATAAGAAGGTATACTTCTTTGGGTTCAATGGTAAAAAAAGAGGAAGATAACAATATATACAAATCAGGAGATTTAATAATAAATGATTCTACTAAAACAGTAGAAGTAGATGGAAAAGAAGTAAAACTCACTCCAACAGAGTATAACATATTAAAATTTTTAACAAAGAATAAGGGAATAGTTTATTCAATAGAACAAATATATGAAAATGTATGGGAAGAAGAAAGCTATGGAGCAGAAAATATAATTGCTGTACATATAAGGCACATAAGAGAAAAAATAGAGATAAACCCAAGAGAACCTAAATACCTAAAAGTAATTTGGGGTATAGGATATAAGATAGAAGATATAAAATAAAAAAGGAATGAGAAAAATATGGAAAAGAAAAAAATATGTTGGGCAAGAGTATTAAAAAATATATCATATATTTTATTTCCAATTTTAGTAGTGATACTATTTGTAATAGTTTTTAGTTTATCATATCCTCTTGAGAAAGAAGCAATAAAGGCAAAGAAGGATTATTATGAAACCAATACATTTGCAGAAAATTATGCTTATAAAATTTTTGGTAGTTTAACCACAGTTGGTTCTCTAAAACAAAATGAAAAAGATGATGCATATAGTTATTATTATATGCATACAGAGACAATTGAAAATAATGAATATGTAAAAAGTATAAATTACTATTCAGATTATATTGGAAGTAATGTATTGTGGCTAATAATAGATAATGATACAAAAAAGGCATATACTAACTTAGATTATTCAATTGATACAAGCACTTTAGAAAATATTATTAGCAAAATAATGAAAAACGAGTATAATTGGAAATATGAAAATGAAGAAATTCAAACAACTGTTGCAAAACTAAGTAATGAAAATATAGAGTACATAGATAGTGGACTTACAAAAAACAGTTTAGAAATAGTTGGAAATAGTCCTACAGAAAATTCAAATAATGCCCAAAAGAATAATTATACAATTTATACATCTGTATTAGATGAACTAGAATATGTAGATAGTATATATAAAGATAAAGTATTATATAATACTTTAAGAGTGGTAAATCAAAATTTAGTATTGCTAATACCAGTACTAATAATACTTATGATTGGACTTATCCCATTAATTATAAATGGCATAGGAAGAACTAGAAATAAGGATGGAATAGCTTTAAATTGGTATGATAAAATCCTAATAGAATTTGCATCAATAATAGCCTTTTTAATAGGGCTAAGTAGCTTAATATTTTTCATAGGAATAAATGGAGTTTCTACAATAACAAATTTTGTACTAGTACTATCTTCAATAGGTGTAGGATTACTAATTATTTATTTTGCCTGTATATTATTTTTTGAAACATTAGTAAAAAGATTAAAAACGCATACTTTTGTAAAAACAACAATTGCTTATAGATTATATATAAAAATTAAGGAATTGATGCAAAGTATTAAATTAACTAAAAGCTTTACATTGTATTTTTTATTATTTATAATTGCCAATTTAATATGTTTTGGAATAATGTGGTCAGATGGATTTATAGGTTTTTTATTAACAATTATATTGTATGGAATAACATTTAATTTTTTAAATAAAAGACTTAAATCATATTTAAAAATAAAGAGTGCGATATATGATATATACAATGGAAATACAGATGTAAAATTAAATGAAGCAGAAATCTGTAAGGAAATGCAAGATACTGCAAAACAAATAAATGATATTGCAGGGGGCTTATCAAATGCACTAGAAGAAAAACTAAAAAGTGAGAGGCTAAAAACAGAACTTATAACAAATGTATCACATGATATAAAAACACCACTTACTTCAATAATTAATTATGTGGATTTACTAAAAAAGGAAAAAATAGAAGGAGAAAAAGCACAAGAATATTTAAATATACTAGACAATAAATCACAAAGATTAAAAAAATTAACAGAAGACTTAGTAGAAGCTTCTAAAGCATCATCTGGTGCAATAAAATTAAACATAGAAAAACTAAATGTAAATGAATTAATAAAACAAGTATCTGGAGAATTTGAAGATAAATTTAAGAACCATAACTTACAAGAAATAATAACGTTTCCAGAAAAAGATGTATATATAAATGCAGATAGTAGATATATGTATAGAGTATTAGAAAATATGTATTCAAATATTTCAAAATATGCAATGGAAGGAACTAGAGTATATACAGATATTTTCGAAAAGAATGGAAAAATATCTATACAGATAAAAAATGTATCAAAGCAGAAACTAAATATTACTACAGATGAATTGATGCAAAGATTTGTAAGAGGAGAGGCTTCAAGAAACACAGAAGGAAGCGGACTTGGGCTTTCAATTGCAAGAAGTTTAACAGAACTTCAACAAGGAAGTTTTAATATATATTTAGACGGAGATTTGTTTAAGGTTATAATTGAATTTGAGAAAGTAAAATGATAAATTGAGGCTTCTCCTCAATTTATCATTAGTTAATATATAATTTTAAATTCCGGAATACCCGTAGAATATGGAGCAATATCATATTGATTAAAATATACGATAACATAATTATTAGTAATATAAAACTGATTAATATTAAAAGTATCTAAAACTAGAGAACAATAATCTGGGAAATAAAATTCTACACCTTGTTCTACAATTTGTTTATTAATTTCCTGCAAAATAAAGAGTATATAATTTGTATTATTACAGTATATGTCACTTAAAGTAAACTGATTGCCACATTTAAAATTCCAGTTTTGAGAAGTCCTAACTGTATTTCCATGAGCACCACCAGAAAAAACATATTCATCTTGATACAAACTAATAATCGGCTCTTTATTATAAGTTATAGTATATTTAAAAACTAACTCATAAACCATAATAGGATATCCATTAGAATAATTATAATCATATAAATCCATAGCATCTTTAAACAATGTATTTTTTGCATAGTTTTCTAAATCTAAAGCTTTTTTATGATTTAGTGTATTAAACTTGTAGGTATTATAAGTATCAGAATATATTTGAGGATATTCTATTTCATATTTTAAAATTACACTTCCTCTATAAGTAAGTTCATTTTTAATTTCACAATTTTT
The DNA here is from genome assembly GCA_944392085.1 of uncultured Clostridia bacterium. Lineage (GTDB taxonomy): Bacteria > Bacillota > Clostridia > TANB77 > CAG-508 > CALXVA01. The sequence goes on along the minus strand of CALXVN010000028.1, from coordinate 12,175 downwards.
TATTATAAACATAAAATCACCTAAAAAAATAATATTAATATAATTTATGAAAAAGCAATTAAAAATGTTATAAATCTATTGACAAAAATTATGTTTACTGGTAATATATACCATATTAATTCTAAATAGATTTTATTCAAAATCTAAATTTCCAAAAAAAGAGGTAAAAATATGTTATCAATTGTAAAAAGTATGTCCTTACACGGTTTAGAGGGATATCTTATTGACGTGCAAGTTGATGTTTCAGGAGGATTGCCAAATTGGGAAGTAGTAGGACTTCCAGATGTTAGTGTTAAAGAAGCAAAAGAAAGGGTAAGAACTGCAATTAAAAATTCAGGTTATGAATTTCAAAGTAGAAGAATAGTTGTAAATCTAGCTCCTGCAGATACAAGAAAAGAAGGCTCATTTTTCGATTTGCCAATAGCTATTGGAATTTTAATGGACTTCGGAGAAATAATGGAGCAAAATTTATCAGATACTATTTTCATAGGTGAGTTATCATTAAACGGAAGAATAAACAAAGTAAATGGTGTCTTACCTATGTGCATCGAAGCAAAGAGGCTTGGAATAAAAAGAGTTATTCTTCCAATAGAAAATGCTACAGAAGCAGCTATTGTAGAAGGACTAAATGTAATAGGTGCTATAGATTTAAATCAAGTAGTATCATATTTGAATGAAAAAGAAGAAATCAGCACTACAAAAGCCGATATTCAAGAATTATTTCACAAAAAGAAAAAATGTTCATTAGATTTTTCAGATGTTAAAGGACAAGAAAATATAAAAAGAGCATTAGAAGTAGCAGCAGCTGGTGGACACAATGTTTTAATGGTTGGTACACCGGGTTCGCGGAAAAACAATGATGGCAAGAAGAATTCCATCAATTTTACCAGATTTAACATTTGAAGAAGCATTAGAAATTACAAAAATCCATAGTATAGCAGGTTTACTTTCTAAAGAAAAATCTATTTTAACTACAAGACCATTCAGGTCACCACACCATACTGTATCAATTAATTCTTTAGTTGGTGGTGGGCGAATTCCAAAACCAGGAGAAATTAGTTTAGCACATTTTCGGCGTTTTATTTCTAGATGAATTACCAGAATTTAATAAAAATACATTAGAAGTTTTAAGAGGACCATTAGAAGATAGAGTAGTTACAATAAGTAGGGTAAGTGCAAGTTTAACATATCCTTGTAATTTTATGTTTGTTGCATCTATGAACCCATGTCCTTGTGGGTTTTATGGATCTTTAGATAAGGAATGTACTTGTTCAAAAGAAGCAATTTCACGATATATGGGGAAAATAAGTGGTCCACTTTTAGATAGAATAGATATTCAAATAGAAGTAACACCAGTAAAATATCAAAAATTAGAGAATAATAGTAATCAAATAAAATCAGAAGATATAAGAAAAAGAGTAAATAGAGCGAGGAAAATTCAAGTTAACAGGTATAAAGATTATGAAATTTATTCTAATTCTGAATTAACACCTAAATTAACAGAAAAATATTGTAGATTAGATGAAGCTTCAAAGAAAATTATGCAATATTGTTTTGAAAAATTAGGGCTAAGTGCAAGAGCTTATGAAAGAATACTAAAAGTAGCAAGAACAATTGCAGATTTAGATGAAAAGGAAAATATAGAAGAAAAGCATATTGCAGAAGCAATACAGTATAGGAGTTTGGATAGGAAATATTGGAAGAATTAGAAAGTAACAACTCCTAAAGATATAGAGAGGAGCTTTATAGTGGATATTATAAAAATAGATGATAAAGATTTAAGATACCCAAAAAGATTACTAGAAATAAAAGATTTCCCAAAGGAATTATATGTAATAGGAAATATAGATTTACTAAAATCAAAGAATACAGTTGGAATAGTGGGTTCAAGAAAATGTAGTGAATATGGTAGAAAAGTAGCGTTTGAATTTGCAAGAAAACTCTCTAGTAGTGGAATATGTATAATTAGTGGAATGGCACTAGGAATAGATGCTATATCCCACAATGGAGCAATAGAAGAAAAAGGAAGAACAGTTGCAGTTTTGGGAGGTGGATTTAACTACATTTATCCAAAAGAAAATGAGTGGCTTTTCCACAAAATATTAGAAAAAGGCGGATGTATCATATCAGAATATTCACCTAATGAGGAATCAGATACAAAAAAATTTCCAAAACGAAATAGAATTATAAGTGGACTTTCAGACAGTATTTTAGTAGTAGAAGCAAATTATAGAAGCGGAAGTAGCATTACAGTAAAATATGCAAAAGAACAAGGAAAAACAGTATATGCTATTCCAAATGATATTTATAATAGTACAGGAATTGGAACAAATATTATGATTAAGGAAGGCGCAAAATTAGTAATAGATTCGTATGAGATTATAGAAGAGATGAAAGAAAGGAATAAAAAAGATGCAGGAGAAGGAATAAAAAGAGATTTATACAAAAACAAGGGCATAAAAAAAGGCAGAAAAAAGATAAGAAATAATAAGAAAATTAATTTAGAAGATAAAAGATATGAATTAGAGAATACGAAAGAGGAAATAGATAATAAGAAAGAGATAAGCATTGAAAAAGAATATTTGCCAATATATGAAATATTATCAAATAAACCAACTCATATTAACGAAATAGCCAAAAGGCTGAATAAAGGCGTTCATGAAATTATGCCAATTATTACTATAATGGAAATAAAAGAATATATATTTCAGCCACAAACCAATTATTTTATAAAAAAGGAGTAAGAATGTATTTAAGACATGAAATTGGGAAAATTGGAGAAGATATTGCAGTAAGCTATCTAGAAAAACTAGGTTATATAATAATAGAAAGAAATTTTATAGCAAATCAAGGGGAGATAGATATAATAGCAAAAGATAAAAAGGAATTTGTTTTTATTGAAGTAAAAACTAGGACTAGTATGCAGTTTGGAAGGCCAGTAGAAGCAGTAAATGAAATAAAGCAAAAGCATTTAATAAATACAGTAAAGTATTATATTTATTGTAAACATTTAGAGAATAAATTTATAAGAATTGATGTAATAGAAGTATATTTAAGCAAAAATAATGCAAGAATAAATCATATAAAGCAAGTTATATGATATAATAATTTTGAAAAATTAAATTGATTTTTTTAAAGGAGAATATTTATGTGCACTTGTATAGATTTTAGAAGTAAAGATTTCTATTTTGGAAGAAATTTAGATTTAGAATATAATTTTGGAGAAAAAATAGTAATAAGTCCAAGAGATTATTTATTTGAATTAAAAAATGGTAGTAAACTTAAAACAAAATATGCAATAATGGGAATGGCAACAGTAGTAAATAGTTATCCATTATATGCAGATGCTGTAAATGAGAACGGTTTATGTATGGCAGGGCTTTATTTCCCTGGGAATGCAGTATATAATAAAGAAATAGAACAAAACATAAACATAGCATCATTTGAATTAATTCCTTGGGTATTGGGAAATTTTTCAAACATAACAGAATTAAAAAAAGAATTAAATAACTTAAACATAATAGATGCAAAATTTAATGAAAATTTACCAGCAGCACAACTACATTGGATGATTAGCGATGAAGATGAAAGTATAGTATTAGAACAAGTAGAAGATGGTTTAAAAATATATGATAATCCTTTTGGTGTATTAACAAATAATCCGCCATTTGATTATCATAAAATAAATATTAGTAATTATATGAATTTATCTTGTAAATATCCAGAAAATAGATTTACTGATAAAATAGACTTAGATGTATTTGGACAAGGAATAAGCATGATAGGTCTTCCAGGAGATGTAACTCCACCTGCAAGATTTGTTAGAGCAGCATTTAACAAATCTAATTCAGTAGAATGTAGTAATGAAAATGGGGCAATATCACAGTTCTTTCATATATTAGATTCAGTAGCAATGATAAAAGGAACGGTACTTACAAAAGAAAATAAATTAGACATGACAACATATTCTTCGTGTATTAATGCTAGTAAAGGAATATATTATTTTAAAACATATTATAACAATCAAATAAATGCTGTTAAATTTAATGAGAAAAATATAAATTCTAAAGAATTAGAAATACATGAATTACCTATTACACAAAATGTAAAATATTTGAATTAAATAATTTATAAAAGTACAAGCGTACAAAAGAGACAGGTGATTTTGTACGCGATTAGAAACAAGATTACCTGTCCCTTTTGTACTTCTATAAAACAATTTTGAAATAAGAAGTCAAACTTATTGACATTATCAGGTGCAAAGTTATATACTGTACATATTAAATGAAAAGGAGGTTTAATTAAATGATAGAAATTAGATGGCATGGAAGAGGCGGACAAGGTGCAAAAACAGCATCATTGCTATTAGCAGATGCAGCATTTAATACTGGTAAATACATTCAAGGTTTTCCTGAATATGGACCAGAAAGAATGGGAGCTCCTATTACAGCCTATAATAGAATAAGTGACACACCTATTAGAATACATAGCAATATATATGAACCAGATTATGTAGTTGTTGTAGATGATACTTTGTTAGAAAGTGTTAATGTAACAGATGGACTTAAAGAAACAGGGGCAATTGTAATAAATACAACTAAAAACGGTGAAGAACTAAAAAGTTTATTAAAAGATTATCAAGGAGAGGTATATACAATAGATGCAAGAAAAGTATCTATGGAAACATTGGGAAAATATTTTCCCAATACACCAATGCTTGCAGCAATAGTTAAGGTAAGCAAAATTATGACTGAAGAAGATTTTATAAAAGATATGGAAGGTTCTTTTAAACATAAATTTGCTAAAAAGCCAGAAGTAATAGAAGGAAATATGAAAGCATTAAAAATGGCATTGCAAGAGGTTAAGAAAATATAAATGTCGCGAAAGGGACTGTCCCTAATGCGACAAAATGAAGGAGGGAAGATAATGACAAATATAGATAAAAATACACCTGCTGAAAAGTTAACTATAGCTGGAAATATATATGAAGCAGGAAATGCAAGAGAATTTAAAACAGGAGATTGGAGAAGCGTAAGACCAGTATATATTCCAGAAAAATGTATTCAATGTGGATTATGTTTTCCAGTATGTCCAGAAGACGCAATTCCAGTAAGAAAAGATCAAAAAAGAGTGGACTTTAATTATGATTACTGTAAAGGTTGTGGAGTATGCGCAAAGGTTTGTCCTTTTGGGGCAATTCAAATGAAAACCGAAGGAGAAGATTAAAATCCATTATAAACGTCGTCTTACGTCGTCAACCTTCATTAAAAATATCCTCAAAGTACAAGAGTACATTTCCGGTATTTTTAATTCGGTTTCCTAGTAATACTCGTTTCTAATGAATTTTAAAGTATGGTTTATTGAAGACAATAAAAATATTAGTATTAACAAGTTACAAAAACAGGGAAAGGAAAATTTACTTCTTTCCTAATAGAAGGAGAGGATATAATGAGTATAAGAGAGAGATTAAGCGGAAATGAAGCATCAGCTACAGCTATGAAACAAATTAATCCAGATGTTGTTGCAGCATTTCCTATAACACCATCAACAGAAATTCCACAATATTTTTCTACTTTTGTGGATAACGGTATGGTAGATACAGAGTTTGTTGCAGTTGAAAGTGAACATAGTGCCATGAGTGCTTGTATAGGCGCAGAAGCAGCAGGAGCAAGAGCTATGACAGCTACATCTGCAAATGGATTGTCACTTATGTGGGAAATGATATATATTGCATCTGGAATGAGACTTCCAATAGTAATGTCACTAGTTAATAGAGCAGTATCAGGACCATTAAACATACACAATGACCATTCAGATGCAATGGGAGTAAGAGACGCTGGATGGATTATGCTATTTTCTGAAACAAATCAAGAAGCATATGATAATTTACTAATGGCACATAGAATAGCAGAAAATGAAAAAGTACAACTTCCATTAATGGTATGTCAAGATGGATTTATAACATCACATTCAATAGAAAATATTGAACTTTTAGAAGATGCAAAAGTTAAAGAATTTGTTGGAGAATACCATCCAAAACACTATTTACTAAATAAAAAAGAACCAATGGCAATGGGACCAATGGATTTACAAGCGTTCTTATTTGAACACAAATATGAACAAGCAGAAGCTATGAGAAGAGCTAAAGATGTTATTTTAGAAGTATCGAAAGAATTTGAAAAAATGACAGGTAGAAAGTATGGCTTATTTGAAGAATACAAATTAGAAGATGCAGAAATTGCAATAGTTTGTATGAACTCAACAGCAGGTACAACTAAAGAAGTTGTAGACCTACTAAGAGAAAAAGGAATAAAAGCAGGTCTTTTAAAAATACGTGTATTTAGACCATTCCCAGCAGAAGAAATAGCAAAAGCACTTTCTCATGTTAAGGCAGTTGCAGTATTAGATAAAGCAGATTCACTAAATGGAGCAGGAGGAGCATTATTTACAGATGTTACATCAGCAATGCAAGTAGCAAAAGTAAATGTTCCAACAGCAAGCTATATATATGGAATAGGTGGAAGAGATACTACTACCAAAGATATTGAATCTGTATTTAATGATTTATTAGAAGATACTAAAAAAGAAAAAATAGAAAATCCATACAGATATGTTGGATTAAGAAAGGAGTAGAAAATTATGGCATATAATATGAAAGAAATAGTAGCTGAAAAACCATCTAGGTTTACTTCAGGACATAGAATGTGTGCAGGATGTGGAGCTCCACCAGTTGCAAGAATGATAATGAGAGCACTAAAGCCAGAAGACCATGCTGTAATTTCAAATGCAACAGGATGTATGGAAGTTTCTACATTTATATATCCATATACAGCTTGGACAGATTCATATATTCATACAGCTTTTGAGTGTGCAGCAGCAACATGCTCAGGAGTTGAAGCAGCATATAAGTCACTAAAAAAACAAGGAAAGTTACCAAAAGATGAACATACAAAGTTTATAGCATTTGGTGGAGATGGTGGAACTTATGATATAGGACTTCAAAGTTTATCAGGAGCAATGGAAAGAGGTCATGACATGACTTATGTTTGCTATGATAATGGAGCATATATGAATACAGGTATACAACGTTCATCAGCAACACCAAAATTTGCAGATACAACAACAAGTCCAGCAGGAAGTGTAATTCCTGGAAAAATGCAATCAAGAAAAGATTTAACAGAAATAATGGAGGCACATCATTTACCATATGTAGCTCAAACAGCAGCTTATATGAATTTTAAAGATTTATATGAAAAAGCTGAAAAAGCGATTTATACAGAAGGACCAACATTTTTAAATGTATTAGCACCATGTCCAAGAGGTTGGGGCTATCCAACAGAAGATTTAATGACAATTAATAAATTAGCTGTAGAAACTTGTTATTGGCCATTATATGAAATTGAAAATGGAAAATATAAAATAACATACAAACCAGTTAAAAAACTTCCGATTGAAGAATTTTTAAAACCACAAAAACGTTTTAAACATATGTTTAAAGCAGGAAATGAATGGATGCTAGAAGAATTCCAAAAAGAAGTAGATAGAAGATGGGAAGATTTATTAAAACTTGAAGAAATGAGCAATAAGGAGTAAAAAATAAATCGTTGCTTTGCAACGATTTATTTTTATGCAAATTATTCATTTGGTTCTGGAGCTCCCATTGGGCAAACATTAGCACATGTTCCACATCCAATACATACTGATTCATCTATTACATATCTTTCATCACCTTGAGAAATACATTGCATTGGACAAGCACCAGCACAAGCACCACAACTTATACATTTATCATTTATTTTGTATGTCATGTAAATTCACCTCCTTAAAATATATCATCTTCTTCGCTAGCTGTATCTTGCTTTTCTAATTCTTCTAATTTTTGAAGTTCTACCATATTTTCTTTTTCTTCTTCATCAATTATTTCTGTAGAAGCATTTTTTATTATTTTTAAATCGCTAGCATTATATTTTTTAAAATAATTTTCATTATTATCATCTTTTAATTTTACCTTAACAATTTCTTTTAGAGTTTCAATTGAATCAACTATACCTTCTCCATCTTCAGTTTTTACAATAGCTCCAATTTTAGGTAGATGCTTTAATTTATCTTCATATACATCTTGTTCATATTTTAAACAACACATAAGTCTACCGCAATTTCCTGAAATTTTAGAAGGGTTTAATGACATATTTTGTTCTTTTGCCATTTTTATAGAAACAGCATCAAAATTATTTAAGAAAGAACAACAACATAGCTCCCTACCGCATACACCATTTCCACCAATTCTTCTAACTTCATCTCTAACACCGAGTTGCCTTAATTCAATTCTAGTTTTAAAAATTACAGCTAGCTCCTTTACTAATTCTCTGAAATCAATTCTACCATCAGCAGTAAAATAAAACAATAATTTAGTATTGTCAAAACTATATTCAACATCAACTAAATGCATATCTAGTTTTAGTTTTTTTATTTTTTCTTCACATATTTTTAAAGCTTCCTGTTCTTTTTTCTTATTTTCTTCTTGGCGCTTTATATCTTTATAATTTGCAATACGAACAATTTTTCTTAATGGTGTATTAAACTGCATATCAGGTAAAATTTTCTTCTTAGCTACAACTTCACCTATTTCTTCGCCTAAAGCTGTTTCCACAATAACTTTTGTTTTAATATTTATATGCAGATATCCTGGATCAAAGAAGTAAACTTTGCCAGGCTTTCTAAATCTAACCCCTATTATTACTCTCATTAAATTCCTCCCATATTTTTAGTAAAAAATTATCTATGCACATATCATAATTTGCATTTGAAGCTAATTTCTTTTTTGTATTTTCTACAATTTTTATTGAATTTACATATTTTTTTTCGTTAGTTAATTTTAGTTTATTTATAAATACAATATTAAAATAATCAAGTAAATTAGAAATATTATCTTTAGATTTATACAAGATTTCCGAGTCATTCCAAATATCAACGATGTCTTTAGTAGAAAAATTACGTATAATTTTATCTAAATCAAAATATATTTCCATATTATCTTTTAAATTTATCAAATTAGAAATACTGCCATTACAAATAGAAAGAAGAGTATTGTTAACTTCAATACTATGTTTATTAGCATAAGTAGTTAATTCATTATCTGTTAATTTATTAAACACAATTTTTGCACATCTAGATTTTATTGTGCTTAGTAATTTATTTTCATTTGATAAAACTAGAATAATTGTTGCATATTCTGGTGGTTCTTCAAGTGTCTTTAATAAGCAATTTTGAGCTTCAATAGTCATTAAATCACTATTATTTACTATATAAACTTTATGATTAGAAATGATAGGTTTTTGAGAAATTTCTTCTTGCAACAATCGTATTTGACTTATTTTTATACTTTTTCCATCTTCACTATCGACTAGCATAAAATCGGGATGATTTCCACCATTAAATTTTATGCAAGAAGAACAAGTTTCACAAGCACCAATATCATTATCACATAAAATTATTTTTGAAAGTTCTTTAGCAAAAAGTTTTTTCCCTATTCCATCTGGACCGATAAACATATAACTATGCACTAAATTTTTTATCTTTATAGAATTATTTAACAAATCTTTTACATTTTCATTTCCAATAATATTACTAAAATTCAAAACTATTTTCTCCTAAGACTTAATCAACTTTTCCAAACAAATTAAGAGGCCAAAATCTAATCCATACTTTTCCTTCAATTTTTTCTAATGGAATACAGCCAAAAGCCCTACAATCTGTTGAATAATCCCTGTTATCTCCCATTGCAAATACACAATTTTCTGGAACAACTAAATCAGAAAAAGCATAATTTCCCATAGTTGTAGTTACATCTTCTTGAAGATATGGCTCTAACAATTCTTCACCATTTATATATACTTTTCCATCATAAATTTGTACATGGTCACCAGGAAGCCCGATTACCCTTTTTATATAACTCTCTTTTCCTATTTCTAAAACATGATATATAAAATTACTAAACCAACTAGTAGGCTCATTAGAATATTTCGCAATAACATCATTACTATTAAATTCACTTGACTTTATATACGAATCACTTGAAGGAGATTCAAAAGTGATTATATCACCACGTTCAGGCATTTTTTTTGTGGTTCTAACCCATCTATTTAAAATAAGACGTTGATTTTGTTTCAAAGTAGGATACATAGAACTTTGTTTTACAATAGTTGGTGTTCCAATATAATATCTAATTAGTAATGCTAAAATGAATGCTATTAAAATACATATTATCCATTCTATGATGTCTTTAGTTTTTTCGCTTATTCTCATTTTGACCTCCAAAAGTATATAAAAATATTGTATATTAATTAAATTTACTATAATATTATATATTTTTTTTTATAACTTATCAATGGTTTTATAAAAATAAATGAATTTTATATGTAACTTTAAATATGATATGTTAGAGAAAATTTTCATTACATCATTTCATTTTTGGTTCAAATATGATAAACTTATTAAAAAAATAAAGAGGAGACAAGCAATGAGTCTTAAAATCATATATGGTAAATCAGGTTCAGGGAAAAGCACATACGTATTTAACGAGATAGCAAGCAAAATACAAAATAATACAAGCAAAAAAATCTATATTATTACACCAGAGCAATTTTCATTTACAGCAGAGAAAAAGCTACTAGATGCTGTATCAACATCTGCTGTTATTTCTGCTGAGGTGCTTACATTTAACCGTATGGCATATAGAGTAATGAAGGAAATACGGAAATGCAAGAACAAAAAACTTATCAGCATCTGGTAAGTCAATGCTTATATACAACATTCTTTCAGAACAAAAAAATAACTTAAAATTTATAGGCAAATCTTCTGAGAATGTAGAGTTAATTGGAACTCAAATAACTGAATTTAAGAAACATGGAATCACAGTAGAAAGTCTAAAATCTGCAATGGAAAACACAAAAAGTGAGTATTTAAAAGCAAAAATTAGGGATATGCTAAATGTGTATGAAAAATATGTAGATGAAATTTCAAGTGAGTACATAGATGAAAATGATAGTTTAACAATACTTGCAGATCAATTAGATTTAACACACGAATTTGATGATGTAGATATTTATATAGACGAATTTGTTGGATTTACTCATCAAGAATATGAGATTTTAAGAAAGCTATTTGTTAAGGCTCATGAAGTAAATATAACAGTATGTACAGATGATACAAATTTAAGTGTTAGCCCAGATACAGATGTGTTTTATGCAAATAAGTTAACTTTAGATAAAATATATTTTGTGGCAAAACAGGAAGGTGTAAAAATAGAAAGACCTGTATTTTTGAATAATAATAGATTCAAAAGTCAAGAATTAAAGCATCTAGAAGAAAATATATATGCATTTCCATATAAAAAGTATGGCGAAAGGTTGAAAAATAATTACAATTTTGACGTTGTCAAACTTCATTTGAAATTTAATCAACGTACAAGAAGTACGCCTCATAAATTTCAAACTCGTTTTCCTAGTCAAAATTTAATTCTTTCCCAACCAGATTTGTGCCAAAGGAAAGAGATCAAAGGCAATATACAACTATTTTTAGCTAAAAATCAATATTCTGAAATAGAATATGTTTCTCAAAATATAGTTAAACTTGTACGAGATGAAAAATATAGATTTAAGGATATTGCAGTAATTACAAAAGACTTAGAAGGTTATGCAAATTTATGTAAGGTCATATTTAATAAATATAATATTCCAGTATTTATAGATGAGAAAAAGGATTTAAGTCAAAATGTTTTAGTAAAATATATACTTGCACTAATAAATATATTTGCAAGAAACTGGTCAAGAGAAAGTGTTATGGAATATATTAAAACTGGTTTGGTGCAAGATATAGATGAAAGTGATATATGTATTTTAGAAAATTATGCTTTAAGATGGGGCATGAAAGGTTCTAAGTGGTATAACGGAGAATGGAATTTCTATAACGAAACTGAAGAAGAACAAGAGAAAATATTGCATATTAGAGGGAAAATAATTAAGCCACTACTAAAGTTTAAAGAAAATTTATCAAATACAAAAGAAGTAAAAGATATAACTAGAAAACTTTATGATTTTTTAATAGAAAATCATGTAGATATGATTATGGAAAAAAGAATAAAAGAACTAGAAGATATTGGAGAGATAGAAAAAGC
>CALXVN010000027.1 GCA_944392085.1 uncultured Clostridia bacterium | reverse complement strand
TTGTCGTCTACATTGAAATTATATATTAGGGGGTATTTTGTTGTCAAAGTTCATTTCTCATTTATTACAGGATGCTTGTTTTTTTATAATCCTTTAAATTTTATTATTAGTATAATTTATATCATAATAGCCACACGCAGGCAATCCACTTTTCTTTCGAATCATTGGAGAAAGAAAATGTCCATTGCAATTGTGTTAAATTTTAAAGTTATTTACTATTAGTATAATTTGCATCGTAATAGTCCCACGTATCAATTGTACTTTTCTTTTGAATACTTGGAGAAAGAAAACGTACAATTGATAGCAAGATGGGACGGAAATTTATTCAAAATATTATCATTTACTATATATTAAACTTAGGCATCATTCCAATTTTATTTGGTGTATGTTCTGGTAATTGATATATATCATGACCTGGGAATTCATTTCCTTCAACAAATATTGGCCCATCTGGAGTAAAGCATACATCCCAGCCCACATATGCCATTTGAGGAACTACTTTAGAAGCTTCCTTACACATATTTATTGCCTTATCCCAATCTGGAAATTTAAAACCTTTTATTTTAGCTCCTGTTTGTGGATGAGTTTCATATAAGTTCTTCTTTTTATCTATAGCTCTATCTATCACTTCTCCAGTAATTTCATTTACTGGTGCAACCATTCCACCACTATTAAAATTGTCTACAAATTTTCCATTTCCAATTCTAAAATATGCACAAATAACATGTGGCACTCCATCTTTTAAAATAGTAACTACTCTTACTGTGTTTATAGCATCTGGATATATTGCACTTACTGCAGAATGCTGTTTAATTACTTCTTCTAATTCATAATTATTATTTCCTTCTACTAATTTATTATATATTTTGTCTAAAGATTCATATTCATCTGTATGTATTTTTTCTATCCCATGTCCACATCCGCCATCTATTGGTTTAGCCATAAAAACATTATGTCTTTGCATAAAAGCAATTACATCTTCCTTTGGTGTATCTTTTACTTTTATCCAATCACGTTTTATGTAGTCCTTAAACAATTCGTTAAACTCATCTTTATTTTCAAATATATGAAAATATGCTTTATCATTGTATTTAGCAATTAACGCATTATTTCTTCCTCTTGTTATATATGTATCCCTTTGTGCTGGAGTTAAGTTGTACATTTCAAATAAATCATAATCCATATATCCTGCACCATATTTTACGGCACACCTTTGCATATCAATTAATAAAGATATTTTTGATTTTCCTGTTTTTTTATGAATAGAATCTATTTTTTCAAACATAGCTTTTTTATCCATTGTTTTTAATCTTTTCAATATATATTTAATATTTCCCAATATAATTTCCTCCAATATTTAGTTTCTACATCGTCTTCGTGCGACTACTTTTACAAATTTGTATAAAGTCCGTTCCATCTTGCTACCTTTTGAGCATTTTCTTTCTCCAAGCATTCGAAAGAAAAGCACAAAAGGTACGTGGAACTACTATGAGCCAATTCAAAATACATTTTTTAAACTAAAACTCTAGTTTTGCTTGTAGCCAATTTTCAAGTTCATCTATTTTTACTCTAACTTGTTCCATTGTATCTCTATCTCTTATTGTGACTGCCTCATCTTCTAATGTATCAAAATCTATAGTTACACAATATGGTGTCCCTATTTCATCTTCTCTTCTATATCTTTTTCCGATGCTTCCTGCTTCATCATAATCACACATGAATTTTTTTGATAGTTTATTATACACTTCTTCTGCTTTTTCACTTAATTTTTTTGAAAGTGGTAAAACAGCGACTTTATATGGTGCTAAAGCTGGATGTAAATGAAGAACTGTTCTTGTATCACCGTCTGCAATTTCTTGTTCTTCATAAGCGTTACATAGAAAAGCAAGTGCTACTCTATCACAACCAAGTGATGGTTCTATACAATATGGTACATACTTTTCGTTTGTTTCTGTATCTAAATATGACATATCTTCTTTTGAATGTTCCATATGTTGCTTTAGGTCATAATCAGTTCTGTCTGCAATTCCCCATAATTCTCCCCAACCAAATGGAAATGCAAATTCTATATCTGTAGTTCCATTACTATAATGAGATAATTCTTCTGGTGAATGGTCTCTTAGACGTATATTTTCTTTTTTCATACCTAAGTTCAACAACCAATTTTCACAGAAGTCTTTCCAATATTTATGCCATTCTAAATCTGTTCCTGGCTTACAGAAAAATTCAAGTTCCATTTGCTCAAATTCACGTGTTCTAAATGTAAAATTTCCTGGTGTTATTTCATTTCTAAAAGATTTACCAATTTGCGCAATTCCCATAGGCAATTTTCTTCTGGTTGTACGCATTACATTTTTAAAATTAACAAATATACCTTGTGCTGTTTCTGGTCTTAGATATATTGTTGAAGTAGTATCTTCTGTAACTCCTTGAAATGTTTTAAACATTAAATTAAATTTACGAATATCTGTAAAATTTTCTTTTCCACAATTAGGACAAGCAATATGATTTTCTTTAATAAAGTTTATCATTTCTTCATCACTCATACCATCTGCAATCATATCTTTTCCTTGTTCATGAGCCCATTCTTCAATTAATTTATCTGCTCTATGTCTTGTTTTACATTCTTTGCAATCTATTAGTGGATCACTAAAATTTGATAAATGTCCTGAAGCTTCCCATGTTTTTGGATTCATAAGTATTGCACTATCTAACCCTACATTATATTTACTTTCTTGAACAAATTTCTTCATCCAAGCTTTTTTTATGTTGTTTTTAAGTTCAACTCCTAAAGGTCCATAATCCCATGTATTTGCAAGTCCTCCATATATTTCAGAACCTGGGTATACATATCCTCTATTTTTGCAAAGTCCTACTATTTTATCCATTGTAAATTTTTCCATACCAATAACCATTCCTTTCTCATAGAAAAATTTTATTATTTTTTTATAAATCTAGTTTTCTAAATAGCTCAAGTTTATTTTATCATTAGGTTTATTTGGAATAAAACTATCTATATATTCTTCATATTTTAATAATGTCTCTTCCTCATTTTTATAACAATTCTCTACTATTACTTTTGTTTTTCCTATAGTAGTAACTATCCCTCTTTGGCTAAAAAACATACAATATATAATCGTACATATAAGAATTGCAATAATCGTTGCAATAGTTACTTTAATTAATGTTATTTCCTTATTCATTATCTTTTTACTCACTTTCCTTGCATAATATATTTAGGTTTTTTAAAGGAACCTATAAAATTTTACAGATTATTATTTTTATTTATGATATAATAATTTATGTTAACACTGTAAACTCTTTACTTTATTAAATAGATGAATTATTCTTTTTGTACAAAAACTTTAGATTTCTAAACACTTCTTTGCTTATTTCTTCAATTTTCATTTATAAATTTTATCAATATACAGCTTAAAAGTCAATATTTTTGTAATAATTGAATTTTTATATTTCATTTTATTCACAGACATAATTCTCCTTTTTTATTTATAATTCTATTTTTTATATTATTTTTTTACATTATGTTACACAATTATTGCATTTTTTCAACATTTAATTATTTATATATATGTGGACAATGTGGATAACTCTGTGAATAACTATAAATAGTGGATTGTATTTAGCAAGTTATCCACATTATTATTTATAATTTTTTATGAAAACTTATTTTTTGTATTATTTTGAATTTTCTAAAGGTATTATGTAATTATTTGAGCCAATAAAAAATGCGCAATTGGGGACGTACACCTTTTGCGCACTTACAATAAATTTCTTACAAATTATAAAACTCTTTTTCTCTATACAATAAAAATGTGCGCAAAAGGTGTACGTCCCCAATTGCGCATTTTTTATCCAAATAAGCTCATTTGGTTGCTTTGACTCATTCCTTTTAAGCAACCAACTTTTTCTAATAGTTCTATTACTGATTTGCCTATTTTAGAACGGATTTTCATATCGTCTATTGACATGAATTTTCCTTCCTGCTTAGCAGCATCTATTCCTTCTGCTGCTACTGTTCCAAGTCCTGGTATGCTATTCAATGGTGGTCTTATTCCATCTTCCTCTACTATAAATTTAGTAGCATGTGATTTGTATAAATCTATTGGTAGGAACTTTATTCCTCTTTCATACATTTCTAGTACTAATTCAAGTATTGCATACATGTTTTTGTCCTTTGTTGTTGCGCTATTTCCTGCTAAATCTATTTCTTTCATTTTGTTTATTACTCTTTCTTTTCCATAGCACATTATGTCGCTATCAAATTCATCTGCTCTTATTGTAAAATATGCAGTATAATATGCTTTAGGCTCGTGTACTTTAAACCACGCTATTCTAAATGCATTTGTTACATAAGCTGCTGCATGGGCTTTAGGGAACATATATTTTATTTTTTCGCATGATTTAATATACCATTCTGGAACATTGTGTTCTTTCATTATTCCTACAAATTCAGCCCATTTTTCTGGGTCTTTTAAAGCTTTTCCTTTACGTACTGTTTCCATTATTTTAAATGCCTTATTTGGCGGAACTCCCATTTTTATTAAGTATATCATAATATCATCACGACAACATATCGCTTCATTTAAAGTTACTGTTCCTTCATCTATTAGGGTTTGCGCATTTCCAAGCCATACATCTGTACCATGTGATAATCCAGATATACGAATTAGTTCATCAAAAGTGGTTGGCTTTGTATCTACTAACATTCCTCTTACAAATTTTGTTCCAAACTCTGGTATTCCATAGCTTCCTACCTTACTTTTTATTTGTTCTGGTGTTACTCCAAGTGCATCTGTCGAACTAAAAATTGACATTGTTTCTTTATCATCTAAAGGCACTTTTGTTGGGTCTATTCCAGTTATATCAAATAACATTCTTATCATTGTAGGGTCATCGTGTCCTAGAATATCTAATTTTAACAAGTTTTGATCTATTGAGTGGTAATCAAAGTGTGTTGTAATTATATCTGAATTAGGATCATCTGCTGGATGTTGCACAGGGCAAAATTCATATATTTCTCTCCCCTTTGGTACAACTATAATACCTCCTGGGTGCTGTCCTGTTGTTCTTTTTATTCCAGTACATCCTCCTGCTAATCTTAATACCTCTGCATTATTTACTGGTATTCCTCTTTCTTCATAATATTTTTTTACATATCCAAAAGCTGTTTTATCAGCAACTGTACCAACTGTTCCAGCCTTAAATGTTGTTCCTTTTCCAAATATTACTTCTGTGTACCTATGTGCTTTTGCTTGATATTCTCCTGAAAAGTTTAAGTCGATATCTGGCTCTTTATCTCCATTAAATCCTAGGAAGGTTTCAAATGGTATATCTATTCCGTCTTTTACCATTTTAGTTCCACATTTTGGACAATCTTTATCTGGTAAATCAAATCCACATGCATAACCATAATCAGTAAAATCAGAATATTTACATTTAGGGCATCTATAATGTGGTGGAAGTGAATTAACTTCTGTAATTCCTGTTGCATAAGCTGCAAATGATGAACCAACAGACCCTCTAGAACCTACTATATATCCATCTTCATTAGATTTCCATACTAATTTTTGGGCTATAATATACATTACAGAAAATCCATTTTTTATAATTGAATCTAGTTCTTTACTTAATCTTTCTTCAACTAAATCTGGAAGTGGATCTCCATATAACTCATGTGCCTTATTATATGCAATATCTTTTATTGTTTGCTCACATCCATCTATATGTGGCGCACATTTTTCTGGTGAAATTGGACTTATTTTTTCACACATATCTGCTATTTTATTTGTATTTGTTACAACTACTTCATAAGCTTTTTCTTCACCTAAGTATTCAAATTCTTTTAGCATTTCCTCTGTCGTTCTTAAGTAAAGTGGTGCTTGTTCATCTGCATCTTCATACCCTTGCCCTGCCATTAATATACGTCTATATATTTCATCTTGTGGATCCATAAAATGCACATCACATGTTGCAACAACTGGTTTACCCAATCTATCTCCTATTTCTACTATCTTTTTGTTTATATCTTCTAATGCCTTTGTGTCAGGAACTGTACCATTTTTAACCATGAACATATTGTTTCCAAGTGGTTGAATTTCTAAATAATCATAATCTGATGCTATTGCTTCTATTTCCTCATCTGTTTTTCCTGCAACTATTGCTCTATATAGCTCTCCTGCCTCACACGCACTACCTAGTATTAGCCCTTCTGAATATTTTTTATATATAGATTTTAATACTCTAGGCTTTTTATAAAAATAGTCCAAATGTGAAAAAGATACAAGTTTATATAGATTTTTTAGTCCCACATAATTTTTTGCTAAAATTATAGCATGATATGTTGGAAGCCTTCTAAAGTCTGTGTTGCCTGCACATATTTTATCTATATCTTCAATTTTTTTAGCTCCTTTTTCTTTTAGCATATTAATCATAACATTAAATACTTTTACAGTTGTATCAACATCATCTAATGCTCTATGCGCCACTTCTACTTTTATACCTAAATTCTCAGCAATTATTCCTAACTTATATTTTTTATAATCTGGGAACAATTCTTTTGCAAGCCTTAAAGTATCTAAATATGTATTATCTAATGTATATCCTAATTCTTTTGCATTATATTTTAAAAATCCTATGTCAAAGTCTGCATTATGTGCAACTAATACACTATCACCTATAAATTCTAACATCTTAGGAAATACTTTATCTATTGTTTCTGCATTTTTAACCATATCATCTGTAATATTGGTTACTTCTACAACCCTTTGAGGTATTGGCTTTTCTGGGTTTACAAAACAGGAAAATTCATCTAGTACTTCACCATTTTTTATTTTCATTATTCCTATTTCAGTTATTTTCTCTGTTCTAAAAGAAAAGCCTGTTGTTTCTAGGTCAAGTACACAGTATGTTGTATCCAAATCTTGTTCTTTTGGAAATGAAACTACTGGTGTTCTATCTGGTGCTAAATATGCTTCAACACCATATATTACTTTTAAATCTGAATTCTTTTCGCAAAAATGATGTGCTTCTGGAAATGATTGTACTACTCCATGGTCTGTTATCGCAATTGATTTCATTCCCCACTTTGTAGCTCTTTTTAATAAATCTGTAGCAGATGTCATTCCATCCATTTGGCTCATTTTGGTATGCATATGAAGCTCAACTCTTTTTTCTTTTGCTTCATCTTTTCTAGATTCTTTTTTTAAACCTGTGCTTTCAATTATTGTATTTGCTATAACTCCAAGTTCTTTTGCAAATGGATCAAACTGTGCTGTTCCTTCTAATTTTATTCCTTTTGCTCCTTTTAATTTGCCAATTAGTTCTTTTGCTTTATCTCCTGGTGAAAATGCTTTACATGTAATAGTACTTGTCCCATCATATAAATCGAACATAACTAAAACTTTTCCACTTTTTAATTCCCTTGAATCTATATTTAAAATTTCTCCATCTAACTGAACATTTCCACTATCCACACTTAAATCTATTATTTTTACTAACTGTTCTTTTAGTTTTAAGCTTCTACCATAAATAAGAGGAGAATTTTCTTCTTTTTCTTGTGGAACTTCTATTGATATACTAACTTCTTGTGAACTATTTGAAGAAGTACTTTTTGTATTTTGTCCTTCGGAAACTTCTTTATTTTCATTCTTTTCAATAGCTTCTTTAGCTTCTATTTGTGCATGCATTATAGCTTCTTTTTCTAGTTGTAATGCATGTTCCATATATAACCTTGTTGCATCCTCTGATATATTTTCAACAAATTTTATATTATATTTTAGTCCGTAAATATCTTCAATTATTTGAGATATAATCTTATCAAAGCCTTTTGCATCTAAAACCATTTTCCCTTTCATAATCATATTTACTGTAATAGAATTATTTTCTATTTGGATTGTACTATTTTTTAAAAATGCTTTACTTAAAGGGTGCTTATGTGCCATATAACATATAATCAAGTTCCACTCTTTTTCAATATCTACATCTATTTGATTAGTATATTCTATTTTTAC
This sequence comes from uncultured Clostridia bacterium, assembly GCA_944392085.1. Taxonomy (GTDB): domain Bacteria; phylum Bacillota; class Clostridia; order TANB77; family CAG-508; genus CALXVA01. The sequence continues at coordinate 9,560 of CALXVN010000027.1, read as the reverse complement.
AGTTACTTCAAATATATTAAATCTCTTTTTTAAATATTGTTCAAAACTATATATATCTTCTATTTTTATAAACTCATCTGCAATAATAACTAATTCTAACTTATTTGTTTTTTTAAACAAATTTATAGATTTAATTTTTCCTGCATTTAAAGAAAAACTATTAGAATCATAGTCTTTAAAAATCTCTTTAATTGTCTTTTCCATTAGTTTTGCCCCCGTTTTTGTTCATACTTTGCATTAATTTTTGAAGTAAATTATTTTATTATTTTTTTACTATGTTTTTTATCCGTTCCATCTTGCTGTCACTTAGACATTTTCTTTCTCCATGTATTCGAAAGAAAAGTACAAGTGACACATGGAACTACTCTAAAGCACTAAATAGTCGCGCGCAGGCGATGTGGTTTTCTTTTGAATACTTGGAAAAAGAAAATCCCCATCGCCGACAAAGCTGCGACGGAAGTTATACAAAAGATAAAATAAAAAGAATTTACTTCAAGAATTAATGCAACAATCTTCCTACATCATTAAAAGCTACATATATTGATAAAGTAATTAGTACTAAAAACCCAATTAATTGAAGTTTTAGCTCAAAATTTTCTTTTAAAGGTTTTCTTCTAATTGCTTCTATAATATAAATTAAGATTTTCCCTCCATCAAGTGGTGGAAATGGAAGTAAATTTGTTACTCCAAGTGACATTGATATAAGTGCCATTATATAGAAGAAATCTATTAAATTGCTTGTTTCTGCTACAACTTCCGAAATTCCTATTGGTCCCATTAAGTCATTTACACTCACTCCACCTGTAAATATAAGTTTTATACTTTCCCAAATTGATAAAATAAAATATCCTGTAGAGTTTATTGCTATTCCAATATCTTTGGTAACAATTGCAACTAATATAATATACAAAATTATTGCAAATATAATGTTAACTAATCCTCCTGCTGCAACAATTGCTATTCTTTTAGGAATATTAGCTTTACTAAAAGAACCTTCTTCGTCTGAACGTTCTTCTTCTCCTAACATATTCACAAAACCACCGAAGTGGTATTAGTCTAATTGCATACTTGGTATTTTTAGTTTCTTTTTTCCAGATTAATGGACCAAAACCTATAGCAAACTCATTTACTTTAATTTTGCATAATCTAGCAACTAAAAAGTGCCCTGCTTCATGAATTAAAATTAAGAATCCAAGTATTATAATTATCTTTAAAGCCGTTAAAATAAATCCCATACATACATTCCTTCTAAATTGTTTAAATTAATATTATTCTTGCATAAATTAGTTCCACGTGCCACTTATATTTTTCTTTCGAATACATTGAGAAAGAAAATGTATAAGTAACATCAAGATGGAACGGAAATCAGATGCTCTAATGATTTTTAACAATTAAAGTACACTAAGCAAAAAATATGCAAATGGTAAAATAAATATTACACTATCTATTCTATCTAATATTCCACCATGACCTGGTATTAAATTACTATAATCTTTAATTTCACAATATCTTTTAACGCATGATGCTGCCAAATCTCCTATTTGACTTATTACACTTAAAAATATTGATATACCTAATATATATGTATAACTAATTTCTAAATTCCAAAGATTGTTACATACAAACGTATAAAATATGCAAAACAATATTGAACCTAATAAGCCTCCTAAGCAACCTTCTACTGTTTTTTTAGGACTAACCTCTGTAAATTTGTGTTTTCCAAAGTTTTTTCCTATCAAATAAGCAAGTGTATCTGTTCCCCATGCTGCAAAAAATACATACCAAATTAATATATTTCCATTTTCCATACTATCTCTAATTAAAGGTGCAAACATAATGAAAAGTACTATATAGCATACTCCAAATAAAGATATTGCTATATCTATAATATTTCTTTTCATATTTGTAACTACTATTTGTGTAAACAATACTAATATATTTACCAATATCAGTAATGTTATACTTGGTAAAACATATTCATTTGGAATTAAATGTATAAAGCAAATCAAACCTGCTGTAACATATCCGTATCCATTGTATAGGATTTGCTTTATTTTTAAAAGCTTTGTAAAATTCATGTAAACTCATTATTGCAATAATACTTATAAAAATATCTACTAAATATTTATTTCCAAATACCATTATAATTGCAAATATTGGAAATAATATCATTCCTGATAAAAATCTTTTAATATTCATCTTATTAGTCCTTTCAAGCTAAAGTTATTTCCCTCCAAATTTTCTGTTTCTTTTCTCAAATACTTCTATAGCATCTAATAAATCTCTTTTTGAAAAATCTGGCCAATACTTATCTAAAAATAGAAATTCCGAATAAGCTAATTGCCAAAGTAAAAAGTTACTAACTCTTAACTCTCCACCAGGCCTTATAATTAAATCTGGATCTGGCTCTCCTTTTGTATATAAATTATCTGTAATTAGTTGTTCATTAATATCTTCAATATTTATTTCATTATTTAGAGCTTTTTGAGTTATACTTCTTACAGCTCTTGTAATTTCATCACGTCCTCCATAATTAAAAGCTATGTTTAAAGTAAGACCAGTATTATCTTTAGAATTTTCCATGATTTTGTAAATACTATTTCTCAATCCTTCATCTAAACCATCAATATTTCCTAATAGTCTTATTCTAATATTACGCAAGCTATCTTTATTTAAGAACTTGTCTATATAAGTTCTTAATAAAAACATTAATGCTCCAACTTCTTCTTTAGTTCTTTTCCAATTTTCTGTTGAAAATGCATATACAGTTAAATATTTAAGTCCAATTTGATTTGCAAAAGATGCAATTCTTTCCAATGTTTCTGCTCCTGCTTTATGTCCAAGCTTTGGGTCTAATCCTTTTTCTCTAGCCCATCTTCTATTTCCATCCATTATTATAGCAATATGCTTTGGCATTAATTCTTCATTTATATCTTTTATATCCATCTACTCATTCTCCTATTATTCTTATAATCATTGCATATTAGTCGTGCACAGGCAATATTTTTTCAATATATTACTTTAATAAATTAGCATTTACTAGCTCCACATAGCAATAGCACTTTTCTTCCGAATACTTGGAGGAAGAAAACGTCCTATTGCTAGTAAGGTGGAACGGATTTAAAGCACATAGCCTATATACTCATTACTTCTTTTTCTTTTTTATCTAATATTTTATCAATTTCCTCTACATATTTATCTGTTAGTTTTTGTATTTTTTCTTCTGCTACTTTTAAGTCATCTTCTGAAATTTCAGCATTTTTTTGCATTGTTTTTGCTTCATCAATAGCATCACGTCTAATACTTCTAATAGCGACTTTAGCTTCTTCTGCCATTTTTCTAATATCTTTTACTATTTCTTTTCTTCTTTCTTCGTTTAATTCTGGGAAATTAAGTCTTATAACTTTTCCATCATTATTTGGGTTTATTCCAATATCAGATTTTAATATTTCCTTTTCTATTTCTTTTAGTACACTTGCATCCCAAGGTTGAATGACTATCATTCTAGCTTCTGGAACGGAAATACCTGCTAATTGATTTATTGGTGTTGGTGTTCCATAATAGTCTATCATGATTTTATTTAAGATTGCTGGGTTTGCTCTTCCAGCCCTAATTTCAGCTAAATTCTCCTCAAATACACTTATTGTTTTTACCATTTTTTCTTCAAATTTACTATAATCCATAATTATTTTCGTACAGTTTTCTTACCTGTACACTCCTTTCCTTCTTTATATAAACTAATTATTACACGTAGCAATAGTACTTTTCTTCCAAATTACTTGGATGACATCCTATTGCTATTGAGTTAGAGCACCTCAAAAAAAATATCTTTTATTTGATTAAAGTACCTATCTTTTCTCCTTTTACTATTTTTATAATATTATCTGGTTTAGATATTCCAAATACTATTAATTCTATATTATTATCTCTACAAAGTGATATTGCTGTTGCATCCATTACTTTTAAATTTTCACTTAGTATATCTGTATATGAAATCTCATCATATTTTTTAGCATTTTTATCTATTTTAGGATCTGCAGAATATACTCCATCAATTGTCTTTCCTACCAATATTACTTCTGCTTCAATTTCTGCTGCTCTTAAAGCTGCCGCTGTATCAGTTGTAAAATATGGATTTCCTGTTCCACATCCAAATATTACAACTCTTCCTTTTTCTAAATGCCTTACTGCTCTTCTTTTTATGTAAGGTTCAGCTATTTCTCTCATTTCAATAGCTGTTTGAAGCCTTGTATATACACCTTTTTCCTCTAATGTATTTTGAAGTGCTAATCCATTCATAGTTGTAGCAAGCATTCCCATATAGTCTGATGTAGTCCTATCCATTTTTTTGTTTGCACCTCTCCAAAAGTTTCCGCCACCTACAACAACTGCTACTTCTGTTTTCATTTTTACAAGTTCTTTAATTTGCTCACAAATTTTTTCAACTGTTTCAGTGTCAATTCCCATTTTGTTTTCTCCTGCTAAAGCTTCTCCACTTAATTTAAGTAATATTCTTTTATACTTATTTTCTGGCACTTTTAACACTCTCCTTATTTTTTTTTACTCGACATCTATTCTATCATATATTTATAATTTTTTGCACCTTTTTTTTGAATTTTTTAAATTTAATTTTGAACTTTAAGGAACATCCCTAAAGTTCAAAATTAAATAAATATTTTTTTCTAAATAGTAAATAATAAATAATATAAATTTATTTAAAGGACTTTTTATATGAATCAAATATTATTTAATGGTAAAAATAATAATATAAATACTTCTGTAACTCCAAACAACAATAATTTATATAAAGCAATATTTCTTTTCTCTACCTTTTTGCTTTTTATTTCCATTATTTTTTTATTTATCAAACTATATCGAAATTCCATAAATGAACAAATATCACAAAAATTAAATAGTTCATATTCAGTTTCTACTTTATATTCAGAAAATGTAAGCTTAGAAAATACCTCAAGCACATCTGAACCTTTTGTAATAGGAATTATAAAAATAGACAAAATAAATGTAAACTATTCAATTCTTTCTGTTAGCAATAATAAATTACTAGATATTTCAGTTTGCAGGTTTGCAGGACCTATGCCAAATGAAATTGGTAATCTATGTATAGCTGGGCATAATTATGTAGATTATAAATTTTTTAGTAGATTAAATGAACTAAATATTAATGATGAAATAACTATTTTTGATTTAAGTGGAAACTCAAAAAATTATTATGTATATAAAAAATATGAGATTCTTCCAACTGATACATCATGTACTTCTCAAGAAACAAACAATTTAAGAATAATAACTTTGATAACTTGTAATAATGTTAACGGTAAAAGATTAGTTATACAAGCTAAAGAAACATCATAGATATAGTTTTTTACAATTTTGTTAAACAATTTAGGATTAATATCATAAAAAAATAAAAAATAATAGTTTTAAGAAAATTATTTCTTGAAACTACTATTTTTGAAATCTTAGTATATAAAAAATAAATTCATTAATTTATTATGAGAAAAAATAACAATTAACCTTTAAATTTTATTCTATAAATTCTTTTGACAGTTTCCCTATTGCTTTTGTTTCAATTCTAGATACATAGGAACGCGAAATTCCCATATTTTTGGCAATTTCTTGCTGAGTCTTTGGTTTTTTTCCATTAAGTCCAAACCTTAATTCAATAATTGTTTTTTCTCTATCTTTTAATACTTCTTTCATTTTTTTATACAATTTTCTTATTTTAAATTTTAAATCAACTTCTTCATCTATACTTCTTTCATCATTTTCTAGAACTTCCTTAAGTGTAACTGTATTGTCATCTTTATCTTTACCTATTGGATCTTCTAAATACACTTCTGCTCCGAGTTTTTTAGTAGTTCTTAAAAACATCAATATTTCATTATCTATACATCTTGCTACATATGTTGCAAGTTTTACTCCTTTTGATGCTTCAAAACTATTTATACCTTTTATTAATCCTATTGTACCTATTGAAATTAAATCATCCTGTTCAACTTTAGTTGTGGTATATTTTTTACACACATGTGCGACTAATCTTAAATTTCTTTCTATTAAAATGTTTCTAGCTTCCTCATCTCCAGTTTTCATCAACTCTAAATATTTTCTTTCCTCTTCCGCAGATAATGGTTCTGGAAATAGATTGTTACTTGATATATATCCTAATAAAAAAACTGCTGATTTTAAAAATCCCAAAAAAGTTAAGGCTCCAAACCCTTCACATAGAGCTGTAAACATAAATGCACCTCCAATTTTCTTATACATAAATTATATGTATAAGAAAATTAAAAGTGCCTGACCTTTCAAATTTAAATTAAACTAATTTTTAATCACTATTAATATATAATACTCCTACTATTTTTAAAATATATCCTTCACATTTTTCATAAATATAAAACTTTCAATTAAATCCATTATTGCATATACAAGTATTATTACACCTAATGTTACAATTAATGCACCTGGATAAAATGTAACATATAGTCCTCCCACTATCATTAGAACTGCCAAAGATAATACTATTGCCCATAATTTATCATTAACATTTTTTAATCTAAAAGATAAACTAAATCTTGTAAATCCACTGTATATAATCCATACACCTATCATAATTCTAAATATGCTTTCAATAGTGCTACTATATACCATTGTAACTAGACCAATTATTATAGCAATTAATCCCCAAGCAATATCATTTGTAAATAAAGTAGAATTTCCTTTTGATATAAAATAATTTATTACTTTTATTACTCCTACTACTATAAAAAATATTCCTAGTATTGTTGATATAAATATCATTGTTGTTTCTGGATTATATATCATTACTAATCCAATTATTGAAAAAATCAAAGATGTTATAACTGAAGTCCAACCTGCTTTTTTCAAAAATTTTTCCATATACTATTCCTCCTATTCTTTCTTTTATTATTACATTAAAGCAAAAGAATTATTACAAAGAATCTTTAATTCTTCATAATAATTCTTTGTTTATTTAAATTTATGCAGTAGTTACATTCTTCTTTGTTGTTACTCTTTTAGAAGAACTAGTTTTTTTAGCTACTTCTCTATTATTATTTATTATAATTTTAGGTGGTTCGCCGTTTGATACCGTTTCCTTTGTAACAATACATTTTTCAATTTTAGGATTTGATGGTATTTCAAACATAATATCTCTCATTATTTCTTCTATAATCGATCTTAAACCCCTAGCACCAGTTTTTCTTTCGATTGCTTTATCTACTATTAAACCTAATGCTTCTTGTTCAAATTCAAGTTCTACATTATCCATTTTAAATAATTTTTTATATTGCTTTACTAATGCATTTTTTGGTTTTGTAACTATATCTATTAATGCGTTTCTATCTAGTTCTTCCAATGTTGTAATAATTGGAAGACGACCTACAAATTCTGGAATTAATCCAAATTTTAATAAGTCCTGTGGTAATAATTGTTCAAATACCTTGTATTTATCAATATCTTTATTGCTTTCTATTGTAGCACCAAAGCCTATAGATTTTTTACCGATTCTATCTTTTACAATTTTTTCTAAGCCCTCAAAAGCACCACCACAAATAAATAATATATTTGAGGTATCTATTTGAATAAATTCTTGATGTGGGTGTTTCCTTCCTCCTTGTGGTGGAACTGCTGCTACTGTTCCTTCAACTATTTTTAGTAATGCCTGTTGAACACCTTCTCCACTTACATCTCTTGTAATAGATGGATTTTCAGATTTTCTAGAAATTTTATCTATTTCATCTATATAAATAATTCCTCTTTGAGCTTTTTCAATATCATAGTCTGCTGCTTGAATTAATTTAAGTAAAATATTTTCAACATCTTCTCCGACATAACCTGCTTCTGTAAGTGTTGTTGCATCTGCTATTGCAAATGGTACTTTTAATATTTTAGCAAGTGTTTGTGCAAGAAGTGTTTTTCCACAACCAGTAGGTCCTAATAGCAAAACATTACTTTTTTGTAATTCTACATCATCATCTTTTTTATCTTCTTTGCTATTTATACGTTTATAATGGTTATATACAGCAACGGCTAACGTCTTTTTAGCTTCTTCTTGACCTATTACATAAGTATCTAATATTTCTTTTATTTCTGCAGGATTTGGAAGTTCTTCTTTTTCATTTAAAGTATAAGTCATTTCAGCTTCATCATACAAATCATCTTCTACTATACTTGAGCAAACTTTTATGCACTCGCTACAAATATATACTCCTGGTCCTGCAATAATTCTATCTACTTCTTCTTGTGATTTTCCACAAAAAGAACATCTTACATTTTTTTGCTTATTATTTGACATTTTACTTTTTCCTCTCTAAAAAATTATTTTCTCTTGTCCATTATTCCATCAATAAGTCCATATTTAAGAGCCTCTTCTGCTGTCATATAATTATCTCTTTCTGTATCTCTTTCAATTACCTCTAAGCTTTGACCTGTTCTATCACTTAATAATTTATTTAATTTTTCTCTAGTCTTTACCATGTGGTCTGCATGTATTTTTATTTCTGTTGTTTGTCCTGAAAGACCTCCACCTGCAATTAATGGTTGATGTATTAATATTTCTGCATTTGGTGTTGCAAATCTTTTTCCCTTTTCTCCTGATGCTAAAAGTACTGCTCCCATACTTGCTGCCATTCCTATACAAATTGTTGAAACTGGGCATTTTATATAATTCATTGTATCTACTATTCCCATTCCGTCTGTAATAGAGCCACCAGGGCTATTTATATATAAACTTATTTCTCTATCTGGATCTTCTGACTCTAAGAAAAGCAATTGAGCAATTACTAAACTTGCTGAAGTTTGATTTACATCTTCTCCTAAAAATATAATTCTGTCTTTTAATAATCTTGAGAAAATATCATAAGATCTTTCTCCTTTTGCTGTTTGTTCTATAACATATGGAACTAAACTATTTCTTTCCATTAAAAATTCCTCCTTTAATTAATAATTTGTGATGTTCTCATATTTTTTATAAATTATCTCGAACTATCAATAATTTATATACTATAACTTAAAATATGTCAAGTGCATAAGGCACAAAAAGTTAGTGGTAAAAATCATTTATTTTTAATAAATACTTTTCCCCTAACTTTTTCATTTATTTACTATTTCTTTTTAGCATTTTTTACTATAAATTCTATCGCTTTTTCTGTTTTTAAATTCTCTTGTATGTATTCTTTTAGTTGCTCATTTGAAAGAAGTTCTTCTTCTTTTCTTCCGTATTGTTTTGCCATTTCTTTGATTTTTTCTGCTGTTTCATCAGGAGTTACTTCTATTTTTTCTGCTTTAACAATTGCTTCTAATACAAGTCTTGATTTTATAGATTTTTCTGCTTGATCTTTAAAATCTGCTCTAATGCTTTCTTCTGTCTTACCCATCATTTGAAGATATTGATTTAATTTTAGACCTTGGTATGATAATCTATTTTCCATATCTCTTATCATATTGTCTATTTCCATTTCAATCATTCCATTAGGTATATCTATTTTTGTATTATCGCAAACTGCTTTTATAGCTTCTTC
>CALXVN010000026.1 GCA_944392085.1 uncultured Clostridia bacterium | reverse complement strand
GTATTTAATGTGACGGATATATCAGCGTGTCCCATTAGTCTTTGAACTACTACAGGAGCCATACCACTTTCAATACATCTTGTCCCATAACTATGTCTTAAACTGTGAGTAGATATATCTGTAATTCCAAATTCACTTTTTAATATTCTACGCAATTCAGAATTAACGTTACATCTTCTAGTATATCTTCCATTGTTTGGCTTAAATAATAACTTTTCTTCATTGTTTTCTTGTGAATTTGCTACTTGCATTTGTTCTATTATATATGGATAAAGAAAATCTGGAATTGGCAATATTCTTCTTCCTGCATATGTTTTAGTTTTATCTCCCATTATAACAGCACCATTTTCATCTGTTGTTAGAGTTCTATGTATATTCATTCTTTTATTCTTTAAATCAATATCATGTGTAGATAGAGCTAATGCTTCTCCAACTCTGAGTCCCATATACATTTGTATTAAAAATACATTTTTATATTTACAGTTTTTTATATCTTTATTTATAAGATAGTTGGTAAATTTTTGTTGTTCATCTACTGTAAATGCTCTGACTATTTTATTTTGTTTTTGGCTTATAGGTCTAATAACATTTGCCATAGGATTTTGCATTATATATCCTTTATTCATAGCAGTCTTAAACACTTGAGAAAATTGACCATATATTTTCTTTATCGAAGAATTGCTTAGTCCAATTACTGAATTTAAGTACTGTTGTATTTCATCTGAAGTTATTTCATCAATATTTTTTGAACCTATTGGAGTTTTTGCTAATTGTTCTATTGTTCTAGTAACTCTACCATATTGTGTGGGGCTAATTTGATTAGTATCAAATCTTAATTTTAAATTTGCTTTCATAACCTCGCAAAGCGGTATTCCATGATGTTCAATATATAAAGGATTTTCTTTTTGATACATTATTGTAGATAGATATTTTTTTGCTTCTTCTTCCGTTTTAAAGCTTTTAGTTTTATATTTCATTTTATCTGTTTTTACGTCGTAATCTTTATACTGTGCATTCCATTTATTTCTTTGTTTATTAAAAAATACATAACCTTCACTACTACCTTTTGTTGGCACATTTATCAACTCCTTTCTTACTTGTTTTCCATAATAGATATGATGCTAGTGTTACTGTTTTTCTTTTTCCTATTGTTATAGTTGGGAAGTCATCTTGTTTAAATAAGTCATAAGCTTGATTTATTCCTATACGTAAATCTTTTGATACTTCTTTTGCCGTTAATGTAATAAATGGATCTTGTAATTTATTTAAGTAATTTACTACAATTTGTTCATTAGTTTTATATTTATCTTCTGTTAGATTTGTTTTTATTTCACTATTATTCATTTTGGTTATTTCTCCTTATTTTTTTATATTTTTTAGTATTTATTTATAATTTCTATTATTTTTCTATCTCATTTTCTAAAGAATTGTTTGGTATTTCTTTTGTATATTCAGGATAACGAATCTTTATCCCTTCATAAAAGTATGGAGCATAGGAGCAAGAAAATATTTCTCCAACATTGTAATTTTTAGATAATTTTTTTATTTCAGCATCTTGCTCATTATCATACATACAATTATTCCACAGACTAAATGCCATCCTTGTTACTTTTGCAGATGTATCTGTTTGCCATGGTGCACCGATGCTATCTATATTTATTTCTCCATTTTGTACATTAAATATATTATTAAAGTTTTTTCTAGTTTCCTCGCACATTCCTAAGGTATATACTAAAGATACAGAGTATACATCTACTTTCTTTTGTTCTTGTAATTTTCTTAAAATATTTACAAAAAAGAGTTCATGTTCATCATTTACAAAGTTCATTGTATTACCTCATTTCTTATTATTTCCTACTAAGTAGGATAAGGTTAAGTTAATATTTGAAAGTACATCCACTAATTTATTTTCAAAACTAATATTTGATTTTGGTTCTATTGCTGGTTGTTTTGAATTTAATTCGTTATATTTAGAGCCTATATAACTTTGATTATGCATTTTTGTATGAAAGCTTTTTCTATTTAAAGCTTGTGTATACCATATAATATTTTCTTGTGAAATACTTTTAAATTCTCGTAAATTACAATCTATTTGAACTACAATAAAATCTCCTGATATATTACTAAAATCTAATAATATATTTATTGGCATATTTTTTCTTTTGGCTTTATTATGACAAATTATATATACATTTTGAAATGGTATTATTTCTAGTTTTTGCTTTATAATTGCTTTTTTTAGTTTATATACATTAGGTATAATTCTTACTTCAGGACTTAGTCCTACTTTTTTATATAGCACTCTAATTGGTTTTGTGTTATTTGCTTTTTGCTTTAGATATTGTGCATATATATTTTTATCTTTTGCTTTTTTCTTTTTCATTTTCTTCTTCATTGCTTGTTCCCACCTTTTTTCATGTTTTCAGCTTTATACATAGTTCTTAAGTTATTTTTAAAGTGGGTTATTCCTTGGTTTCTTAAATGTATAACTTTGTTCTTTGGTAGTTTTAATCTCTTACAAATGTCATTTAATCTAATATTTTCAACAAATGATAGATATAATACTTTTCTTTCAAGCAATGGAACTATTTTCATTGCTAAATAATAAGCTTCATTTGTAAAGATGTTTTCTAAATGGTTTATTGTTACATCTGAATTGTCTACATCTTGAAAAGATTTGTTGTAATAGTTTTGTTCAAATATTTTTTTGATTTCTTCATTTGGTAAGTTTATATCTTTTGTTTTGAAAGTTTTTTGTTGTTTCATATTTCTCCTTTTACTCCATGGAGATTTTTAATATTTTTCCTAGGTTAATTTAATGTTAACATAATAGAAAACATAAATCAAAAAAATAATTTGTCGCGTGTGACGCAACTTTTTAATGAAAAAAAGCCATATTTTTATTAAAATTTGCAAAAAGTCGCATGAGACGCAACAAATTTTGTGGTATTTTTATAATTTTTTGTAAAAAAAGTTAAAAATAGTGAAAATTCATACTTTTGTTGATTTTTACGCAACAAAAAATCACTCTATATAAAACTATACAGAGTGAATCAAAATCAATGGTATTTAATTATTATTCTAATTTATATTAATAACATAGTCTTTAATATTTCTTGTTTTCATATCCCAATATTTTGTTGATAGCATGTCTTGTATATCATCTTCAGTGATTTTTAATTCATCATATAAAAAACATAATTTTTCAGGTGATGTTATTAGAGTATCTGTTAGAATACATTTCCTAGCTGTTGGTTTGTGAGTATTATATGAAACTCCTAAGAAGATACCATAATACATATTGTCTATTTTTGAATGTAAATCTATTTCTATTTGAAATTTATCTAGTCCGGGGTTTGTAATAGCATTTGTTAGACATATAAAAGCAGTGTTATAGTTACTTTCTAATACTCCAGTATATTCTTGTTTATATTTGTTTTTTGTTAGTCCATTTTTCATTAAAACATAATGACAGTATTTGTTTGCAGTTATTTCTATACTAGATATAATTATACCATTTTTGCTAATGTAATATAAATATATAAGATTAGAATTAAATGGATTTATATTTTCTTCTTTATTAACATTATGTAATATTTTATCACAAAGATTGTTCAAATCTATATTTAAAACATTACATATTTCCATAGCTGTAATAATGTCTGGTAAAATTTCATTATTTTCATATCTATTAATAGTTGCTCTTGATTTTCCTATTGCATTGCCTAATTCATCTATGGTTAATTTTTTTGCTTTTCTAAAGTGTTTTATCTTTTTTCCTAAGTTTTCAATATTAGTATCATACATAGAAAACCCCCTTAAATAATATAGTATGATAACACATGTTGAAGCACTTTACATAATAATTATATCACATTCATATATATTTATCAATAAATATTGTAAAATATGGAAAAATATGGTACAATAAAAGTGTACATAATATTATTTATAGTACATTGGGAAATCCTTAAACAACCGTTTTTTAGTTTATAATATTTTCCCATAAAAGTAATTAATGCTAAAAATAGGATTAAAATATTTCAAAAAAAATCCTTAGCATTAATTGCTAGGGATCTTATTATATTGGTTGTACACTTTCAATAGTGGTATCTAATATTTGAAATATTTATAGTCTAAGCTATAACATATATTAGGTGCAAATACTAAAGAAAGGAGTACAACGCTATGAGACGGATACTTAAGTGGAGATGGATGTGCTTAGAAAGTACATTAATCTTATGTTTTCCAAAAAGGCAGGTTCATATTGAACTTGCTTTTAAATTTGACATTTTTAAATTTTTATGTTAATATAGATATATGGAAAATATAAGATACCGTTAGTTGTACTCTTAAACCAATAAACTACTATAATTTAAAAAAATTATAGTAGTTTGTTATTTATATTTTACATATTATTAAAAAATAATATGAGAGTATATGTAAGTAGCAGTAACTAGAAAAAATAAAAATAAAAAATTTTATAAAAAGTATTGCAATAAATAAAAAAAGGTGCTAATATAGTGTCAGAAGAAAGAAAGAATTTTAAGGAGCGAAGCTTCTTAAAATGAGCGGTATAAAGTGTGAGCGAAGCGTACGATTTATGCCGCAACTCAAATAAAAAAAAGAGTACTCAAATAAAAAAAAGAGTACTCAAATAAAAAAAAGAGTACTCAAATAAAAAAAAGAGTACTCAAATAAAAAAAGAGTACTCAAAAAAAAGAGTACTCAAAAAAAAGAGTACTCAAAAAAGAGTACTTTTTTTGTGCTTGAAAAGGGGGCGAAAAAAATAAAATTTTATGAATTTATAGAGTACTTGCAAAAAGAAAATCCAGATAAAGTAGTAATGGTAAAAAGTGGAGTTTTTTTCAATGCAATAGGAAGAGATGCGATAATATTAGAAAAAGTATTAGGATTTAAAAGAACATGTCACGCAAAATTTTTGTGCAAGTGTGGAATACCTGTATCGTATGTAAGAGAAAATATAGAAAAAGTAAAGGAAAGAATAAAAGAAAAAAATATAAGTATAATAATATATGATGAAATAAAAGGAGGGAGATATAAATATAAAGAAAAAGAATATGATGTGTTATTTGAAATAAAAGGAATAAATATTAAAGAAAATAGAAGAAATTTAGGTTGCAAAGATTGTAAAAATAATGTATATGCTAAAGATATAAACAAATATATAATAGAAAAAGAAAACTATGAAAAAATGTTAAAAATGATAAAAGAAAAAATAGACAAAATTATAAAAGACAAAAATTAGCATACTAAAAAGATGAGCTAATCATCATCTAAATTAGAAAATAGTTTTGAATTAAAGAAATCTTTTAAATCTATGTTTAAGGCTAAACAAATAAAATAAATAGTTTGGGTATTTGGAGTTTTACATCTAGATTTTAGTATACTTCTAATAGTAGAAGGATTAAGACCTGCTCTATTACTAAGAGAATTTACATTTAAATTACTTTTATTGCATAATTCAATAATTCTAAGTTTAATTGCATCAGATAAAAGCATAAAATCACCCAAAAAAGTATAGCAAAAAAATAAATATCATATAGGTGAAAAATAACGCAAGAAAATAATTGACAAGAATAAGAGGTGTGATATAATATAAATGAATTATATTAAGTAATAGTAATCAAAAGAAAAGGAGGGTAGAAGAAATAAATTATAAAAATTTATTAAAACAGAGAAAAACTTAAGAAGGAGGAATTTGAAATGGAAACGAATAAAAAGTTTTCAAAAGTATTAAAAAATGCAAAACGGAATAACACTTGTGGCATTGGTGGTTACGATAGTGATTTTAATTATATTAGCAGTAGTATCAATAAATGCAATCTTTGGAGAAAATGGCCTTATCACAAGTGCGCAAAAAGGAAAGCTAGAGCATGAAATAGGAGCAACAAGGGAAAGACTAGAATTGGTACTAGCAGATGCATATACAGAAAAGCATGTAAATGAGAGATATAATCAAGATGATTTTTTAGATGAATTCATATATGACAGAGAGCCAGATGCAGAAGCTGATGAGTATGAAATATCACTAAATGGCCATACATTTGAATTAGATAGAAGTGTACCACAGTTGGGAGACTATATAGGAGAAGAAGGAAATTTACCACCAGCAATAAGAAAGATAGAAGTAACAAATAAAACATTATCAGAAATAAGTGTAAAAGTAACATCAGCAAGAGCAGAAGGAGCAATATATAAATATTCAATAAAAAAATTAGAAGAAATAGATACAGCATATGTAGAAAAAGAAGATGAAGGAGGATACACATTTACTTATTTAGGATTAACATCACCAGAAACATATACAATAAAAGTAGATTTAGTTATAAATGGAGAAATAAAAGATACTAAAACAGAAAATGTAATTTTAGGAGAGCTAGAAAAAGGAACAATAGAATTTGGAACAGTAACATGGCAGGGAGCAGGAACAGCAAGTACGACAGTTACAACAGATACAAGTTATCAGATACAATACCTAATATTACCAGAAGATACGGAAGATATACCAACTACTGGATGGCAAACAACCTCAAATGGAGGAACGATTGCAAACATACCAAATAAATCAAATGTGTATGCAAGATTATGGGATGGAACAAATGCAAGTGATTATGCAACACTTCCAGTAAAAGATGAAATAAAACCAACAATAAATAGTTTTGAAGCAATAGAAACAACATCAAATAGTATAAAAGTACAAGCAACAGCAACAGATAATGAAAGTGGATTAGCAAGTACAAACACATATAAATTTTATTTAGATGATGAAGAAACAACAAAAGGAACAAGTACAGATGGAACATTTACTTATGAAAACTTAAATGGATTAACAGGATATAAATTAAAAGTAGAAGTATATGATAATGCAGGAAATAAAGAAGAAAGCACAATAAATGTAACAACAAAAGAACCAACGGCATATGAAATATTAGATATATCAGATAATCAAAAAATATATGTAGAGATACCAAACATAAAGAAACCAGGAGAAACAATACTATGCAATGTACTATATAATGATGAAACAAATGGATTACAATTAATATCAGTAGATAGTTTAGAAGATGTAACATTAGGATATGGAGACCCGACGGTAACAGGTTCAGATAATTTTACAAAAGCAATGAATTCATATAATAAAGCTATTGAAACATTAAATTCAAAAGCAAAGGAATATATAGATGAAGAAAATGAAAATTATGCATTAATAAAAGATATAGTGGAAAGTGCAAGATGTGTAGGAAGTAATCCAAAAAATCCAAGTGCGCAAGCAGGAATGCATATAACACAATTTAGTTCAACTTACAGTAGAAAATTAAGAGATACAGATGAAAATTATAGCTCAGATTATACCCAAATGACAACATTAGGAATAGCAGGAATATCAAATTCTAGCTATTATTGGTTGGCATCGCGTTATGTGAACTCTCGCTCTAACGACTCGTACTTCAATGTGCGCGATGTGAGCTCTAGTGGGGGTCTCTACACCAGCACCTTGTGCATTGTGTTTTCTAGTGGTAGCCCCTACGCCAATAGCGCTTCGGCTGGCTTCCGCCCATGTTTCACTCTGAAATCTGGAATCAAGATAACAGGGGGAGATGGTTCGTCTGAAAATCCATACGTTTTAGGAGTATAAATAAACAACAGAGTAAAGAAAGGCTTACGAGGGCCTCAGGTCCTCGCAAAGTTGGCCGGCTTTAAGTCGGCCAGAGCGGGTCTGAAAATGGAAAAATATGTAAACGGAGAAAATGAAATAAATGAGTGTAGAAAATATGGTAAATACGATAAAGAAAATTCATCCAAATTATGTTGCAATAATAAAAATAGGAGCATTTTACAATACTTATGGCAAAGATTCATATATATTAAGCTATTTATTTGGATATAAGAAGAAAAAATTTGGAAAAAATAATTGGATATGTGGATTTCCTAAAAGTTCATTAGGATACGTACAAAATATATTAGAAAGTAAAAAAATAAATTATATTTTAATAGATAGAGCACATCAATATGAAGTAGACGAAAAAATGGATTTTAAAAATAAAAATAGATATGAAGACTTTTTTGAATTAGCACATAAAAATGTACTTTTACAGGAAAGAGCTCTTAATATATATAATTATTTGATAGAAAATATTGAAAATGTAAATCTAAAAAGTAAAATAATAAAGATAGAGGAAATATTGCAAAATGAAGAAGGAAAAGTTTGTAGTAATTAATTGTATAAGAGAATTAATTGTAAACATAGATAAATATTTAGTGAATTTCCCAAAGAGAGATATTGAAATAAAGCAACAAATTAGTACAATATCTAAAGAAATGTTACTACTTGCTTATGAAGCAAATGCAAGTGAAAACAAAGAAAAAAGAAAAGATATACAAGAAAAAGTTATATCAAGACTTAAATATTTAGATTTTTTAATTAATTTATGCTATGACAAACAGATAATAAATGGAAAAAGATATTTAAAATTTGGTGAAAGTATTGACTATATTTTGAAATATGCAAATGGATGGAGAAAAAGTACCATATAAAAGCATTCATAAAAATTTGGGTATAACAGTATGGTTGGCATCACGTAATGTGAACTCTAACTCTAGCAACTCGAACTTCAATGTACGCAATGTGAACTCTAGTGGAAGCCTCAACAACAACAACTTGTGCAATGTGAATTCTAGTGGTAACACCAACGCCAATAGCAATTCGAACGGTTTCCGTCCATGTAGCTCCTATAAATTTAGGATATATAATTAAAGATTATATATGAGAAAAATAGGAACATGTTATATCCATTCCTATATTAGAAATATAGGAAAAACTAAAAATAGATAAATATATTTGTTAGTAAAATATTATTTTGAAAGGGAGTATATTTTAGGACTGTTTTTAAGGGGGTGATTTTAAATTGCCTCTTTTTTGTATAAGTAAGGATTGTGAATAATGAAAAGAAAAAATAATTTATATGACAATATGTACAAGTTGGAAAATATAGAAACTGTATTTGATGAAATTTGTAGGAATACAAAAAATAAAAAAAGAGTAGAAAGATATAAAGAATTTAAATGTGCTAATATTTATGATGTATATAATACTCTAAAGAATAGAGCATATAAACCAGGAAAACTTAATGTATTTGAAATATATGAGCCTAAAAAGAGAAGAATAGTAAGTCAAGAAATGAAAGATAAGCTTATAAATCATCTAGTTGCAAGGTTTATTTTATATCCTAGTATTATGCCATGTTTAATTGATGCAAATGTTGCAAGTAGAAAAAATATGGGAACTAATAAAGGAATAGCGCTTGCAGATAAGTATAGAAGAATATGTAATATTAAATATAAAAGATATTATATATTAAAATGTGATATATCAAAGTTTTTTGCTAGTATAGATAATAGTAGGTTAAAAGAAAAAATTAGTAGAAGAATAAAAGATAAAGATGCTTTAGAGATTATTTTTAGAATAATTGATGCAGAAGATAAAGGAGTGAGTATCCGGTTGCATGACAAGCCAAGCATTAGCCATATTTTACTTAAATGACATGGATCATTTTATAAAGGAAAAGTTAGGAATAAAATATTTTATAAGGTATCAAGATGATTTTTGTTTGTTTCATGAATCTAAAGAATACTTAAGGTATTGTTTAAAAGAAATAAGAAAGTTTTTAGAAAATGAGGGATTAAAATTAAATAATAAGACTAGAATTTATAATAACAAAAATAAGTATATTTTTTTAGGACATACAATTGATAACAAAAAGGCTAACTATAGAGAAAAATATAAAAAAATTAGAAGAAAGAAAACATCTTATGAAGATGAAAAGATAAGTTTATATTCATATATGTGTAGCATGAATATTATAAAATAAAGTATTACTATATTAACAATGAAATATTAAGTATGAAATATGTGGTTAAGTCTTTTTTGAAAACTAAATTATACTTTAAAAGAATACAATATATTAAATAATATTTTTAAATTAAAAATTATCTTAAAGTATAGGAAAATAACAATATTTTCCTATACTTTAAGATTTAGCTAGATTATTTGGTTAGTTTATATTTGAAAATAAAAAAGTATATGTAGCAAAAATTTTTTTATGTTAGTATTTAAAATAAGGTAGTGTATAATTGAGTGTGTTAATACAAAAATATATTATAAAATTGTATATTTGGATATATTAGAGTTATTTTTCAAAACTTTTGGTAAAATTATCCACTAATCTTTTAAATCTATCAATTGGAAAACTAAATAGATTTTTTACTACTTCAAATGTCTTTTCTATATAATTTTTTAGATGTTTATTTTCCTTTTTTAATTCTTCATTTGCAAGTTTTAAATTAATATTTTCTTGTTGTAATTTTTCTACTCTTTGTATTGCTGTATATGATTTTGCAAGTTGTGTTTTTAATTTATTTGTATATTCTACTAACTCTTTATTTTGTGATAATATTAAAGATGTATCTTTTGTATCTACAGGTTCTACTTGTTCTTGTTCCAATTCATATTTTATATTATCATAATTTGTTACTTGTTTTAGTGTTTCTATATCTAAGTGCTTACTATTACTTGTTTTTCCTCTTTCTAAGTTGAATCCGTTGTCTGTAATATATTTATAAAATTTATCTTGTAACTCTCTATAACTGTCTTTTCCTTTCCAATATTCACTACAAGCAATTTTATCTATTTGTTTATTTGTTGTTTTATCCAATTTATGAACTACTGGAACAAATACTAAGTGCAAATGTGGTACACTTTCGTCCAGATGTACTTTTGCAGAGATAATATATTTTTCTCCTAAGTTTTTGTAATTTGCTACAAAGTTATATGCTGTCCTAAAATATCTTTTTGTTTCTTCTTCTCCTATTTCTTTAAAAAATTCTTTATCTGATGTTATTATTAATTCACAAGCTACATTTGTTGTCTTTATTATTCTTCCTTGTAAATTATTTTCTTCCTGAAGTTTTTTTATTGCATTTGAATATGTAGTATTACATTGTTTTATTGAATAGTTTTTACTTGATCTATTTTTATCAATGTCTTTATTTGAATAGTTTGTATTTTTTCTTTCGTTATGTTTGTATAGTCCTGCTAAATTATCCTTTTTATAATTTGCATTTCTAATTATTGCATAACTCATATTTGCAATTTTTCCTTTTTATAAGATAGCCTTCGCGGGCTTAACGTAAATTAAAATACCCCCTTTGAATTTTCTTTATATAAACTTTTTTGAGTTTCTAACATACTAGAAGCTCAGTTCCTGAGCTTCGTATGGTCAGGGAAAATTCTTTTCCCCGACACCTCTTTTATTAGGTTCACAAAATCTATTTATTGAGCAAGCTCAATAAACATATTTTGCTAGTGCCTTTCTTAAGTCTGTTACATTTTTAAGGTAGTGCTTTTGACGAAATAGATTTTGTAGCAAAGCTCCAAAATCCATTTCTTTCCTAAAAAATTTCTAAAGAAATTTTTTAGCTTGGATGTTTATGTGCTAAGCTTAATTTTTATTAATTTATTTTCATTAGGTTTATTTTTATTTATATAATTTTATATTTTGAATTTTCAATTTTTATTTGACATATATAGAGTTTCGTAGTAAGATAAAAATAGAAAATGAAGAAACCACAAAAGTGGCTTACCTCAAGTTAATATGTAAAAACACATCTAACTCGGGAAAGTTTTACAGATGTGTTTTTTATATTGGTTATTTTTGTTTGCTAATAATTACAACTATTGCTATAATTAAGGCAAACGTAATGATAGTTACTGATATTAAACCAGCAAAGAGTAAAAAAAGACTATTTTCTAAAGAATAGTCTTTTTACATATATAATTACTTGTTCTCAGCTATATATTTTTCAAAATCTTCTATTGTTAATTCTTGAAGATTTTCGTACTTTTCTTTTGTATAATCTCCTTTTCCATCACTATACATTTGTATAAATTTTATCATACCTTCGACACCTAATTTATCTTTTAGAGCTTTAAGACCTTCTCTTCTTATTTTTTCTAATTCTCTTACTGTTACAGCCATTTAAATCACCTCCATAATAAATTCTATTGGGTTAATAGCTTTAATCTTTAAGTTTGCTCTTTTTGAAGCATTTATTAATAATCTATCAGTTGTAATAAAGTAATCTATATTTGCACTTTTTGCACAAGCTAAATGTAGTGCATCCATATCTTTGATATTAAATTGCTTTAATTCTAGTGCTCTTTGCTTTATTTCTTGAGTGTAACTAATTTGTGATAATTCCATTGCATCATATAAATCTTCTACTTGTCGTCTTTTATTATCTAATTTGATTTTTGATATCTCAAAATCTATTACCATGCTTTTATAAATTTCTATTTCTTTGTTTATATGTTTTCTAAATATATTTTCTATAGCATTTGCTTCTAAATTTATCTTTTCTTGTTCTAAATTGTCAAAGGGTCTATTATAACAACAAGTATCTAAATATAATTTTAGCATAAAATCAACCTCTCTTTTTATTATACTACATTTTATAACATTTATCTATATATCCTAATGTTATTTATTTGTATAAATTTTAACATATAATTTTGCTTTATTCAATTAATATCATTTAATTTTTAGTAATTTATAGTAAATAATTTTAACTAATTTTACTAAAACAGTCACCTAAACAAAATGATATATTTTCTATAAATATAAGTAACACATCATTCTCTCGCTACCAAGAATAGCAAGTCTTTCGGGACTTGTTTATTTTTTTTCTATGTGAAAAAGTGACGAACGTAAAAAATAGTTATTAAAAGACAAAATAGAAGCGGAAATTATAACCGCTTCTTAAACTGATTTTGTATGTAAAAAATTATCCATTTTATCTGCAACTTCTTTAAAGCCGTTGTCAAAGAAATGAGAATAAATATTATGAGTTACTGATACACTAGAATGACCAGCTCGTTTACTTATTATTTGTGCTTGTACTCCACTAAAAATTTGAAGCGATATGCTAGTATGCCTAAGCCCATGAAAGGTAATTCTCTTTAAATTATATTTCTTTATTATTTTATCTAAAATTTTTGAAGGTGTATCTGGATGCATATCTTCACCATAATTAGTTGTAAATACTCTTTTGGAATTTTGCCATTTGCTACCTAGTAATAACTTTTGTTTATCTTGTTCAAGTTTGTATTTTTTTAAGATTTGAAGTGTAGTAGTTGTAATATACACTACTCTATTACTTGTATCTGATTTAGTAGATTTTTCAAAAGTACCATAATGTGGAAGATATTGAGTTGCTTTGTTTATATTAATAGAAGATTTATTGAAATCAATATCATCCCATGTAAGCCCTGTTAGCTCTCCACGTCTACAACCACTGTACAGTGCTAATAATATAATAGCTTGATATTTTATATTTTCATGACTTACTGCTTCAACTAATTGTTGCACTTCTTCTGGCGAATAACATGCAATATCTTTTTTGTGTACTTTTATAGGTGTAATACTTTGATTAGGGTTGTTATTTAAATATTCCCATTTGATAGCAGTATTCAAAATTTCTGATACTAGGGTATAGTGATGTTTGATCGTTTTTTCAGAATATCCTTTTTTGCTTTTTCCAATACCTTCGCATGTTTTTAAATTATTATAAAAATCTTCTAAAATCTTAACATTTAAGTCTTTTACTTTTATATGCCCAATATGAGTTTTTAATGTATTGCAAATTCGTTCATATTCTTGAAAAGTTTTTAAACTTATATTATTTTTCTTATATTTTAACCATTCATAAATTAATTCACTCATTGTTATATTATTTTTTCTAACATAGGTATTATTTTTTAATTGTATTTTAAGTTCGTTTTCACGTAATACAGCATCTTTTTTACCACCATAAAAAGTTTCTATATGCCTTATTCGTTTTGTTCCATTATATCCTATAGGAATATCAATTTTATACTTTTTATTTTTTATTATTTCTTGTACTGCCATTTGTTCTTTTACCTCCTTTTTGATGTTCATCACTTTTTTCTAGTATCCATTTTATATATTTAGTGTCATCAGGGAAAAAGTCTCTTTTATTTTTTACTTCTTCTTCCCATTCCTGTAAGTATGATGATTTTTCTTTTTTTTCTCGTATTCTTTTTTGTATTCTTTGCTTAACTTTTCGCTTTGCCAAATCTATAGGTGCCATATTTTTAATACTTTGGTATCTTGTATTATACTGTGAACAAGTTTCTGTAACATTTTCATAAGCTTCATCATTTTCATTTTCTAATTGTGGTCTAATATTGTTACAACACTTTTGACTATTTGATTTTGGAATAAATAATCTACCACAGTTAGAGCATTTCTTTATATTAATGTTGTTGTTATAAATATAATGTAGAGATGATACTAAAATATCTATTAGATTATTACACTCATACTCTATAATGAAATTCGATTTCTTGGTTTTAGAAGATTCTTTTAAATCTTTGAGTAGAACTAAAGTGTTATCTTTTAGCATATTATAAAGAGTGTTTGCATCTATATTTTTAGCATTGCTTCTATGTAGGTTTAAAAGTTGAATATTTGATTCTTTTAAAATAGTGTTATTCAGAACTCTGTATTTAGGTATTTGGTATGATAAAAAAGTATTAAAGTAGTACAAAAAAAATATTGGCTTGTTTTCATTTTTTATGTTTAATTCTATAAAAAGTTTTATATATGTTACAAGTGATACCAACTGCTCAAATTCCGAATAAGATAATGTAAAGTCAATAGTTTTATTGTCATCAAAAGTAATAGTTAGTGGTAGCTTTTGGTTTGATAGTTCTTTTGTATTTTTTGGATTAATAATTTCCATAATGTCATCAACGAATAATTGACAATATGCCAGATATACTCTGTACATGAAATTAGTATCTTTTTGATTTAGTAACTTTGAATCAAAATTGGTTTCGTTAATAAATGTTATAAGTAAAGTTCCTATAGGATTAGTAATACCATTTATCATTTCTTGATTGCTATCGTGATAAAAATGTATAGTCATTTTTCCTCCTTTTTAAACTTAGTCGTCAAAAATAAAAATAAATAAAATTTTTTAATTTCATTTAAGTCGGTTTATATTAATAAATTAAAATTTAAAATAGAAATACTTATGAAATTTAGTATAGAAATGAAAAAACATAGTTGTTATAATGTTATTAACAAAGTAATCACAAATAGAAAATTTTATTTTTGATTATTTATATACTACAACATTTTTGTTGTAGTGTCAATAGTTTAGCTGAACTAATTTAATTTATATATGAGAAAGGAGGGATAAAAATGTTCAATCAAGATATTAAATTTGAAATGTTTAAAGCAAATTTAAAACAATTTGAATTAGCTTTATTACTTGGAATACATGAAGGGAATCTAAGCAAAAAACTAAATCGAAGGGAATTATCAAAAGAAGAAAAAGAAAAAATTTTAAAAGTAATAAAAGAAAGGGGAGCTATAGATGGAAAAGTATAATCAAGTTCTTAATATAAAAGAATTGAGTGGATTATTACATATTAGTATAAGTACAGTAAGAAAATTAATTTATGAAGGAGATATACCTTACTTTAAAATAGGAAATAGATATTATTTTGAAAGAAAGAGTATAGAAGAATGGATATTAGCAAAACAAAATTTAATTGTAGAAGGAGAAGAATATGCATATAGAAGATATAATTAATAGATTTCAAAATGTAAAAAAAATTGGAGATAAACGATATCAATGTTCTTGCAAAGCACATCAAGATTCTAAACCATCATTAACAATTTCAGAAGAAGATAATAAAATACTAATGTACTGTCATGCTGGGTGTGATATACAAAAGATATTGGCGTCAGTAGGATTGCAAGAAAAAGATTTATTTAATAATGAAGTGATAAATAATATGACTAACGTAATAGAAAAAGAGTATATTTATACGGATGCAGAAAATAGAATTTTATACAAGTCTGTTAGATATAGACCTAAAAGATTTGTACAAGCTCAATATATAAATGGTAGTTGGCAATACACTATGCAAAATGCACAATATGTGCCATATAACCTTCCAAATGTAAAAAAATCTGAAATAATATATTGGGTAGAAGGAGAAAAAGATGCAGATAACATTAATAAACTAGGACTAGTAGCGACTACTACTGTAGGTGGAGCATCTGGATTTAATAAAAATAAGGAAAAATATATAAATTACTTTAAAAATAAAACGGTATATATAATTCCAGATAATGATGAAGCAGGAAGAAAATATGCAGAAAATATTTATAAAGCAATAGTTAAAGTAACTAAAAAAATTAAAATCTTAGACTTAAAGAGTGAGATTTCGGATTTGGAAGAGAAACAAGATATATCAGATGTAATAGAAAAATTAGGAAACGAGAAAACATTAGAAATCTTGGAGAAGTTAATAAATAATAATGATTTATTTGAATATTCTGGACAGACTTTATCTAAAGAATTACTAGAAGAAATCTTAAACAGATTAAATATAAAAGTAGGGTATAATGAAATAACAAAAGATATAGATATAGAAGGTTTACCAGAAGAATATTCATCTGAAAATGCTGAAACCATTCTTCCTATATATTTGAAAGAATTATTAAAAAGATATAGCATAAAAGCAAGTAAAAGTTATATAGAAGATTTATTGATTTTAATTTTTGATTCTCATAGGTATAATCCTGTAATTAATATGTTAAAAAACAATGAATGGGACAAAAAAGATAGATTTCATACATTATTTGAAATTATGAATATAACAGAAGAATTGGACAAAATATTAATACGAAAATGGTTTTGGCAAACAGTTGCTATGGCTTTCAATGGATATGATAAAAAGAAACCATATGGTATTGAAGGTGTTCTCACATTGCAAGGACCACAAGGATGTGGGAAAACAAGATTTTGCAGAAATATAGCGTTAAAAACAGAATGGTTTACAGAGGGCGCTACTGTAGACATGAAAGTGAAAGATAGTCTTATATTGGCTTCTAAAGGATTCATTGTAGAGCTTGGAGAGGTTGATTCTACTATAAGGAAAAAGCAGGCAGATTTAAAATCTTTCTTATCTAATACAGTAGATGAAATAAGAGTGCCTTATGGAAGAAAAAGCATAAAAAAGCCAAGGAGGACTAATTTTGTCGCAACTGTAAATCCAACGGAATTCTTATCAGATGAAACGGGAAATCGTAGATTTTTTACTATTAAAATTAAAAATATTGATAACGATAGATTAGAAAATCTAGGCAATAAATGGATAGAGCAACTATGGTTACAAGCATATGATGAGATAAAAGATAACATCAATATGTTTAGACTATCTAGTGAGGAGAGAAAAGAGTTAGAAAAAAGAAATCATAACTTTACAGAATTATCTCCCTGTGAAGAAGAATTGACATTACATATGGATTTTTCAGGTGAAATCAAAGAATACTGGAATTCTATAGAAATTAACAATGAATTATTTAACGGGAAATATTCATCTCCTATAATAGGAAAAGCCATAGCAAAATTAAAAAATAAATTTCCTAACTTCATAGATATAAAAAATACTAATAGAGGAAAAATTTATACATTACCAATTAAAAAAAGTGGTGGAAGTGAAAAGAAAAAATAAGTAATAGCATTTTTATAAAGTTTGATTATATAAAAAATTATATATGTATAATGCAAATTAGCTATAACTACCACCACAAAAATTTATGGGGGGAGTATTTGTATCATTTTCTGGAGGGTAAGGTTAAGAGATTTTTTTGAATTTAAGAAGGGCAATCATAAAAATTGTTCTTCTTTTTATATTATAGTCGACTATATAATTATAAATTTAATGGTTGACCTTTTTTGGTTTATATATAAATAAAAAATAATTAATTATATGAGCATCCTGTAATAAATGAGAAATGAACTTTGACAACAAAATACCCCCTAATATATAATTTCAATGTAGACGACAAG
>CALXVN010000025.1 GCA_944392085.1 uncultured Clostridia bacterium | reverse complement strand
AAGTTAAATAAAAATTTATTTAATTCTGTTACCTTTTCCATATCTGGTGCTTCGTGTACCCTATATATAAATGGGGCTTCAAGCCAATAAAACTTTTCTGCAACTGTTTCATTTGCTGTTAGCATGAATTGCTCTATTATCTCATTTGCAAAACATAGTTCATATTTTGTTATATCCACTGCATATCCATTCTCATCTAATATTACTTTTGTTTCTGGTATATCTAAATTTAAACTTCCATCTTTTGCTCTTCTATTTTTTAAAATATGTCCAAGTTCTTCCATTGTTTTAAAGTGATTAATGTACTTGTTATATTTTTTAACAACTTCTAAATCAGAATTATCTAATATTTTTTGCACATTTTTGTATGACATCCTTTGAGTTACATTTATTACGCTTTTAAAAATATCTGATGATACAACTTGACCTTTTTGATTTATCTCCATTATGCAAGATATTGCAAACCTATCCTTTCCTGCATTTAAACTACATATACCATTTGAAAGTTCTACAGGAAGCATTGGTATAACTCTATCTAACATGTACACACTTGTTCCTCTAATTATAGCCTCTTTGTCTAAAAAAGAACCTTCTTTTACATAATGGCTAACATCTGCAATATGCACCCCTAAAATATAGTTGCCATTATCTAATTTTTCTACATTTACAGCATCATCTAAATCTTTTGCATCATCACCATCTATTGTAAAAATTTCTTGATTTCTTAAATCTCTTCTATTTTTTATATCTTCTTTATCTACTTCTTGGCTAATCTTTTTTGCTTCATTTAATACTTGCTCTGGGAATTCATATGGTAAATCATGCTCTTTTATTAAAGACATCATGTCAACACCTGCTTGGTCAATATATCCAATTATTTCTATAATTTTTCCTTCTGCACTTTTATCTTCTTTTGGCATCTTTGTAATTTGAACAACTACTTTTTGATTGT
The DNA here is from genome assembly GCA_944392085.1 of uncultured Clostridia bacterium. Lineage (GTDB taxonomy): Bacteria > Bacillota > Clostridia > TANB77 > CAG-508 > CALXVA01. The sequence continues at coordinate 17,566 of CALXVN010000025.1, read as the reverse complement.
TTTTAGCTTTTAAATTATCTTTTTTTGAAATAAAAATATCAGTTCCTAGTTTTTTATCATCTGGAATTACAAAACCAAAATTTCTACTTTTTTGGTATGTTCCTACTATTGTATCTTTTTCTAATTCAAATATTTTACTGTCTTCTTTTATTTTGGTATTTGACCTTTTTATTTCTTTATTTCTCTTATTTTCTTCTTTCACTTTTCTTTCTTTTTTACTTATTCTCTCTAAAGCCTTTCTACTTTCTTCAGTAAATTCAACTTCTGAACCAACTTGTTTTTGTATTTCTTTTATCAAATTCTTCTTTCTTTTTTTAGGCTTCATCACTTCATGTATTTTTTTTAATCTTTTTTTATCTATCTTTTTACTCAAAACTTTCCCTTCCTTCACTAAACGAACATCTTACCTTTATTTTCCTTTGTTCGTGCCACATTCACTAAAAAAACATATACAACTTTCTTAAGTTATATATGTTTTTTATATGTAACATAAGTTACATTTCATTTTAACTATACATATTACTTACATTACAAACAATACTGAAAGTGCTACTGCAAGTACAACAAATAATATTCCTGAAATTACTGTATATCTTTTTAATTTTCCTTCTCTTGTTCTGCTTTTATTATTCTCATAGAAATTATTTGCTGCAGCACCTGTAACTGTTTGTGATGCTCCACTAGTGTCTTTTGCTTGAATTGTAGCAAGCACTATTAATACTATACAAACTAAAACATATATAACTAAAACTATATTTCTTATTATTTCTATCATTTATTTCAAATCCTTTCTCCTATTAAAATGCTATTATATTTTATCATATACATATCTACTTTTCAAGTAATATTAAAAAATAGTTTTAATTAGTAACTAATTTTTATATTTTATTTAATGCATCTACTATTTTTTATTCCATTCTTCTTTATTTATTTGTCTTTGCCTTGCTATTGCTAATGCATAATCAGGCACATCTTCTGTAATTGTAGAACCTGCTGCTATGAATGTTTCATCTCCTATCGTTACCGGTGCTACTAAATTTGTATTAGAACCAATAAATGAATGATTTCCTATAATTGTTTTGCTCTTATGAAATCCGTCATAATTACATGTAATTGTTCCACAACCAATGTTGCATTTTTCTCCCACTTCACAATCTCCTAAATATATGAAATGAGGAACTTTTGTACCTTCTCCTATTAAAGCCTTCTTTATTTCTACAAAATTACCAATTTTTACTTTGTTTGCTAATTTACATCCTTCACGGATATATGCATTTGGACCAATCTCGCAATCTTCTCCAATTACAACTCCTGATTTAATTGTAGTATTTGGATGGATTACAGTATCCATTCCTATTTCTACCTCGTCATAAATATAAGTATTATTTACATCTTCTATTGTTACTCCATTTTTCATATGCTCTGTATTAATTCTCATTTGAAGTACTTTAGTTAACATTTCTAATTGTATTCTATCATTTATTCCTAATATTTCAGTATTATCTTCTACTATAACAGCACCTGTTTTTAATCCTTTTTCATTCATTATTTGAATTACATCTGTTAAATAATATTCCCCTTGGGCGTTATTAGGAGTTACTTTCTCTAATGCTGATAATAATTCTTCTATATCAAAACAATATATTCCTGCATTAATTTCTTTTATTTCTTTTTGGCTTGGTGTAGTATCTTTTTCTTCTACTATAGCTTCTATATTTCCTCCTTCATCTCTTACTATTCTTCCATACCCTGTTGGATTATCGTAAATTGCTGTCAAAAGTGTTGCATATTCTTTATTTTCAATACTTTTTTCTAATAACTTATTTAAAGTTTCTGGTCTAATTAATGGAACATCTCCATTTAAAACTAAAACCTTCCCTTTTTTTCCTTTTAAATATTCTTTTGCTTTTATTACTGCATGACCAGTACCTAGCATTTCATCTTGATAAGCATATTTTACACTATCTCCTAAAACTGCCATTACTTCTTCTTTCATATAGCCTACTACTGCAATAATATCTTTTACTCCTGCTTTTTCAGCATTTTCTACTGCTCTTTTTACTATTTCTTTTCCAAATAGTTTCTGCACCAATTTTGATTTTTTTGACTTCATTCTAGTACCTTTACCTGCTGCCATTACTATTGCCATTATATTATCTTCCATTTAAAATCACTTCTCCTTTATCCGTAATTTTGTAATATATATTATGCTTTAATCTACTAAACGTACTTATTTTATCACATTAAAATATTTTTTGCAAATTTTTTGAGCAATTTGGGACGTACAACTTTTGCTCATTTTAGTATTAACAAAAAATATAGAAAATGCGCAAAAGTTGTACGTCCCAAATTGCTCAAAAAATTTTTATAATTTAGTCATAACTTTGAAATATCTTAATATACATTAAATAAAGTTTAGTACAAACATTTTTAAGGAGGGTATTTTATTCATGGATGAAAATTTAAAATTATATCAAGATATAGCTAATCGTACTCAGGGAGATATTTATGTAGGTGTTGTTGGACCTGTTAGAACAGGTAAATCTACTTTTATAAAACGCTTCATGGATTTATTGGTTATCCCAAATATTGAAAATGAATATAAAAAAGAAAGAGCTAGAGATGAGCTTCCACAAAGTGCTGGTGGAAGAACAATAATGACAACTGAGCCAAAATTTATTCCAAACGAAGCTGTTGAAATAACAATAGGAGATAATTTAAAATTAAAAACTCGTTTAGTTGATTGCGTAGGATATTTAGTAAATAACGCAATAGGTTATTTAGAAGATGACATGCCTAGAATGGTTAAAACGCCTTGGTTTGAAGAAGAAATTCCATTTGAGCAAGCTGCTGAAATTGGAACTAAAAAAGTAATTCAGGAACATTCTACAATAGGAATTTTAGTAACTACTGATGGAAGTATTACAGATATTCCTAGAGAAGATTATGTTCAAGCGGAAGAAAGAGTTGTAAAAGAATTAAAAGATTTAAATAAACCTTTTGTTATAGTCTTGAACTCTGATGATCCATTTTCTGATTATACAAAGAATTTAGCAAATGAATTACAAGAAAAGTATCAAACTTCTGTAATACCTACTGATTGTTCTAGATTAGATATGGAAGATATTAATGAAATATTTGGGAAAATTTTATATGAATTTCCTATTGAAAAAATGAACATTAATTTTCCAAAATGGGTTGACGGTTTATCTGACTCACATTGGTTAAAAGAAGAACTATATGCTGAAATAAAAGAAGCTTTTGGAAGCATACATATTTTAAAACAAATAGATAGAGGTATTGTAAAACTTCAAAATACTAAAATTATAAATAAAACTACAATTGATGAAATTAAACTTGGTGAAGGAACTATAAATATTTCAATTAATTTATATGACGAATTATTCTACAAAGTGCTTACAGAAATATCTGGAGTTGAAATAGAAAATGAAGGAGACTTATTCTCTACTATAACAGAACTTGCAGATACTAAAAAAGAATATGACAAAATTGCAAATGCTTTAGAGGAAGTGAAAGCAACTGGATATGGAATTGTAACACCTTCTATTGATGAGTTAATTTTAGATGAACCTGAAATTATAAAACAAGGCTCAAGATTTGGTGTAAAACTACGTGCGCGTGCTCCATCAATTCATTTAATTAAGGCTGAAATTGAAACAGAAGTATCTCCAATAGTAGGAAGCGAAAAACAATCTGAAGAATTAGTAAATTATCTACTTTCTAACTTTGAAGATGACCCAACAAAAATTTGGGAATCAAACATATTTGGAAGAAGCTTGCATGAACTTGTAAATGAAGGATTACAAACTAAACTTGCTAAAATGCCAGTAGATGCTCAAGCAAAACTTCAAGAAACACTTGAAAGAATAGTAAACGAAGGTAGTGGCGGATTAATTTGCATAATATTATAATCATTAATTTGCATAATAATTTTATGGCGCGAAAAGGCCTGTCCCTATCGCGCCAATAATTCTTGGAATTCTTCTGCTGAGATTACTTCTTTTTCTAGTAAAGCCTCAGCTACTCTATCTAATTTATCTCTGTTTTCATGTATTAGTTTTTGTGCTCTAATGTATGCATTGTCTAGTAATATTTTTACTTCTGCTCCTATTGCATCTCCAAATTTTTCTCCTAACATTTGAAGTTCATAAGGGTCTTGCTCTGTGTTTATTGAAATAGGTCCTAGACTCTCGCTCATTCCATATTTTGTAATCATATTTTTTGCAATTCCTGTTGCTACTTCTATGTCATTGCTTGCACCTGTTGAAATATCGTTAAGCACAATTTTTTCTGCTGCTCTACCACCAAGTAATGCTACAAGTTTTTCTTCCATTTCTGTCTTAGAAATATAGTATTTATCTTCATCAGACTTATACATTGTATATCCGCCTGCAAGTCCTCTAGGTATAATAGATACTTCTTTTACACCTTTTTGTGTTTCAAGCTGACTACTTACTATGGCATGTCCTGCTTCATGGTATGCAGTAAGTTTTTTATCTTTTTCTGATATTACTCTACTTTGTTTTTCAAGTCCTACTGTAACTTTCTTAACTGCCTCTTCTATATCTTTATTTGTAATTGCTTCATGCTCATTTATTGTTGCAATTATAGCAGATTCGTTTAAGATGTTTGCAAGTTCTGCTCCTGTAAATCCTGCTGTATCTTCTGCAATGCTCTTTAAGTTAACATCTTCTGCAAATTTTTTTCCTTTTGCATGGATTTTTAATATTTCTTCTCTTCCTCTCATATCTGGAAGCCCTATTGTTATTCTTCTATCAAATCTACCAGGTCTTAAAAGTGCCTTATCTAGCATTTCTGGCCTATTTGTTGCTGCTAAAACTATTATGGTTTCGTCTGTGTCAAATCCATCCATTTCAACCAATAATTGATTTAAAGTTTGGTTATTTTCTGATTCTGCTCCACTACTACTTGTCCTTCTTGAACCTATTGCATCTATTTCATCTATGAAAATTATACAAGGTGATACTTTTCTTGCTTTTTCAAATAATTTTCTTACTCTTGAAGCTCCAAGACCTGCAAACATTTCTATAAATTCTGAACCACTCATTGATATAAATGGAACATTTGCTTCTCCTGCTATTGCTTTTGCAATTAATGTTTTACCAGTACCAGGTTGTCCGCAAAGTAAAACTCCTCTTGGAATTTTTGCGCCCATTTTGTTAAATCTTTCAGGATTTTTCAAAAAGTCTACAATTTCTATCATTTCATGTTTTTCTTCATCTAGTCCTGCTACATCATCAAATTTTACTTTTGACTTAATTGTTTCACTATCATATACTTTTCCTTTATCTCCTAAGCCTTGCATTTTAAAGAATAATACAATAAGTGCTACTAAAAGTAATGTTGGCAATAATGAAAATAAAGTAGTAGAAATTGTTACAAAAACATTTGTTGGTTTTTGTATAAATTCAAATTCATTTCCATCTTCTAATTTTTGTTGGATTAATTCCACAAATGCCTGTGTGCTTGGTATTATAGTAGTTTTTTCTTCTTCTACACCTTTTAATTTTATTTTTGCTGTAGTACTTCCAACAGTCATTTCTATTTTTTCGATATTTCCTTCATTTATTTCATTTATTAATTCTGTATATGCAAGTTCTTTATCATCTATTTTATCAGTATTCATCATAAATAAATATGCTATACCTGCAAGAACTATAATTAATACCCCTAAAACTGTAAGTAAGATGTATTGCTTTTTCTTGTCATTATTATTTTTTTGTTTTTCGTCCATTAATAAAACCCTTTCTTTAAAATATTTAGCTTTTATTGACTTTTATATATGCTTTTTTTTATCTTAAGCATTATTTCCTTCTGGCTCTTTAAGAGAGTCTTCTTTATTCTCATCTTTCTCTTCCTTCTCTTTTTTTCTTTTTTGTTTTTCTCGCTCTTTTTCTCTTCTTTCTTGTTCCTCTTTTTCTTTTCTTTCTTCTTCTTTTTGTTTTAACTCTTGCCTTACTTTTTCCTGCTCTTCAATTATTTTATTTAGTTCTAACTGCTTTTTAATTATATCTGATTTAATCATTAATATTGCTGTTATAATGTAAATTGAAGCTACTGCTGAATACATTACTTGGAAGTACTTTATATTAAATCCTGTAAATATATTTGCTACTATATATATGATATTTAAAAATATTGGTAAAGTTAGCGAATATGATGCTATATTATATATGGCACTATATTTTAATCTAAGTCCTGCAAGGCTTGTAACAATATATGCAAGAATTGCTAATAATAAAATATCAACTAGAATATTTGAAAAATATATTACAAACATATATATTAATATAGTTATAAAAAATGTTACAGTAAATACTTTCATTTCATTACTAGATAATATATTTATAGCTTCTGTTTTACTTACATTATTTATATTATAGGTTTGTGAAATTGTTTCATACGAATATTCCATTGTATTTGATGAAAAGGCTGTTTTTAATATTATCTTATCTTTTAATATTAATATTCCATTTTTTTCGTTTTTTATTTCATTAGTATACTCATTAATTTGCTCTTCTTCTAAATCCTGAGTATTTATTATAACTTTATTTGCTAATAAATTATTAGCATCTATTTTAGCTACACTTTCTCCGTTATTAAAATTTACAGATAATTTATAATCTTCATAAGTTATTTCAGAAATTTCATTTTCTATATATGTTTTTGCTTCATCTATTATCTGCAAAAATTTTACTGTGTATGAAGCTGATATAATACTGCCAAATATTAGTATAAGTAAAACAATATAGATTATTGTTCTACTTATTCCTTCTGCCGCTAATTCTTGATAACTATCAAAGTCAAATATACTTTTTCTTATTTTATTAAAAAATGATAGCTTTTTTTCTTCCACTTTTTAGTTCATTCCTTTCGTAAGGCACTAGTCTACTCTAAGAGGTTCAAAATTAAGGTTATAACTTCCTTTACTTATTCATATTTTCTCAATTGATACCCCATCTTTTGTATCTTTTACAATATAGCCTCTTTGTTTTATCTCATCTCTAATTTCATCAGATAATGCCCAATTTTTTTCTTCTCTTGCAATTTTTCTTTTTTCTAATAATTCTGCTATTTCTTCAGGAATTTGCATATTTTTTTCTAAATATTTGTTAGAATTTTTTAAGTCTAGCCCTAATATTCTATCAAAATCTAACAAAACTTCCGCAAATTTTTTAGATTTTTTCTCATTTCTAGCAATCTCCCAAACTATTCCCATAGCAAGAGGAAGATTTAAGTCATCATTTACTGCTTCTAAAAATTTTTGCTTATATTCTTCTATTATTGTTTCATCTATATCTTCATTACCGCCAAGATGCTTAATATAGCTTTCTCTTAGCCTATTTAATGCCTTTTGTGAAGCCATTGCTCCTTCAAAAGTAAAGTTTAGTTTAGTTCTATAATGTGCTGTATAGCAAAATAATTTATATGCTAATGCTTCTATTCCTTTTTCTTCTAACTGAGTTATAGTATATACGTTTCCTAAACTTTTAGACATTTTTCCACCATCTACTTGTAAAAACTCAACATGCATCCAAGTTTTTGCAGGTATTTTTCCAAAAGCTCCTTTGCTTTGTGCTATTTCGTTTTCATGGTGTGTTGGTATATGGTCTACACCGCCTGTATGTATATCAAATACCTCTCCTAGATATTTTCTTGACATTGCAGAACATTCCAAATGCCAACCTGGATATGATAATCCCCATGGGCTCTCCCATTTCATTATATGATTTTCTGGTGCTTTAATCCAAATAGCAAAATCATAAGGATTTCTTTTTTCTGGATCAACATCAACTCTTGCTCCTGCAATTTGATCTTCAATATTTCTATTAGAAAGAACTGGATATTTATCAAGTTTTGATACATCAAAATATATAGCTGTACTTGTTTCATATCCATAACCATTTTTTACTATTTCTTTTGCAAATTCTAGCATATCTTCTATATGTTCTGTTGCTTTTGCAATAATTTCTGGTCTTTCTATATTTAGCTTATCCATATCTTTAAAAAATGCTTCTGTATAAAATTTGGCTATTTCATAAGGACTTTTATTTTCTTTTCTTGCTGCTTTTTCCATTTTGTCCTCGCCCTCATCGCTATCTGATTCTAGATGGCCTACATCTGTGATATTCATTACATGTTTCAATGTATATCCGTTATATTCAAGTATTCTTCTTAAATTATCTACAAATACGTAGGTTCTAAAATTACCTATATGTGCAAAACTATATACTGTTGGACCACAAGAATATATTCTAACTTCGTTCCCATTTAAGGGAACAAAGTTTTCTTTTTGTTTTGTTAATGTATTATATAATTTAATTGCCATTTAAGCCTCCTTTAAAGCTTTAATTTATTATTCTATCGTACTATTTCCGTCAACAACATTAGTAGGAACATCTACTGTATTATTGGCAGGTATCTCTTCATTTTCTGTTGGTTCTTCTGGCTCTTCTGGTTCTTCTTCCTCAATTTTATTTATTGTTAATGTAATAGTATCACCTTTTACAGCTTTTTTTCCTTTTGCCAAACTTTGCTTTAATACTATACCATTTGACTTAGTAGGGTCACTTTCATATGCAATTTTTATAGTTAATCCTGATAATGCTTTCCTTGCATCAGCTTCTGATTTTCCAATGACATCAACTACTGTTATAGACATAGTTTTTTCAGTATGTTTATCACAGGTATCTTCAATTTCTTTGTATTTATTACCTACACTTGTTTTCCAGTTTGGATTTATTTCTTTTTCTGGAGTTGATAAATATGTTTTTTCTTCAGTTTCTGGGCAATATTCTGTTGCAAGTTTTCCTGTTTCTTTACACACTTCTACTTTTTTATGTCCATCACACTTTCCTGGGACAGTGCCAGATACAAATTCTTCTGTATAAGTTCTTGTACATTCGTCAGTTGCAGCCCTTCCTGAATCCATACATATTTTTGCAGTTACTATATTTTTTGGTTTTTCGAATCTTTCCCCTTCTAAATCTTCATGTACATCTTTCATCACTGCTGCCCATATTGTCATAGCTGGATTATCCATTGGCATTGAAACTCTTTCTGGAACATCATATCCAAACCAAGTTGCTGCAGCATAATATGGTGTAAATCCGCATAGCCATCTATCTTTTTTTTCGTTTGTTGTACCTGTTTTTGCAGCCACATCCATTCCAGACATTGCACATAAATATGCTGTACCGCCTGATACAGGTGATTTTAATATACTTGACAATATGTATGCATTTGCTTCAGTCATTACTCTTTTAGTTTCTTGTTTTGCTTCTAAAATAACTGTTCCACTTGCATCTTCTACTTTAGTATAAAAAGTTGGCTCTATATATTCTCCTTTATTTGCAATCATTGCATATCCTGCTGCCATCTGAAGTGGAGATATTCCATGATAAGTTCCACCTAATGCTAATGGTAATTCTTCATCGTTTTCATCTAATTGTGTCATGCCTAATTCGTTTAAAAATTTAACTGAATTACTAGTACCTACATTTGACAATATTTTAATGTTTACTATATTAGAAGACCATTTTATCGCTTCTCTAACTGTAATTAAACCTCTATATCCAGTTGAATTATTAGGTGCATATCCGCCACCAAAATCAGTTCTTGAATCATCATAAACTGTTGCAGCAGTAATTACACCATTTTCTAATCCTGGAGCCACAGATGCTAATGGTTTCATTGATGAACCAGTCTGTCTTTCTTTTGATGTAGCTCTATCTAGGCCATAACTTGGCGAATCTTCTCCAAGTCCTCCTACACAGCCTACAACTTGCCCATTAGAATGATCTATTATTACCATTGCTGATTGTGTATGTGCTCCTTCTTCAGCATCTTTGCTTGTTGCATCTTTTATATATTTATCTTTTAAGTACTCTTCTTCCATTCTATCTTGAATATCTGTATCTTGTGTTGTATATATTTTATATCCATTATTATATACTCTTGCTTTAGCTGCGTCATAATTTAAATCATACTCTTCCATTAAATCATTTATTACTTCTTTAATTGCTTCTACTTCTAGGAAAGATAAATCTGAATCAGAAGAAAATTTTCCTTCTTTAAATTTTAGACCATTTTCTAGTTCTTCTATAGCTTTATCATATTCCTCTTGGGTTATAAATGTAACTCCATTTTCATCTTTTACTTCAAGCATTTTTGCTAAAACAAGTTTTGTTCTATTTTCTATTATTTCTGTTTTATCTTCTTCTCCAAATGGATTGTAATAGTTTGGCGAGTTATTTATTCCTGCTAAAAATGCAGATTCTGCTAAACTTAAGTCCTTTGCTGATTTACTAAAATAATATTTAGCTCCACTTTCTACTCCATAAACAGTTCCACCCATAAATATTTCATTTAGATATAACTCTAGAATTTGACTCTTTGATAACATTTGTTCTACTTTATATGCTCTAGACCATTCTCTTATTTTTCTTTCAATACTATCATCATCATCTTCTAATAAATTTTTAACTAATTGTTGGGTTATTGTACTTCCTCCAAAAGAAGATTTACCACCATGTGTTATATATGTAAATATAGCTCCTGCTGTTCTTTTTATATCAATACCGCTATGTTCGTAAAATCTTTCATCTTCTATTGCCACATAAGCTTTTGGAATATATTCTCCCATTTCACCTAAAGGAATTATTTTTCTATTTTCTTCTCCTTTTAAGTCATGCAATAGTTCTCCATCTTTATCATAAGTTGATGAATTTTGCATTTTAATAACTAAATCATCTTTTGTAATTTCCCATTTATCGCTAAAAAATATTGCTGCAAATACTCCTACCCCTGCTAAGCAAAGTAGAACACATATTATAAAAAAGATTAATATAAATTTCTTTAATTTTGAATGTTTCTTCTTTTTACCATCTTTATTTTCCTTTTTGCTTTTTTTTGATGCATTTTTTTTACTCTTTTTTTCTGTATTATATGGTGTTTTTATTTTATACATTTTTGTTTTGTCATCATCTTCTCTATCCATAATAATCCTCCTTTGATTATTAATATATATTTAATATACATCATAAAAAATTACTTATTTATTATATAATATATTAGATAAAAAGAAAAGCTTTTTCATAAAATTTTAAGAAGTTACGGTTAATACTTTGTTAGAATTTATAAGTTTATTCACATAACAAACAAATGGATTTTTTAATCAAATTTAATAATAGAAAATTTCTTTTTATATAACTAAATGTATTATTGTTAGCATACTGAATAACTTCAACAACAAATTTCAAAAATTTCATATTATATTTTTTATTTACATATAATTTAATGGTGATGCTTTTGAAAAAAGTAAAAAATTTTTTTATTGGAATATTATTAGGTGCAGGCGCTATTTTGCCTGGTATAAGTAGTGGTGTATTATGTGTTATTTTTGGTATGTATGATAAATTAATAAATTCAGTTTTTGGACTATTTAGAAATTTTAAACAAAATTTTCTATATTTGCTTCCGATAGCCTTAGGTGGATTTGTCGGTATTTTTGCTGTAGGAAATATTTTAAAAACTTTATTTAACAATTATCCTGTCCAAACTAGTTATTTGTTTATAGGATTAATTTTAGGAAGTGTGCCTATATTAGTAAAAAAGGTGAATTCTGAGCACATTTTTAAATTAAGATATTTATTATTTGCAATTATTTCCTTTATAATTGGATATATTTTAGTAATTATAGAAAATAAATTAAATTTAGATAATAACATTACTAATTTTTCATTTTATTATTTAGTTTTTTCTGGTTTCTTAATGTCAATCGGAATAGTTGTTCCTGGAGTAAGTAATACTCTAATTTTATTATGTATGCGGAGTTTATAGTACATATTTATCTGCTATTTCTATTCTAAATTTTAATGTTTTAATTCCTATGGGAATTGGTGTTATGCTAGGTTCAATAATATTTTTGTTTGTTATAAAATTACTTCTAAAATATTTTTATATGCCTACATATTATTCGATTATAGGATTTACATTACGGAAGTGTACTTGTTTTATATACTCCAATTTCATTTAACTTTACTGGCTTTTCATCTATTTTACTTTTAATACTAGGTTTTATTATTGCTGGGAAACTAGACTCAAAATGAGAAATTGGGACACGCCCAAATTTCTCATTTTTTTCTTCTTAAAATCCAACCATTTTCACACTTAATTGGAAGTTTCATTTTTATTGTTTGTCCTGCCTTTCCTGGATTTACAAATTCTACTTCTTTGTCTGTATCAGTATCCCATAACTTATCAATTTTAAATTCATAAGAATTTATGTTTCCAGGAATCAAAATTTCCATAGTATCTCCTACTATTAATTTATTTCTTATTTCTATAATTGATTTATCCTCATTATATTCTAATACTTTTCCACCAAATTCATAATCAGGATTATATTGTTTTCCATCATACTCTTGAAAATCTTTGTTATTTCTATCATTAAAATAAAAAGTTGTAAGCCCCCTTGTTTTAGTTTTTTCAAGTTCTTTTAAGTACCTAGTATAATCATATCTTTCTGGATTTTTCATATAGTCGTCTATTGCATTTCTATATGCATTTACAACAGATGCTAAATAATATTCTGTTTTTAGTCTTCCTTCTATTTTTAGGCTATCTACTCCCATTTCTATTATTTCTGGAATTTCTTTTACTAAGCATAAATCTTTTGAAGAAAAGATATATGTGCCTTTTTCATCATGTTCAACTGGCATTAAGTTTCCTGGTTTATTATGTTCTTCCACATACACATTATATGCCCATCTGCAACTTTGAGCACAATCTCCTAAATTTGCACTTCTTGATGCTAAGAAATCACTTAAGAAGCATCTTCCTGAATATCCAAAACAAATTGCTCCATGAATAAATATTTCTACCTCTAAGTCCTCTGGTTTATTCTTTATAATTTCTTTTATTTGTTCTTTATTCATTTCTCTTCCAAGTATTACTCTTTTAGCTCCATTTTTATACCAAAAATTAGCAGAATGATAGCTTACAGTATTTGCTTGTGTGCTTATATGGATATCAACATCTGGAGCATATTCTTTTAAAATATCTACTACCCCTCCATCAGATGCAATAATTCCATCTACCTTCATGTCGTTTAACATCTTAGCTTGTTTTTTTATTTCTTCATAATATTCATCCCATGCATAAATATTTATTGCCGCAAAAACCTTTTTTCCTATACTATGTGCATATTCAATTGTTTTTGCTAAATCATTGTCGTCAACCTCTGCTCTACTTCTTAATGATAAACTTCCAGTTCCACAATAAACTGCATCTGCACCATATCTAAATGCAGTTTTTGCCTTTTCAAAAGATCCTGCTGGTGCTAATAATTCTACTTTTTTCATATACCTTTTCTTCCTTTCTTGTCGCGATAGGGACAGGCCTTTTCGCGACACTTTACTCTTTATCAAAATAACTACTTATCTCCTCTAGTCCATCAAATTCATGCTGTCTTATTATATCATAAGCAACTATTGCTACTGAATTTGCTAAATTTAATGACCTTAATGTTGTTCTCATTGGTATTCTTATTGTTTTATCTATGTATTTCAACAATATATCTTCTGGTAGTCCTTTAGTTTCTTTTCCAAATAGTGCAAATATCTCATCCATATCTTTATAATTTGGTTCAGAATAAACATGCTTTCCTTTCGTTGTTACAAAAAACATATTCTTTTGTTCTGGACTATATTTTTCTAAAAATTTTTCAAAAGATAAATGCTCTTCTATTTCTAACTTGTCCCAATAATCAAGTCCTGCTCTTTTTACAGATTTTTCTGATATACTAAAACCTAAGGGATATACTAGATGCAATTTAGCTCCAATAGCTGCACAAGTTCTTGCAATATTTCCTGTATTTTGTGGTATTTCTGGTTCTACTAAAACTATGTTTAATTTCATCTTTTTATTTGCAATCCTTTCATAAAATCAATTTTAATATTTTTTCATTTTTATACAATACCTATTATACTATATTTTTGCATTTATTCCAATTATTATTTTTATTTAATTTACATTTTTAATAAAATTTGATATTATATTATATATATTTTATAAAGGGGTTTTTTTAATGAGTACAAATCTTTTAAATGAAACAATTAATAATCTAAAAAATGCTATACCAAATTCAAAAAATAAACTTTCTAGGTTTTACTTGTACTTTTTATATTTTTTAACTTTTGCTATAATTGGTTGGATTTTAGAAACTTTATTCAGCTTTTATTCATTAGGATATTTTACGAAAAGAGGTTTTTTATTTGGCCCACTTTGTCCTATATATGGTTGGGGAGCACTAATACTTATAATATTTTTTAGTACTTATAGAAAACATAATTTTAAACTATTTATTTATGCCGCTATAATTTTTTCTATACTTGAATATTTTGTAAGCTTTGCTATGGAAGCACTATTTTCTTTAAAATGGTGGGATTATACTAATGAATTTATGAACTTAAATGGCAGAATTAGCATATTTTATTCATTTGCTTGGGGAATAATTGCAATATTATTTATTAATTTGATTTATCCTTTTTTTAAAAAGAAAATAAATATTTTATTATCTAAAATACCATATAGCATACAAATATTTGCAATATATATATTAGGTATTATATATTTAACAGACAACATACTTTCATTTATAAAATATTTAATTTAACGTTAATGCAAAAATTTTTCACTATCTAAAAATACATATTTTGACTTTTATAAAAATATGTTATATAATTTATTATGTCAAATCTTTTTTACTTAAGGAGGAAACAGTATGAGTAATTATGGTAAGAGTGCATCTGCGTATGAAAATATGTCCGATAAAGCGAACTGGGAAATTCGACTTCATAGAGCTCAAATGAGTGGAAATCATGACTTAGTTCAGGAAATTTTAGAGGAAGGTCTAAAAGAAGGGTACTATGATTTGCCTGAAACTTCAGATTCACAGTAAAAATAATTTTCAGCAACTTACATAAAATACGAATAATCTCATATTATTTCTTTTAAATGGGAGCCATTAATTTGGTTCCCATTATTATTTTCTCCTTGCTATTGCTAGTCCATCTCCAACTTCTAAAATTTCAGTTTCTAACTCTTCATTTTCTTGTAATTTAACCAAAAATTCTCTCAAGTTTCTAACAGCAGTACGTTGTTTGTGTTTATTATAATCACTCATAACATATCCCTTGTATAATACATTATCAGCAAAAATAATTCCCTTGGGAGCAAGCATTCTTAAGGCTTCTTCAAGAAAAAAAGGATATTTTCCTTTTGATGCATCAATAAACACTACATCATATATATTTTTTAGTGTTGGAAGTATTTCTACAGCATCTCCTTCGTATATATTTATTTTGTCTTGAACTTCTGCTTTTTTTATATTTTCTCTAGCTTCTTTTACCCTTTCAAAATCTCTTTCTATAGTATCAATTTTCCCATCATCTTCTAAAAATTCTGAAAAACATATTGCTGAATACCCTACTGCTGTTCCTATTTCTAAAATCCTTTTTGGCTTTTTTTGTGCTAATTCTTTTGATATAACTTCTAAAGTATCATCCATAATTATTGGAATATGGTCTTCCAATGCTTTTTCCTTTATTTTTTCTAATTCTATTTTATTCATATAATTCCTCTTTCTTAACAATGGTAGGTTTTGTCAAAAGTTTTCTAGTAAAAACCTTTGTAAACCTTACTTTTTCTATAAAAATTATAAAAACTTGATATCCCCCCTAATTTGTTATAAAATTTAGTTGCGAAACAAAATTTTATAAAAAGGATGTGATATCAAGTTATGTATAATATTATAACAAATTTATTAGTACTTTTACAAGTACAACAAAAAATTATTTCTATTTTGTTTCTTCTTGTTACTGCTAAACCTTTAAAATCTAAGTCTTCCGATAAGCCTGCTAACGTTCCTTATCGTAAACTCGTTATCGACCAAATGCCTATTTTTGATACTCATAAGGTCTTTTATGATAACATTCCTAAAAGTTTAGATTATACACAACTTTTAAATGATTATTTTTCAAATACTGGTAAAATTTTAAAACCGGTTAAACGTCGTTCTATCTCTACTACCTCTGTTCCTGAATCCTTGTGTTGCCCTATTTGTGGTGCTCCTCATCAATACCTATATGTGAATAATGGTGGTAAAGGTCAATACCAATGCAAGGTTTGTAATTCTCTTTTTAATCGTCAACAACATTTTGTTAAAGAGCCTATTTTTCGTTGCCCTCATTGTGGTCATAGACTTGATAAAATTAAAGAACGTTCTTGTTTCTTCGTTAGAAAATGCCGTAATGATAATTGCTCTTTCTATATCAATAATCTTAATTCTTTGTCTAAAAAAGATAGAGAACTTTTTAAGTTGCACCCAGAAAATTTTAAGCTTCGTTATATTTTTAGAGAATTTAACATTGATTTTTTACCTTTATCTTCTCAGCAAAATTATGATATTCCTTCTTCTGGTTTATCTAAAATTTATGCTTCTTCTAATACCCTTGGTCTTATTCTTACTTATCACATTAATTATGGTCTTTCTGCTAGAAAAACTGCTGCCATTCTTTATGATGTTCATGGTCTTAAAATTTCTCACCAAACTATCCTTAATTACTGCAATATGGTTTCTTTTATTGTTAAACCTTTTCTGGATAATTATCCTTATGAAATTTCAAACTCTATTGCTGGTGATGAAACTTATATTAGAGTTAATGGTAAGTGGAATTATATTTTCTTTTTTACTGATACTATTAGAAAAACTATTCTCTCTTACTACACTTCTCCTAATCGTGATACTATGTCTTGCATTATTGCTATTGACTATGTCCTTTCTAAATTCAAAGAAATTCCTCAAGATTTAGCTTTTACTGTTGATGGTAACCCTATTTATTTACTTGCTCAATATTGGTTTTCTACTGCTGGCATTAACTTTGATATTAATCAAGTTATTGGTTTAACCAATATCGACGAAAAATCTAAAGAGTTTAGACCTCTTAAACAAGCTATTGAAAGACATAATCGTTCTTTTAAAACTAATGCTCGTTCTTCTCACGGCTTTGCTTCTAAAAAAGGCTCTATTGCTTATGTTACTTTATTTTGCACTTATTTTAACTTTTTAAGACCTCATATGGCTTTAGACTATGATGTTCCTGTTAAAATTGATGAAGTTCTTAATCAACCTCATATGCCTGCAAAATGGCTTAAATTAATTGAACTTAGTCAACAATACATTCTTGAACACCAACTTCAAAATACATAATTTTATCTGTTTTTTGAGCCTGAGCTTAACTAGATAATCGACGTTAGTGTAACCTTGCAAAATATTTCAAAAATGATAAACTTGAATTTGTGAAGGTTTATTTGTTATGCTAATTTTATCCGTCTTCTTCGCCTTCGCAATTTTTTTTGCATCATTTTTCAAATATTTTGCAAGGTCGATTATCGGATTTTTACCTGTATTTGATTTTCAATGTGCTTCTTCTATTTTTTTCATAGAACTTTTTACATTATC
>CALXVN010000024.1 GCA_944392085.1 uncultured Clostridia bacterium | reverse complement strand
TTAAAACCTCCATAAAATTTTCTTTATATTTAGGACCGATATAGCATTTATCACTTGGTGTAAATGAAATCACATTATCAGACATATCTATATCAGTTATTTTTGCCATATTCACTATATATGATTTATGACAACGAACAAAATTATCAGGTAACATTTCTGATATTTTACTAAAAGAACTATAAGTTTGATAATCCCTTGAATCTGTGTGAAATATTACCTTCATTCCATCTTTTTTTATAAAACGAATACTATTTTGTCTTATAACAGTTTTGTTATTATCTAAATGTAAATATTTTGTTTTGTTATCAAAAATATCTGAATATAATCTTAGAATTGTTTCTTCAAAACGTTCTTTAGTTAATGGCTTTTGTAGAAAGTCGAAAGTTTTATATTTATATGCAACTAGGCTGTACTCAAAATGACCAGTTACAAAAATAATGTAAATATTTTTATCAATTTCTCTAATCTTTTCAGCAATTTCTAAGCCAGAAATATTATCTTTTAAATCTATATCCAAAAGCAAAACATGAGTAAGATTATTTTTTACATAATCAAATAACTTTAATGGATCATCTGTAGTAAAAGTCATTTGACCTTCCAATTTATGTGAAATTATAATTGAATTTAGCATTTTAGATAGCCTATCAATAGCGCTATAATTATCATCACATAAAGCAAAATTTAACATTTTTATCCTCCAAAAATCAAATATAAAAAATCGGAACTTTATTTCGACAAACTGCAAAAAAACAACCAATTTTTTCCAATTACTTAATAATATAATCTAAAAAATTAAAGTTGTCAATACAAAATTTTTAGAAAAATAAATTTAATTGTCGAAAAATAAAGAATAAAATCTTTAGCTATTTTTTTGAAGTTTGATTCATAAAATAAATATTAAACAAATATCTTTTAATATGGATAGGAGTGATATTTTGAAAAAGAATAAAGTAAAAAATTTAACTACATTAATAATATCTAGTTTTATTTTCTTATTTGCATTTTCAATTTTGTGTACAAATAATGAAACAGTAGAAACAAGTTCGGGAACTACAGTAAGCAATAAAAAAATAGAATGGGGTATAAAAAGAGGAAAAGACCATGCACAGCCAGATTTGGGAAGTGAAAATAAAAGAATAGTAGATGAATACGAAGGAATATCTATGGGAAATAGCGAAAAAACATATGTGTATTTAACCTTTGACTGCGGATATGAAGCAGGATATACAGAAAAAATATTAGAGGTATTAAAACAAAATGAGGTAAAAGCAACTTTTTTTATAACAGGTCATTATTTAAATTCAGCAAGCGATATGGTTAAAAAAATGATTGATGAGGGGCATATAATACGGGAACCACACATCAGATCACATTTGTATGCCAGAATCAACTAATGATGAAATAAAAGAAGATGTTATGGAACTACATACTGCACTTTATGATAAATTTGGATATGAAATGAAATACATTCGTCCACCTAAAGGAGAGTATAGTGAGAGAACAGTGGAATACACAAATACGTTAGGATATAAAACTGTAATGTGGTCGTTTGCTTACGATGACTGGGAAGAAGATAAACAAGGAAGAGAAGAATATGGAAAAAAGAAGATTTTAGATAATGTGCATAATGGAGAAGTTATGCTTTTGCATAGCACATCAAAAGATAATAGCAATATATTAGATTACTGCATAAAAGAAATAAAAAACATGGGATACGAATTTAAATCTTTAGATGAATTTGAATAATGCGCAATTGGGGACGTACACCTTTTGCGCATAATAAAAAATATAATAATTTTAAATTTATAAATTTATGCGCAAAAGGTGTACGCCCCCAATTGCGCATTAGGAGGAGAAAATGAGAAAGAAATCTAGAAAAATAGATGAAATTTTAGAAATTCCAGTTGAGTTAGCAACCAATAATCCTAAAATTACAGTTGTTGGTTTTGAAAGGGTTCTTATTGAAAATTATAGAGGTATTTTAGAATATCAAGAATACTTTGTAAGATTAAATACGCATATTGGAATTATAAATATAAATGGTTTTAATCTTAAATTAGAGGAAATGACAACAGATGATTTGTTGGTTACAGGAAAGATAGACAGTATTGATTTCGAAAGTATCAGTGATGAAGAAGTTTAAAATGTCGCGAAAGGGACTGTCCCTATCGCGACAAGGAGGAGATATGAATTCAAATAGATTAACTCAATACATAAATGGATATGTTGATATTGTTGTAGAAGGTTATTATATAGAAAGATTTATAAATATATGTAGTACTAAACAAATTTTACTTTGGAACCTAAAAAGAGATGATTCTATAACACTTTATGCCAGTATTGCAATAAAGGATTTTAAAAAATTAAAAGAAATTTCTAAGAAGACTAAATGTAAGGTAAGAATAAAAAAGAAAAAAGGTATGCCTTTTACTATTAAAAAATACAAAAAAAGAAAAGTGTTTATAATTTTTTTCTTACTTATTATTATAGGTATAATAATTCTTTCAAATTTTGTTTGGAATATAGAAATTAAAGGAAATGAAAATATTTCAAAAGAAGAAATTATACAGTTAGCCGAGAAAAATGGATTATCAATTGGAAAGTTAAAAGGAAAAGTTGATACAAAGGAGATAATAAATAAAATAAGATTAGAAAGAGATGATATTGCTTGGGTGGGAATTGAGATAGAAGGTACAAATGCAATTATAGAAATAGTTGAAGCAGATATAAAGCCAGAAATGATTGATGAAAATGAGTACTGTAATATTGTAGCAAGCAAAGATGCAATGATAACAAAAATAACTGCTAGAAATGGTACACCCCTAGTAAAAAATGGAGATATTGTAAAAAAAGGAGATATACTTGTCGCAGGCTATTTAGAAGGAAAATATACAGGAAAGCAATATGTTCACTCACAGGGCGAAGTTCAGGCAAAAGTTTGGTATTCAGCTACAGAAAAAGTTGAGCTAAAAGAGATAAAAAAAGTAGAAACTGGAGTAAGCCAAAATAAATATTCCGTAAAGATAAATAATTTTGAAATAAATTTTAATAAAACTCTTCCAAAATTTGAAAAATATGATACAATAGAAGCGGAAAAAAAATTAAAACTATTTTCGAATTTCTATTTACCATTCGAACTTATAACATATACATATAAAGAGTACACAGAAGAAACCATTATACATAGTATAGAAGAAGCAAAACAAATAGGAACAGAAAATGCAATAAAAAAATTAGAAGAAGAAGTAAAAGAAAAAGTTATATTAGATAAACAAGTAAAAGTAAAACAAGAAGCAGATTATATATTAGTAGAAGTAACACTTGAAGTAGAAGAAAATATTGGAATAGAGGAAAAAATAGTTTTTTAAACATTATATATATACGCACTAATGAAAAGAAAGGAAGGATATAATGGAAGAAAGAAGTTTAAGAATTTATAATTCAGAAAGAACATTTTTTTCTAAAATTACAAGTACAATAAGCAAATTACTTATACCAACCAAAATAGGTATAAATGGTATGATAATTGCAATGAAAAGAAATAATGTACTTAAAGCTTATGAAGCTATTAATACTACAGAAAACCAAGAGAAAAAAGAAGCTCTAACCAAAAAGTTTGATGAGACTTATGCACTTTATTTAGAATCTATAGATAAATATATAATGGATTCTATTTATAAAAAAGTGAAAAATGATACTGCAACTGAATTTGAAAAAGAAGCAATGTCACAATATTATATGATTACACATTTAAAAGAAAGTGGATATACTGAATATAAATATAAAAAACAAATATATTTAATTGGTTTGGATTATCAAAATGTTTTAAATGAAAAAGAGAAGCTAATTGAAAGATATAAAAAATTTTATTTAAACCAAACAGAAAATTTATATAAAGGATTATTAAAACATTTTTCTATAAGACTTGCTGATAATATTACAGATGGCGAAAAGCAAGAGATATATAACAAAATATTTAAAACATTGGAAGAATATATTTCAAATATTTTACCAATTAAATTTGAAATAGAGAAAAATGATTCATACAAAGAGATAATAGATGAATTTGATAATTTTGATAGATTTACAGTAGGAAAATTAGATCAAAATGATGTTATTGAAAAAAATATGATTTTATTAGGATTAAGCAGAAAATTATTTACACATAGTTTGCCTCTAGTAGTAGCAGAGCAATGTTATATTAAATTATTAAAAGATGCAAGAAGCTTAATAGTAGATACAAAAGTCCTAAGAAAACAAGAAAAAGCATATTCATTATTAATTAATATAATAGAAGAATATAATGCTAAACTTTTAAGTACAAAAATATATTGGGAAAAACCAGCTCAAAGAGAAGAATACAAAAAATTCTGGGATAAATATAAAGAAATAGAAAAACAAAAAGATGAAAATTATGATGAATATATAAAACAAAAAGAGATTTTATTTATTAAAAGCGATTTAGAAAAAGTATATACTAATGAAAATAAATATTATAAAATTATAAAATTCTATAAAAATAAATTAGTAGAACTTGGTGTAATGAGAAATTTATATAATTCGTATGCATCAGAAGGAAGATATACTAAAAGCAAAAATAAGGTAAAAGCTAAGGTGAGTAAAAAAGCAGTATAGAGATAAGTAAAAAACAATAAAAAGGGATAGGTTATGAAAGAAAATTGCGAAATTATATATAAAAATATAGAAAAAAATCCAAAAAATGAAAGTACAATTAAAGAGGTCGTAGAAGAATGTTTTAAGCAAGAGGGATTAGATAAAACAAATCTTTATATTAGTATCACTTTAACAAATCCAGAAGAAATAGAAAAGATAAATAAGCAATACAGAAATATTGATAAACCAACAGATGTACTTTCATTTCCAATGTTTGAAAAAGAGGAATTAGATAAATTTATAGAAGAAAATTCAAAAAATACAGATATTAATATGCAAGGAGATATTTTAGGTGATGTTGTTATTTCTATACCTAAAGTATACGAGCAGGCGGAAGAATATGGCCACAGTTTTGAAAGAGAACTTGCATATATGGTAGTTCATGGATTTTATCACTTGATGGGTTATGATCATATTGAAGAAAAAGATAAAAAAATAATGAGACCAAAGGAAGAGGCTATACTAGATAAATTGGGAATAAAAAGAGAGACAAGCACTAGTAAGGCGAAAGAAGAATTAAACGAAATAAAAAATAAAGAAAAAAACAATAAAAATAAAACAACAAATAGTAGTAGTTTAGATGCTTGGAAAAATGCTACAAATGGAATAATATATGCAACAACAACACAAAGAAATATAAAAATACAATTAGTAATTGCAGTATTTGTAGTAATTATCAGTTTATTTTTCAATCTAAATAGAGCAGAGTTTTTATGCTTTTTATTTACAATTATATTAATTTTATTTGCTGAAATGTGTAATACTGCGATAGAAACTGTTGTAGATTTGTATGTTGATGTATATCATCCAAAAGCAAAAATTGCAAAAGATGTAGCAGCAGGGGGAGTAGTAATAACTGCAATAAATGCACTAATTGTAGGATACTTTTTATTTTTTGATAAACTTAGTAATATAAGCCTAAATTTTATAAAAAATGTTGCAGAATCTCCAATTCATTTAGCATTCTCAACAATAGTAATAGTTATAATCGCTGCTCTAGCATTAATTGCTATTGCAAGAACTAATAAATATAAAGTATTGAATCATAAATTTATTCCAAGTGGTTTTACAACTTTTGCATTTGCAGCAAACACAATTATTTGGCTTATGGTAGATAATATGACAAATAATGAAGCTATAAATATTGTGATTTTAACATTATCACTTGTACTTTCAATTTTAGTTGCAGCAAGTAGAATAGATGCAAAAGCACATAAATTGTCAGAAGTAATTTTTAGTGCTTGTATTGGAATAATGCTAGTACTTATAATTTATGGAATAGCATTAGGTGTTATGCAAATATAAAGTATATATAATTGAATTAGACACATATTGTACTATTCAAATAAATATAATATTTTTGTATAATAGGTTTATAGGTTAATCCTTTTGAAAAACCTAAATATGTATATAAGGATTGAAAATAAAATGGAAGGAAAAAAATTAAAAAGTGGAGGAACAAAAGCTTTTGTTATTGTTTTAGTTATACTTATAATTATTGCAGCAGTTTTATTTGGTTTAAAAATAATGAGTGATAAGGAAAATAATTCATTGGTTGTAAACGCAAATGAAACAAATGTAAATGAAGAAAAAGAAGAAGTTGTTGTAGAACAACCAAAAACTTTAGCTAGTGATTCTAGACCAATTGCAGTTATGATAGATAATCATATAGATGCAATGCCACAAGCAGGGCTTTTAGAAGCAGATATTGTATATGAAATAATTGTTGAAGGTGGAGAAACAAGACTAATGCTAATACTTCAAGATAAGGACTTAGAAAAAATTGGACCAATAAGAAGTGCTAGACATTATTTCTTAGACTATGCTTTAGAAAATGATGCAATTTATGTTCATTATGGTTGGAGTCCACAAGCAAAATCAGATATAAGTAAATATAGTGTAGATAATATAAATGGAATATATGAAAGTTCAACATCTTTTTGGAGAGTATCTGACAAATACGCACCACATAATGCAGTAACAAGTACTGAAAAAATTATGAGTATTGCAAAAAGAAAAGACTATAGGACAACTACCACTCAAGATACAGTTTTAAATTATGTTGTAGAAGAAGTAAATTTAGAAGATGGAGAAATAGCAAATACAGTAACAATTCCATATTCTTATGCAAATACAGTTAAATATGAATATGATGCAGATAAAAAAGAATATGTTCGTTATTCAAGAGGAGAAAAACAAGTAGATTGGGATACTGAAAAAACTGTAACAACAAAAAATATAATAATAGAAAAAGCAGAGAACTGGACTTTAGATGATGGATCAGGAAAGGGAAGACAAACTATAGATAATATTAAAGAACTAGAAGGGTATTATATAACAAATGGAAAAGCTATAGAAATTACTTGTAATAAAACTTCAAGAAATGGGCAAACTGTGTATAAAGACCTAGATGGAAATGAAATAAATGTTAATGACGGAAAAACATTTATACAAATATGTCCAGAAGATTCAAAAATAACATTTGAAGAATAGTTCAAACGAGGGTACTTAAGTATTTGTTCGAGAAAACGAACGGACGCATACCTGTAGAATAAAAAAATGTAATATACAAAAAGTTTTAAATAAAAAGGAGAGAATGTAAAATGGAAAATCAAAACAATACAGGAAAAGGTAAAGTTATATTTCTTATTATAATTGCAATTGTTGCAATAGCATTAATAGTAACGGGAATAGTATTTGCAACAAAGACAAATAAACCAAAAAGTAATGTGCAAATTACAAGCACTGAAGATATGCAAAATTTAATAAATACAGTATATGAAGGACAGACAGATAATTTACCACCTACATTAAATACTCAAATAGTTGATGTAAATAATGCAGATGTATTAAAGTCTTTTACAGGACTTAATTCAAATGAAAAAATAGATTCAGCAGTTGTATCAGAGCCAATGATTGGTTCTCAAGCATATTCATTTGTTTTAGTAAAAGTAAAAGATGATGCAAATGCAGATGAAGTAGCAAAAGAAATGTCAGAAAATGTGGATACAAGAAAATGGATTTGCGTTGAAGCAGAAAAGCTATACGCTACAAGTGTTGATAATTTAGCAGTTTTGGTAATGGCAAGTGATGAATGGGCAACACCAGTATATAATAAATTAAAAGAAGTGCTAGGTGCAAATAATGAAGAATATGTAAAAGAAAGTAATACATTTTTTTCGCAAGAAGTAGAAGAAGTATATTAAAATTAAAGACTTTGAAGTTTTGTTACCATTTAATAATATACTAAATTAAAAATAAAGGAAGCTAGATATATGTATATTTTGAGAGATTTTGCAGTTCGCGTAGCGTTCAAACGAGCGTTTTTTACGCGAGTGCGCTTGAAGAAGCCTTCATTCCATGCAAATAAAAGCATTTTATTTGCATGATATGTGGCTTCGACAACAAGAACAAAAAATTCGATAAAATATACATATATCTAGCTTCCTAATTTATATAATAGAAAATTATAGGAGGTTAGTATGAAGAAAAAAATAGTGATGATTATAATAATTCTACTTGCCATAGTATCAATAATTTATGCAGTTTTGTTAAAGAAAGAAGAACCACAAGAAGAAGTTAACTATTATGTAGAAGATGAAGCTATATACGAAAAAACTGGTGATATAAATGAAACTGTATTAGAAAATAACATAGAAAAAATAAATGCAATATGTGAGAAATACCTTAATAATATGAATATATTTTTTTCAATTATACCTGATAAAGAGTATTATTTAAAGGATTGTATAAGCACAGAATTTAGTGAATTAGAAAATAAAGTAAAATCAAATCTTAATGAAAAAGTTAAATATTTTAACATATCAGATACACTTTCTTTAAATGATTTTTATAAGACTGATATGCATTGGAAACAAGAAAATTTGCAAGATGTAGTAGAAAAAATCGAAAAAGAAATGAATTTAAATATAAGCAAAATAGATTATGAAGAAGAAAGTTTAGGCGATTTTTACGGAACATATTATAAAGAAATAGAAAATAGTAATATAGAGCCAGATGAATTAAAATATTTAAATAATAGTATAGTAGAAAATTGTAAAGTGTATAATTCAGAAACATATAAAGAGGAAAGAGTATATAACTTAGATAAAGTAAATGAAACTAGAAATAAGTATGATTTATTTTTATCAGGAGCATCATCAATAATAACTATAACTAATGAAATTGCAAAAACAGATAAAAGACTAATATTATTTAGAGACTCATTTGGAAGTAGTATAGCACCATTATTAGTAGAAAATTATAAAGAAATAGTATTAATAGATATAAGATATGTAAATTATACGATTTTAGATAATTATATTGATTTTGGAAAATATAAAGGTGCTGATGTTTTATTTTTATACAGTAGTAGGGTTATAAATAAGTCAGGAATATTTAGGTAAAGAATATTATAAAAAATACAAATAATAAAACAATAGAAAGGCGTTCAGAATATTGTCAATAATTTTTGATAAAATATTACAGAAATATTACAAAAATATTACAATTACATTACATTTTAACATAAGTATTGAAAAAATAACACTAATAGTATAAAATGAAAATATACTATTAGTGTTATTTCATATTAAAAAGAAAAAGATGCTAGCTAAAATATAGGTAAAAACAAATAATGCGAAAAGTAAACAGAAATAAGAGAAAAATAGGAGAGGGCACAAATGAACAAAAACCTTGATACTGTAGAGAGAGAGAGAGAGAGAGAGCTATTCTTTACTAAATGAAGAAATTTACTATTCAAAAATAAACCTATTATTTAAACAAATAGGTTCTATTTACTATGTAAACAGAATAGAAAAGAATATAATAAAACAAGAAAAAGTAGAAATGGTAGGCTTAGAGAGTAAAAAATGCTAAAGAAGCCTATCATTTTGTAAATATAATATGCAAGCAAAAATAAGTGCGAGATAATATAAAACATTAAAAGAAAAAATAAAGAAACAAACACAAAAAGCATAGGAGGTGGCTAAGGTATGAATGTAAAAAATAAGAAAATATTTATAAAAATTAAAAATAAAAAATTAGAAAATAAGGACAAGTATGCATAAAAATGAATAAAATAGTGAACAAAAGAGAAAAATAAAGTAAAAGTAAAATAATAACAAGGAGGAAAAAATATTGAAAGTGAAAGTACAAAACATATTAAAAAACAAAAACGGAATAACACTAGTAGCATTAGTTATCACAATAGTAATATTAATCATATTAGCAGTAGTAAGTATAAATGCGATATTTGGAGAAAACGGCCTTATAAAAAGTGCTCAAAAAGGGAAACTAGAACAAGAAAAAGCAGAAGCAAGAGAAAGATTATCATTAGTATTAGCAGATGCATATGCAGAAAAACATGTAAATGAAAAATATAATGAAAATGAATTTTTAGATGAATTCATATGACAATAAAGGCTCGATTTCAATAGTTGAGCCTTTATTGTCATAATATAAGGCTTTTTTATTTATATTTATAAAACATTCTACCTATTAAAATAATTGATAATAAAGAAATAACAGTTATAAAAGCAATAGAATTTTCACCTGTTTGAGGAATAGGGTCTGGAGAAACTGTATTATCTACTGTATTTACAATAATCTCTTCTTGTTCCTCATATTTTACTCTAATTGTTGGAGATTCATTTGAGGTTTGAGTTATTTTCTTATTATTGTTCTCTCCAGTTATTTCGACTTTGGTGTTAGTTGGAAGTATTTTATCAATAATTTCTTTATTATAATCTGTTTTTAAAGTTAATTTATAACTTAATGTTGCAATTTCGCCTTCACTTAATAATTCAATATTCCAAGTAATAGAATTATCTGAAGTATCTATTTTTTCAGATACTGTTCCAATATTTGGACTAGCAACATATTCAAAATCAAAATTATCAATTATTTCCTGAGGAAAATAGTCTTTTATAACAATATTTTTTAAGGTATTATCTGTTCTAACAATTAAATCTTCATAAATATCATTAACGATAGTATTTTCAATATTTTCATCTGTAATATAGTAATAAACATCAGTTGTAGGATTTTCAACAGTTCCAAATATTTCTTCTGACAATTCTCTATAAGTTTTATTTGTTGATGGTTCAATTGTTTCGCTATCTAAGTTAATCATAGCACCAATTATACTTACTCCAGCTTTTTGTATTTCTTCTAATTTATTTTTTGTTCTATTTGCAACTACTCCAGAATATTTTGCAAATGTGCCATCTGTTGCGTTATTTGGTACACCATCAGTTAAAAGAACTAAGTATCTTTCAGTATCTTCCTCAGATGAAAAATTATTTTCAGCAATTGTTAAACCAGCTTCAATATTTGTTCTAGGGCCAGTTTTTAAACTAGATAAATTAGATACAGCATCTATTACTTCATCTTTAGAATTGCTTAGGCCTATTTGTAATTTAGCATCATTAATTGTTCCTTCTGTTTCACCAGCTGAAGAATCTAAACTAGAAAAACCAACAATACCTATCTTAACATTTGGATTTGAAGTAAATAACTTTTCAATTAAAGAATTTGCAGATTTTATAACTGCATCTTTTCTTGTTATACCATCTACATAGCTTTGTGTCATACTATATGAATTATCTATAACAAAGAAAATTTCAACATTTTTTTGTTCTTCTTCAACTGACTTTATATTTTTAAAAGTAAGTGTTAGTGTTGCAGATTTTTGAGTTTCATCAAAATTAGTTATCTTTTTTTCAAATTCCCCAATTCCACCAAAATCAATGTGGCATATATTGTCTTCTACTAACTCTAAAGTAGTTTTAGAATATATTGAATTGGCATCAGTAGCACTAGAAACTATAAACATACTAAAAAGCAAGAAAAATATTGCAAATAAACATATAATTTTTTTGAAATTTGTTTTAACCATATAACATATCTCCTTTTTATAAACTTACAATATATATTATAACTCATCAAAACTGTAATATCAACATAAAAAGCATATTTTTTTACTTGTTCTTTTTTGCATTATATGATATCATATACATGAATTTTATTATACTAGATTTTAGAGAGGAATGCAGTTGGTAATGGAAATATTAGACACAGTAAATTCACCTAAAGATTTAAAAAAATTAAATAAATATGAAAAAATAAAATTAGCAGAAGAATTACGTAAATTAATAATTGATACAGTATCGAATACAGGTGGACATTTAGCTTCAAATTTAGGTGTAGTAGAACTTACAATAGCTTTGCATAGCATTTTTAATGCACCAAAAGATAAAATAGTGTGGGATGTTGGGCATCAAACTTATGTACATAAAATTTTGACAGGAAGAAAAGAAAGAATTAATACTCTAAGAACTTTTGAAGGATTAGCAGGATTTCCTAAATCATCAGAATCAGAATATGATAGTTTTAATACAGGACATAGCAGTACATCTATATCTGCTGCACTTGGAATGGCAAGAGCAAGAGATATAAAAAAAGAAAAAAACTATGTGATAGCTGTAATTGGTGATGGAGCCTTAACAGGTGGAATGGCATTAGAGGCTTTAAATGATGCTGGAAACAGTAAAACAAACTTAATAGTTATTCTTAACGACAACGAGATGAGTATAGCCAAAAATGTAGGAGGAATATCAAATTTTTTAACTAGAGTAAGAACAAGAAAACTATACAATAAGTCAAACAAATATGTAAAGAGAGCAGTTCTTCGTATTCCAAAAGTTGGAAGCAGAATAATTAAACTTGTAAGAAAAGTTAAATATGGAATAAAACAACTTATTATTCCAAATATGCTTTTCGAAGATTTAGGATTTAAATATTTAGGACCAGTTGATGGAAATAATATAGAAGATGTAGAAGCTATTTTAAGAAAGGCAAAAGACTTAGAGGGACCAATATTAATACATGTATTAACCAAAAAAGGAAAAGGTTATAAAATAGCAGAAGAAAATCCAGATAAATTTCATAGTACATCTGCTTTTGAAATAGAAACAGGAAAAGCAAAAAAAGCAAAAAAAGATGACTATTCAAAAGTATTTGGTAAGAAATTAGTAGAACTTGCAAAGAAGGATGAAAAAATTGTAGCCATAACAGCAGCAATGAGAGATGGAACAGGTTTAACAGAATTTGCAAAAACTTTTCCAGATAGATTTTTTGATGCGGGAATTGCAGAACAGCATGCTTTAACAATGGCAGCAGGAATGGCAAAAGAAGGATTAAAGCCAGTTATTAGTATATATTCATCTTTTTATCAAAGAGGATATGATCAAGTTATACATGATATTTGCATGCAGAATTTACCAGTAGTAATGTGTGTGGATAGAGCAGGAATTGTAGGAAATGATGGAGAAACACAT
Source organism: uncultured Clostridia bacterium (assembly GCA_944392085.1). GTDB lineage: Bacteria > Bacillota > Clostridia > TANB77 > CAG-508 > CALXVA01. The sequence goes on along the minus strand of CALXVN010000024.1, from coordinate 5,534 downwards.
CAAGGGTTATTAGATATGGCATTTTTAAAATTAGTTCCAAATATTACAATTATGGCTCCTAAAGATTTTATTGAATTAGAGCAAATGCTAGAATTTGCAGTTAATTTAGGAAAACCAGTAGTAATTCGTTATCCAAGAGGACGGAGAATCACAAGAAAAATTTGAAGAACATCAAGAAATAAAACTAGGAGAAAGCGAAGTTATAGAAATATTAAAAGAAAAAGTTGATAACAAAGAAAAACATATTACAATATTTGCTATCGGAAACATGGTTGCAAAAGCTAAAAAAGTAGCAAAAAAATTAATAGAAGAAAACATATATGTAAAGGTTATTAATTTAAGATTTGTAAAGCCAATTGACGAAAATAAAATTATACAATATCTTAAAGAATCAAAACTTTGCATAACAATGGAGGATGGAACAATTATAGGTGGAATAGGCACAAGCATAAAAGAGTTAATAGTAGAAAATAATATTAAAGATATTAAGATAAAATCTTTTGCATATCCAGATAAATTTATAGAGCATGGTAGTATTGGAGAGCTTGAGAAGAAATATAAAATGGATGTGGAATCAATATATAAACATGTAAAAAATACAAATTAGGGACAGGTCTATTTCGGACAAAGAAGGAGGTATCACTTGAGCAGACAAGAAATTTTAGAGAAATGTACAAATGAAGATGATAAGTTGTTAGTAGCAAAATTGCTTGACAAAATTGAATTTGTAAATTCAAAAAATAGAATAGAGTGTACCGATTTTTTAGATATGAGGCAAAGACAATTACTAGAAAAAATTTTAAAAGATATGAAAGTAGAAAATTATGTAGCTTTTGGAGGATATGAAGTAGCGGAAAGAAGTTTAATAATTATATATCCAGAAAAATTAGAAAATGTTTTTTTAGAAGAAAAATTTGATTATAATTCAATATTTGGAAGTATAAGAATTATATTGCCAAATGAGTTAAAAGGTATGTACTCTCATAGAGATTATTTAGGGGCCATTATAAAAATAGGAATAAAACGAGAAAAAGTAGGAGATATAATAGTAAGCAAAGATGGAGCTGATATAATAGTTATTAAAGATGCAGAAAAATATATAATAGAAGGTCTAAAAGAGTTAACTAGATTTAGTAAAGCGGAATTTCAAAGTATAAAAATCGAAGAATTAAATGTAGGAGAACCAAAGACGCAAATATTAAATATCATAATACCATCAATGAGAATAGATAGTATAGTTTCAGAAGTGATAAGAACATCAAGAGCAAAAGCAACAGTAATAATTAAAGAAGAAAGAGTATTTATAAATCATGAATTAATTACAAAAGGTTCAAAAGAGTTAAAAGAAAAAGACTTAATTACAGTTAGAGGAAAAGGGAGATTTAAAGTAGGAAAAATATTAAACCAAACTAAAAAAGGGAATTTAGTAGTTGAAATAGAGAAAAGTATAAATTAGGAAAGTGTCGCGAAAGGGACTGTCCCTAACGCGACAAAAAGGAGGAGATTTATGGAATTAATTAATGGTAAAGAGTTAGCAAAAAAAATTAGGATGGAGCTGAAAGAAGAAGTAGAAGAATTAAAACAGAAAGGAATTAAGCCAAAACTTGCAGTTATAATGGTTGGAGATGATAAAGCTTCAGCTGTGTATGTTAGAAATAAAAGCAAAGCATGTGAAGAAATAGGAATAGAATTTGAAGAATTTTTATTAGAAAGTACAATAACTCAAGAATATTTAATAAATCTTATAAAAGAATTAAACAATAGAGAAGATATAAACGGAATATTGTTGCAAAGCCCAATACCTGAAGGGCTAGATATAAGAGAAGCTTTTAATACTATAGATTATAGAAAAGATGTTGATGGATTTAATCCAATAAATGTAGGAAAATTGTCAATAGGAGAAGACTCCTTTATATCTTGTACACCTTATGGAGTTATTAAAATGTTAGAAGAATATAATATACCAATAGAAGGAAAAAGAGCAGTAATAATTGGAAGAAGTAATATTGTAGGAAAACCTTTAATTCAATGCTTATTAAATAAGAATGCAACAGTTACTGTATGCCATTCTAAAACAAAAAACATAGAAGAAATAACAAGTAAAGCAGATATTTTAATTGCAGCTTTAGGAAAGCCAAAATTTGTAACTAGCAATATGGTGAAAGAGGGAGCAGTTGTAATAGATGTAGGAATAAATAGAAATGAAGAAGGAAAATTAGTAGGAGATGTGGACTTTGAAAATGTTTCAAAAAAAGTATCTTACATAACTCCAGTACCAGGTGGAGTTGGACCTATGACTATTGCTATGCTTATGTATAATGTAGTTAAATCTGCTAAGTCTTTGTTGAAAAAATAAATAAAGTATGAATTTTTATTAGGAGAGAAATATGTCAAGAAAAGCAAAAAGAGAAGAAAAAGTAAAAAATAAAATTATAAGTAAATTAATAATTGTAGCAATTTTTTTAGGATGTGTTTTTGGAATTCTAAAATTGGCACCAAATTATGTAAATGATGAAATAATAGATAAAACCAATTTAGTAATAAATAATAGTAATGTAACAAAGAGTTTAAAAAAAGATATAATCATAGAAAATGGCATAATGTACATTGCAAAAGAAGATATTTCGAATTTCTTTGATCCATACATATATTATGACGAAAAATATAATCAAATAATTACTACATCTGAAAATCAAGTTGCAAGTATGGTAGTTGGAGAGAATATATTAGTAAATAATGGCTCTAAAACAGAAACAACTGGTACAATAATAAAAAAAGATGATACATATTATTTACCATTTAATGAATTAGACAATGTATATAACATAGAAATAAATTATATAGAATCTACAAATACTATAACTGTAGACTCAAAAGATAGAAGATATGTAGTAGCTTCAAGCACAAAGGAAAATAAAGTAAAGGCATACCCTACTATATTTTCTAGAAATGTAGATGAGATAACTGAAGGAGAAACTGTAACAATTGTACAAACTAAAGAAAATGTTAATGAACTAGTAGATAATTGGACAAAGGTAAGAACAGATACAGGAAAAATAGGATATGTAAAAACTAATACTTTGGTAAATGAGTATGTATATAGAGATACACTAGAACAAGAAAAACAGATAGAAGGAAATGTTAGCATGGTTTGGGATTATGTGTATGAATATGCTTATGTGCCGGACAGAAGCGGAACAACTATAAAAGGAGTTAATGTAGTAAGCCCTACTTTATTTACATTAGTAGATGAAGGAAAAGGTAAGATACATGCAAATGTTGGAGAAGACGGAGAAAGCTATATAAAGTGGGCACATGATAATGGCTATAAAGTTTGGCCAAGTATATCAAACAATACATATATTGAAACAACATCTGAAATAATGAGAGATTATAATTTAAGACATGATTTAATAGAAAATATTGTAAGCCTAGTTTTAAAATATGATTTAGATGGAATTAATATAGATTTTGAATATATGCATGATGAAGATAAAGATTTATTTTCTCGATTTATAATAGAACTTAAACCTCGATTAAATGAAATAGGTGCAGTACTTTCTGTAGATGTTACAGCACCAGACGGAAGTGAAGAATGGTCAATGTGCTATGATAGATATGTAATAGGAAAAGTTGCAGATTATATTGTATTTATGGCATATGATCAATATGGAAATTCTTCGACGGCAGCAGGAACAACAGCAGGATATAACTGGGTTAAAGCAAATCTTAATAAATTTGTTGGACAAGAAGGTGTTGAGCCAGATAAGTTAATATTAGGTATACCATTTTTTACAAGAGTTTGGGAAGAAGAAAATGGAAAGCTAATAAGCAAATCACCAATAAATATGGAAAAAATAGAAGAGTTTTTACCAGACGGTGTTTCTAAAACATGGGATGATGATTTAAAACAATACTATGTAGAATTTGAAGAAGATGGAATTACATATAAGATATGGGTTGAAGATGAAGAATCTATTAAGGAAAAATTATCTTTAATAGAAGAATATGAATTAGCAGGAGCAGCTTACTGGACAAAAGATATGGAAACTGATTCAATATGGGATTTAATTTCAGAAACTTTAAATGTAAAATAGAATTAAAATGAGATAGACCTCATATAATTAAGACAAGAAGTTTTATTATATGAGGTGATTTTTTTGTGTATAGGATATATTAAAAAAGAAAATTTAAATGAAAAAATCTTTAGAAAAATAGATATAAGAAAATATAATGAAAATTATATTTTTGCAGTTTATGATATAGAAAAAACAAAATTTCAGAAGAGGATTGCAAGATATATAAAGAAGCTAAATATAGATACATTAGTATTCTCAAAAGAGTTAGATGGAGAATATAAAGAAAAAATTTGCAAGATTTTATCTCAAGATGTAAATGTATTAAATGGGAAGCAATTAATGGATTTTATGAAATTTCAAATAGTAAAATATGTGCTTAATAAACAAAATAAAGATACAAAAGAGGAGAATATTTATATTATATTAAAAAAAGATTCAAAAATAAATTTGAATTTTCTACAAGAATTTATTGAAAACTTTAAAATGACAAATGTAGTTACAAATGACATAGAAAGACTAAAAAACATACAAGAGAATTTACTAGAGAATGATGGAGTATTAATTTCTATATCAAATAATAAAAGAAAAGCATTAAAAAGAGCAAAATATGTATTAAATATAAATTTAAATAAAGATGAACTTTCTAAATATAATATAAATAGAGATGCTATTATAATAAATGTGCAGGAATTTGTAAAGTATGATAATCCAAATTTTGATGGAATAAATATAAACTATTTTGAAATAAAATGCCCAGATGATTTACAAGAAAAATTTGAGCAAATAGGAGAAAACTTTGATTTAGTAAAATTGTATGAAAGCATGTTGTTACTAGAAAATAATCAAAAAATAAGTGAAAAGATAAAAAAAGATGAAGTATGTGTAAGCGGAATTATAGGAAATAATGGGAAAATATTAGATGAGGAATTGAATTTTAGAAAACTACAGAAAAGTTCAGAAGCAAATAAAGTAATATAAAAGTTTATGAGATAATTAGAAATAATTTCGATAATTACTAAAGTTACTGAATAAACAAATATTTAGAGTCTTCAACACAACAATAAATGACAAATATCAAAAACAAAACGATGAAATTTATCAAAAAATGTTTACAAATAAATTAATTACATGTATAATTTAAATTGATAAAAATCATTTGAAATTTGATTTATAAAAAGCAAAATAATTTATACTAAATGAAAGGGGGAAAACTAAAGAAAAACTGTATAAATTAGTAAAAAAGAGTAAATAATAATTTATGTAATAAAGTACATAAGAATAAAGAAGGGATGGATAAAGCACATGAAAAGAAATTTTAGTAATTTAAAAAAAGCTCTAATTAAAGAAAATCGGAATAACACTAGTAGCATTAGTTATCACAATTTTATTCTCTTATGACGAAAAGTTGAAATTCAGTAATAGCAAAGGTTTCCTCCTACAAACAATTTAGTAAAT